>DIZY01000005.1 GCA_002428055.1 Helicobacteraceae bacterium UBA6016
GTTTCCGATTCCCCCGTTTACGGCAGGTCTATCCGAGCCCGACGAGGAGCAGGAGGAGTCGTATTTTGCGGCGTCCGATAAAATCTCTAGTTTTTCATCCAAAATCATGCAAGGATTTTAGACGAAAGAGAAGAGTGGGGCTAAAAATATTGCAAATAGCAATATTATTTTTGCGCCAAATCCGCCTTTAACCGCTCAAACACCGCTTCCCACTCCTCAGAGACAGCTTTTCTATAAAGCTTTGCAGACGAGTACCACGGCGTAGTCGCACCCTCAATACCCCATCTCCAGTCAGGTGAGGAGGGCAGTAGTATCCATGTCGGTTTGCCTTTTGTAGCGCACAGATGTGCCACGGAGGTATCGACGGTGATTACCATGTCTAGGCACTCTATAAGTGCGGAAGTGTCTGTAAAATCGCTCAGATGCTCGCTCATGTCGATAAGTCCGAGCTCATTTTGGAGTAGCTGCATATCCGCCGCTTCAAACTCTTTTTGCAACGAGACGAATGTGTAAGCGTCGTTTTTTAAGGTAGCGAAACTAGCCGCATCTACCGAGCGTAGCGTATCTCCAGTGTAGTCTTTGTTACCTCTCCATGCTATACCTATTTTTGGTTTGCCGCTTGGAAGTTTGGAGGCAAAAAAATCTACTTTATTCGCATCGTCCTTGATGTAGTCTATGTTTTGTGGGATTGCGTCCGCTCTAATTGCAAGCGTCCGCAACAGTCCGATGAGGTTCGTGTGGTAGTCAAAATGCGGATTTTGAGCGACTATCTCATCTTGCGCCATCACTTTCATATCGAGATTTGAAGTTTTAAACAGCTCTTGTAACGGCTCTTGTGGGGAAAATATTATATTTGCGTTTTGGAGTTTTGGATGTTTTAGTAGTCTTGCGAAGTTGATGGTATCGCCAAATCCTTGTTCATGGTATACGAGTAGTGTTTTGCCACTCATCTCCTCGCCATCATATATCGGCGCGCCGCACTCCAGACCAGTTTTTGGACGGTATTCGTACAACTCTAGTCCTTTTTCGTAATCGCCAAAAAGCATTAGCAGAAGCCCTAGATTTGTCTTTGCCGCATTTTTTGGGTCACCTAGTTCTATAGCCCTAGTAAACGCCTCTTTCGCCTCGTCAAATCTCGCCTCCCATTTGAGTAACACGCCTAGATTTATATGGTTTACCGCATCGTTTGGGTCTAGCTCGAACGCCTTGATAATCGCACCTTTTGCCTTTGAGAGTTCGCCTTTGTCGATTAGAATGCTGGAGATGTTGCAGTATGAGCCGGCGTGGTTTGGGTCTGCCTGAAGCACTGTGACGAAATATCCTAGCGCTTCGTCAAAGAGCTTTTGTTCGCTTTTCATAATGCCAAGTTCTATAAGCGCATCTTTTTGTGCTTTTGGGTAGTTGAGGGCTATCTTATATGCTTCCTCGGCTGCTTCGTACTCTTTTTTGGCTCTTAGCGCATTGCCTAGCGTGATTAGCGCATTGCCGTCCGTGCTATCCATTTCAAAGGCTTTTGCTGCTTCGCTTATCGCCTCATCTAGCCGCCCTAGTTTTAGCGCCGTTTTTGCTAGATTATGCCTTGCCGTTATGAAGCTAGGATCTAGGACTATCGCATTTTTGTATAGGTTTGCCGCTTTTTCCAGCTCGCCCTCTTTTGAGAGTATATTTGCAAGGTTGTTGATGGTCTGCGGGTTTCTCGGGTTTACTTCCAGTGATTTTTGGTAGGCGTTTGCCGCCGCTTCGTTTTTGCCTTCGTTTGCGAGCAGTACGCCTAAGAGATTGAGGCTACGAAACTCTTTTTTATCGACCCTTAGGCACTCATTCGCCCATTTTTTCGCCACCTCATAATCACCGGATTCAAAAGCGTTTGCCGCCTTGTTGTATAGCTCATCAGTTTTTTGCAATTTTTACTCTTTTTTTGGTGTAGTAGTATATGAAAGCTACGATAGAGAGAGCTATGGCGGCGTATCCGACAAGGTGTGTGTACTGCTTGATTTGCTCGATATTATTGCCTATGAAATACCCTAGTGCCGTAAGTACGACCATCCAGACGAATGCCCCAAGCGAGGTAAACAGCATAAATCTCCAAAGCCTCATCTTCGCAAGCCCCGCAGGGATGGAGATGTAATGGCGGGCTACGGGGATGAGGCGACCTAGGAATGTCGTGATTTCGCCGTAACGCCTAAAGAAGTAGTCCATCTGCGCCAATCTGCGGCGGGAGACGAGGATTTTTTTGCCGTGGTTCCATAGAAAGCTTCTACCGTATCTGCGTGAAACGACATAGTTAATGAGCGCCCCCACTAGACTTCCCGCTGTTCCCGCTACGACGCTAAGAGTCGCACTCAGCTCGCCCTGATGTGCCAAATATCCGGCAGGTATCATCACAAGCTCGCTAGGTATCGGAAATACGGTGCTCTCTAGCGCCATAAGCACGAATATTCCGATATATCCCCAGTCGCTCACTATCCGCACAAAAAACTGTGCTATCTGCTCCGTCATGAGAGTAGCCCCGCTGAGGGTAATGCCGTGCTTCTATCCTCTGCATACACCCGTTTGCCGCCTCTAAGGTCGTACTTCCAGATAGGAGCCTTCGCCTTGAAGTCCTCCACAAAGTCGTTAATGAGCGCTAACGCCACTTTTCGTTTTGGGCTAAGCACTGCGGCGATATAGCTAGTTGTGTGTAGCGGCACATCACCACGAGAGTGCGCCATCAGTATCAGAGCATTTTGCTCCTTTGCCTTTGTCTGCCATGCCTCAAACCAAGAGGTTAGGATGGGCTCGTAAATATCGAAGCTCAAGCCTTCGATACCGTCCTCGTCTCGCACGATACCGACAAATGTGATAAAAGCGCCGAAATTTTGCGTTTTGTACTCGTCATGCCAGCCGTTAAAAATCCGCTCGACATTAAGCGAACCGTCATAAAGCGAAAGCATACTCATCCGCCGCACACCGGAGGCAGTATCGATATTTTATCGCCGTCTTTGAGTGGCATATTTTTGTCGCTCGTTAGAGTGTCGTTGACCGCTATCGCCGAGTTTGCCAGCCACGGTTTCAACTCTTCTATCTTTTGCAGTTTTGCACCCAGTTCTGAAAGCGTCACCGCCTCAAATTCCATCTCGCCGATACCGATAGGACCTAGAAATTCTACTTTTACCAAAGAAGCGCCTTTTTTAATTTTTATGGTACAAAAGCTTGGATTAAACAAGAGGAAGAGCGTCGTAAATTATCTTGACTTTGTATCTCAAATGAGATACACTTTTTGCAAAAACACAAAATAGGATTTCACCATGACCAAAAGCACGATGATACACGCACGGATTGAGCCTAGCTTAAAGATAGAGACCGAAAAGACGCTAAGTGAGCTAGGGCTTAATATGACGCAAGCGATTACGCTTTTTTTGCAACAAGTAAGGCTCCAAAAAGGTTTGCCGTTTGAGGTAAAGCTCCCGACAAAAGAGACGCAAAAAGCGCTTAGTGAGTTGGAAAATAGAGAGGGTAAGAAGTTTGCTAGCGTGGACGCACTATTTGATGATTTGGAAAACTAAACTTTGTTAGAAATATTCCGCACTAGCGGCTTCAAGTCGGACTTCAAAAAGCTAAACACTGATGACAAAGATAGACTTAAGATGGTATTGCAAACCCTTGTAAACAGTGATCCGCTTGACGCAAAATACAAAAACCATATATTGATAGGCAATTATAACGGCTGTTCGGAGTGTCACATAAAGCCTGACTTGCTTTCGATATACAAGGCAGAAACCGAGCTGAATGAGCTACAACTTGTCAGGATTGGCTCACATGTTCAACTTTTTAGGAAGTAATAATTGTTTATGTTTGGTGCTATTTAAAGCCGCCACTGCAAAACCAATTGTTATTAGCGAGGGCTTGATACATGGCTTTTTAATCTTCTTTTTGCACTGATGTTCTCAATTTCTGTGATTTGTTTGATTTTAACGCATAATCTTTTATATAGAAGATTGAGGTATGGAAAGCCAATCAGAGTTAAAATAAACCAAAAAAGAAAGTAGCCCGTGAATATCGCTAATATCTCATACCTAAACCTCCTACCGTTTCGGTTTTTTCTCAAAAAAAAGCCAAAACTATTTGCCCAAAAACTCCAAAGTACGAAGCGGGGGTCGTATCCTTCCAAAATCAATGAGATGTTTCGCCGTAAGCTTGTGGACGCTGCATTTGTGTCATCTGTCGAGAGTACGAGGGCGAATAGGACTTCTAGCGGGATAGTGGCAAAAGGTGCGGTCAAAAGCGTGATTATAAAGCTAGGCGAGTGCAAAAGCGACAATGAGTCGGCTACTTCAAACACTCTTGCCCGTGTGCTTGGTCTAGAGGGCGAGGTCTTTATAGGGGATAAGGCGCTGTTAAAATACCTTTTGGCTCCGTCAGAATATATAGATTTGGCTGGTTTGTGGCACAAAAAGACGGGCTTGCCTTTTGTTTTTGGCAGGTTTTGCTTCAACCGACACGGTGCACGCTACAAAAGGCTCTCAGACGAGTTTCGTTGCCGCAAAATCAACATACCGCACTATCTGATGGAGCGGGAAGCTAGGCAAAAGGGCTTTAAAACGAAAGATGCAAAAGAGTATCTGAAGCTAATTAGCTACTCGGTCGGCGCAAAAGAGGAGCGGGGCTTTGCTCTCTTTATGAAAAAAGCGAAAAAGCTTTGAAAAAGGCATTTTTACTCAGCATTGTTTTTACGATTGCCTCCATTGCCGTTTCGCTGTTTTTCAAAAGTTTAGTCGCCTCCATCTTCCCAAAAACCTCCCTTGCGCTTTTTTTTACCGCTATCGACATAGTCGGTATTTTCATGCTGCTTTTTATCGGCTTCAGGGCTTCTATGGCCGTCGCTTACAACAAAGGCACGGATGCGGCGCAGATACTCGGCATCTTCAGGCTCGCCGTCTTTGCGGTCTCAGTCATAGGCTTTTTGTCTAGCCTTGCCCTTACGGCTCTCTCCGATTTTTCGGTCTCTGCGTTGTATCTGTTTTTGCTGTTTGCCTCTTTCGGGTTTTATACATATTTTTCAAATCAGCTCAGTATGTATAGACTTTACGCCGACATCAACGCTACGACGCTACTGGAGCCTATCGCCGCTCTTGCGTGGTTCGCTCTTTTGTACTACACTTTTTTGATTCACTCCTTTGATGTGTTGTTTCTCTCCTCCATTTTTGGACTAGCCAGCATAAGTGTGTACATATTTGTCCGCAAAAATAGGCTTTACGGGGAGCCGCCGTTTTTGCGCATCTCGCTGGATGAGGGTACGAGGAGCTTTATCAAAAACTCGATACTCGGCGGAATGGAATTTGTATTTGGAATGCTTATCATATACCTTGCCGTGCTCTTCGTCGGGTATGAGTTTTCATTAGAGATTTTGGGCGATTTTCAGGTGGTGGTCAAGAGCTTTTTTATGTATTTTATCGCCATTTTTATCTTTCCGATAGTCAAGTTTATTTTGCCGGAGCTTTCACATCTTGTCTCTCAAAAAGAGTTTGACGGTATCCGAAAGCTCAACGGCTTTGCCTTTAGGTATGCTCTGTTTTCGGGTGCGGCGGTATTTTTGCTCTGTCTGTTTTTTTCCTCTTTCGTCATCTCTCGGCTATTCGGCGAGAGCTATATGCTTGCCGCAAATGCTTTGACGACGCTATCTATCGCTATCTTTTTTGTCTCAATGAACACCTATCAGGTGGCGGTGCTAAAGTCTCTTGATAGATTTTTTCTGTCGATGATCGTGAGGGCTTGCGGGAGCGTGCTATTTCCGTTTTTTGCGTTTTTGACGCACTATATCTCACCCACACTCACAGGCGTGAGCGTCGCACTGGTGCTCAGCTACGCCTCTATGGCGTGCATATCGTACTATTTTTCAAGAAGAGAGCTACGAAATATCAAAGGAGATATATGAGCGGTTTGCCAAATGAGCTAAAGGTTGGTCTGGAGTCGATAGATGCGAGACACGAGGAGTTTTGGGCTCTTTTTGAGAGGTTGAAAGTCGCTAGTGACGCCGAATTTATCGCACTTTTTGAAGAGGTGGTGGAGCATACCAAGGCGCATTTTGCGCAGGAAGAAGCCGATATGGAAGGCTATGCGAATAAATACGAACACGAGCAGGAGCACAAAAAAGCGCTTGAGGAGATGTGGTACTTTATGGATAAAGCCAAAAGCGGCAAGCTATTTTTTGCCAAAGCATATGTCAAAGATAGGCTCGGCGACTGGTTTCGTACGCACCTACTCAACATGGACAGCGACCTAGCGAGGGTGATAAGACTACGAGGCTAACTGCTCGCTTTTTTCTCCATCCACTTGATGATGAGCGTCGCAATCCCGAAAATAACCATCGTGGAAGCCATGCACATCGGAGCTTGCGCCGAAAAGCCACTTTGCGTCGTAGCTATACCCGCCATAGCGCTAATCCAAAGCAGGAAAGTAGTGGCGTAAACTGCTTTTAGCATCGTTGGTTCCTTTATTTTTTTTATCTTCCGATGGCCAGTGCATAGAGTATATGTTTGTCGGTTTCCAAAAACTCTTTTACTTCGCCGTCATAGTATGCTCCGATACCGCTCACGCCAATGCCCAGCATTGCGGCGGCGATGTAGACTCTATGCCCGTATATGCCGGCTCTTGTGACATCTGCCTGATACGAGTCGGCGGCGGAGGCGACAAAGAGCGTAACGGCGCTACGGCTGCCTAGGGCTTGCTCTAGGCATAGATAGCCCGCTTTTTGGGAAAAATCCCCCGCTTTTAGAAGCTCCGCACCTCTGTAGAGCCCCTTTTGCGCTCCATCTACATTGTTGATAACGGCATAAATATCAAGTCCGTCCATTGATTGTCCGGCAACGCTAACTATCCGCTCATACTCGTCCTTGCTTATCGAATGAGCATAAAAAGCCCGTATCGACCTACGATTTTGTATGGCGTTTAGGAGTGATATTTTATCAAAATCAAAGCTTGGTTTTTGCCTATCGCTCTCACGGCAGCTTTGCTCGACACTAGCCCTATATGCCTCCTCAATAAAGCCGTTTTGCTCAAAATAATCGGTAGGCGACACAAACGGTAGTCTCTCGCTAATCTCTTTTGATTTTTGCTCCGTTTTTTCGCCGATAAAGGCAAGCATCGTCGCCAGCTCTTTGTTTTCAAACCCCATTATTTCGCATATTGAGAGTTTATCAAAGCCAAAAACTGCCTCACTCTGTAGTCCATTCGCATACGCCCCTATTTCAAGAGCCCCGTAGTGGTGTCCTGTGTCCAGCAGACAGTATCTAAGTGCCCTGTTTTTGTACTTCCACGAAGAGCGAAAGTAGGGAGAAGCGAACAAAAACAGAGCCCCTTTGATGTCATAGTCAAGGGCGGCGTGCCGCTCTAGTCCGTCACGGTTTAGCTCATGCAGTAGCGCCAGACTCTCGCTTCGTGGCTCAAAATGATATACACCGTCGATATACCCTTCCACCGAGCGCATCTGCACATACATCTCCACGGGATAGAGCGCCCCGGCACTTGCCCATGTCCGCAAAAAATATTCGTCGTTGCCGTATTTTTTCTCAAATGTGATTTTGCCGGCGAGCAGTATTGCGCCCTCTAGCGACTTTGCGTTATCAAGCTTTTTTCTAGGGTAAAACCCTGGATACGACTTGAATGCGCTAGGCTGCGTAGCCCAGTCCAAAAAGCCGCTATTCATCCGAACGGATTTGTAGCTGTGCTCTGTCTTTTGGTGGTAATTCATCGGAGCATTTTGAGTATTTTTGCCGTGGAGGCGAGGTCTAGCGCTGCGAAGTCGTCGAAGTTTTGGAGACCTTTGTCGCACCCGTGGAAAAGCAACAGCTCCACCATCTCTTCTAATGCGTTTGAGCTAGCGTACATGAGTGCCGTTGCGCCGTTGTCGTTTTGATTGTTTTTGTCTATTCCCGCTTTGATTAGGGCGTCTATTATCTCTTTGTTTTGGGCGTAGACGCTGTTCCATAGGGCGTTGTTGCCATCACTGTTTTTGCGGTTTACATCGGCTCCTAGGGATATGAGCTCCACCGCTATGTCTGCCGCACCGATTCTGGATGCTATCAAAAGAGCGGTTGAGCCGTTCTCGCCTATTTTTTCTATGTCGCCCGCATCAAAACCGTTTGCATTCAGCCAATCCGTCAGCTTTTGAGTCATATCTCGCCCTTTAACTTTAAATATCCGTACAAATCGGAAAGCAGTAGATACCGCCGCTCCACATCTTCAAAGTATTCTACCATTTCAGCTTTTTTGCGAAGATAAAGCCCAAGGTCACGCACAAATCCATCCGGCAATGCCAGCTTTGCCGCACCCATGCCATCTATATACTCAGCTACTCCGTCAAACAACGCCGTAACATCTCGCTCATCTTCCGCTGTCCTGTCTGATAGGAAGTTTTCGTATTTTTTGAAGTTTTTTAAAATCTGCATTAATAAAGCTGTGCATAAAAGGTTCCGATAAAATGGCGCAACATGATAGAAGTATGCTTTGCGTTATAATCGTGTACATTCACGGAGAAAAGCTATGCAGTTAAAAACGAAAGTCGTCGCCACGATAGCAGGGTTGCTACTGGGCGTTTCTATTGTCGGTTCTCTTATTAATTATCATAAAAATGTACAGGATGCGCAAGCACAACTACAAAGTACATCTTTGCCACTCTCTGTCGATAACATCTACGCAGAGGTTCAGCAGCGTATGATTGAGCCGCTTTTGGTCTCGTCTCTCATGTCTCACGACACATTCCTTCGTGATTGGATTATGAGCGGCGAGGCGGATATTAACGGTATTATGCGCTATTTTGCCGAAATCCAGCGAAAATACAATGTCTTTACGACCTTTTTGGTCTCCGACAAAACCAAAAAATACTATCACTCACGAGGCGTCATCGATGTCGTCAATAAAGAAAACAGTGCCGATGCATGGTATTTTCGCTTCAAAGAGCAACCGGAACCTTATGAGATAAATCTAGTTATAACGCTAATCTAAGTGACTCACTAATCATGTTTATAAACTACAAAGTGATGGACTATAAAAAAGAGATGATTGGCATAACGGGCGTGGGTGTGAAGATCTTAAATATCGAAGATATGCTCGGCTCTTTCAAAAATAAATACAAATATGATGTTTACTTCGTGGGGCAAAACGGAGAAATAACTCTTTTTTCAAAAGAGCTGAATAAACGGGGAAATATCGCAAAGATCGAAGGGCTTAAAGAGATTAAAGGGGCTATTTTTAAGGGCGGACAGACTCAATTTGAGTACAAAGACAAAGATAACGAATACCTGCTCAATACCAAATATATCGAAAAGCTCAAGCTATATCTATTCGTCGAAATCAACAAAAAAGAGTACATCGGCGAGCCCAAAAAGACCTTTTACGCCAATCTGGCTATTTCGCTTTTGGTCACTATCTTGGTATCGTCTATACGATAAATATCTATCAAAAACAGCTTGTGGAGATGGCGAGCGAAGACTCTCTGACTAGGCTGGCTAACCGAAGAAAATTTAATGAGCTATTTGAGAAATTCTACAAGCTCTATCATAAAGGCGTCAACAAGCTCACACTCGTGCTAATCGATATAGACGATTTCAAAAAAGTCAACGATGACTTCGGACATCTAGTCGGCGACCAAGTGTTGATACGCATGGCCGAAATCCTAAGAACAGAGCTTCGCAACTCCGACATGATAACACGCTGGGGCGGCGAAGAGTTTGCCCTGTTGCTAGTCGATGTGGAACTAGAAGATGCGACCAAAATCGCTCAAAAGGTTTGCGAAGTAGTCAGGGAAGACGGAGTGCTAAATGAGCTTCTAGGACGCCAGCTGACTGTCAGAATAGGACTTGGAGAGTTGAGCAGTCTGGAGAGTCAAGACGGGCTGGTGCATAAGGTGGATAGTGCATTGTATGAGGCGAAGAGGACGGGGAAGAATCAGGTGATTGTGGCTTGATTTTGTGTATACTTATGAATAACTTTGGAGATAAAAAATGACTGCTACGCCAACGGTAGAGATGTATGAAAAAGCGATGTCGTATGCCGTCAAGCTATTTGACTACGATGAAAAGCAGATGGAAAACGCCATCAGGATAGCAAATACTTTTACCGTAGGAATGTTGAGTATTCTTGACGAGCTAAACTACGACGAGGCGGTATTTGACGAGCTATTACAAAAGCTAGACAACAACTATGACGCCGTATGTGCAGAGAAAGCCAAGATAGTAGGTTTTGCGTCCGATAAGATAGTCCAAATGAGCGAAAATTTGCTTGTCAACCTAGCAAAGCTCCAAGAAGCGATAAGCCAAAAAATGGCCGATATGAAATATGCGGATTAATAGCCTTAATGTATAGCAAGGAACACAAAAAAATGTCAAAAGCTCAAAAACAGGTAGCTAAAGATATGGAGGCATACAAAAGAGGCGAATTGGAGGTATTTGACATGGACGATAAATTTTGGGCTGATATTGAGGCTAAATGCGTTAACTATCCAATAGAGCTAGAGATTGCCAAAGGTGTATGGCAGGGGTTGGCGGATGTCAAAGCAGGAAGAACAAAAGATATAAAAGAATTTTGGGATGAGTTAAAATAGTGGCTTTGCTTTTTTAATCCTTCTTTTTTTCCGCAGAATCAAATAGTTTATTTGTTATTTTCTCAACAAGTGTAACATCATTTCCGCCCTTATCCTTTCTGGATTTCACAAGCGGGTCCTCTAGGATTTGGAGTAGGGAAGGGACTGCAAAGGCTTCCACCATCTTATCCCTGTCGCCGAGAAAGCCTTCTAGTGCTTTGCCTCCCATCAGCAGGTTTTTGGCGAGTATCGTCTTGTGGTTGTACTCTTCTGCTAATCTTCTATATGAGAGTGATATTTTGATGCAGAATGTGCCTAATCCTAGAAGTAGGGCTATTATCGAGAACTTTGTTGCGTATGGCGATATGTCGTGTAGTGTGTCTGCTAGTTCGTGTTTATTTTCGTGTGTCTTTATGCCATCTGACTGCTTGATGATATTTGATACGCCGTCCTTGCTTATTGTTAGCTCGGTCTTGCTTTTTTGTTCATTTATGATTTCGTTTTTGTCCGCAGTTCCGTAATTATCCGGTGTTGCCGAATAAAAAATTATTGTCATTAAAAGTACAACACCAAAGATAACAGAAGCTATCAGCCATTGAATTGATAGCTTTGAATAGTTTGTAAAAGCATTTTTATATTCAACTTCAAGCTCGTGCGCAGCCCTAATTCCGAATTCCTTTTCTGTGGCTTCTAATGCTTTGTTCGCCTCGACTAGAGCCCTATTTGTCTCAATTATGATACTATCTGCATAGTTGCCCAAATCGGTTAAACGCTGTTCTCGCCCTTCAAGGTTTATGTATTTTTCTAGGGCGTCTTTCTCTTCCTGAACTATATTTATTTTTGCTTTTAATGTGTTTATTTCTTCTTGCTGCAGATTCAGCGTATCCATAAATTCACTATAGTCTATTTTTGAAAATCTTTCTTGCAGGACAACCGGCATATTGCCATCGTCCCTGTTTGCAACCTCGTTGCTTAATGTCTCGATTTTGGATAGTGCAGCAGTAGCTACTTCTTGTAGTTTTTGACCAGTATTTTGTTTATAATGGCTAGCGTCTTGAATATATGATGGTAATATAGTATATAAATTATTCATTGCATTGTGCATAGCATTCATTTCTTGGTCTGAGAGTGTATATGCGAATCTTTGAATTGGCATTAGTGCCATTTTTATATCTAGTAGTATTTCGGGAAGTTTTTCAAATGAAGTCGCATGCCCTGCAGCGGTATCAATGATTGGCAATATCTCTTTAATTCTTTCCTTTAATGACTCCATTAATTCTTCAGATTCCATCATTTCTGCTCTCTACGATGATTTTATGGTGGTAGTTTATTGCATATAAATTACGCTACTTTAGGCAATGTACTAAAAAATAGCTTAAAATGAGTGTGATTTTTGAGTGTTTGAAAGACTGGTTGCAGGAGTAGGATTTGAACCTACGACCTNNCGACGAGCTACCGGACTGCTCCATCCTGCGGTGACCAAGGAAAATACTTAAAATGGCTGGGGTACAAGGATTCGAACCTCGGTTAGCTGGACCAAAACCAGCTGTCCTGCCGCTAGACGATACCCCAATCACTTTTGAGACCGAAATTATAGCGGAACTTAACCGCTTTGTCAACTAAAAAACGATAAATTTCTCATTAACAAAAGAGAAACGGAGAAGCGATGCCTATTAATAGAGTGTTGGAAGCGATAGAAGAGATAAAAAAAGGCAATATGGTCGTTATGATGGACGATGAAGATAGGGAAAATGAGGGCGATCTCGTCTATGCGGCGGCATTCAGTACGGCAGAGAAGGTGAACTTCATGGCGTCCGAGGCAAAAGGGCTTATATGCGTGGCTATCACGAGAGAGGATGCCGCAAGGATGGAACTAGCCCCGATGGTCGCAAAGAATAGCTCTTCGTATGAGACCGCCTTTACCGTCTCCGTGGATGCCAAGGGGTGCGCTACTGGTATATCGGCGTATGAGAGGGATGATACGATAAGGCTGCTAGCTGACACAAATACGCATCCTGATGATTTGGTACGCCCGGGGCATATATTTCCCCTTATCGCAAAAGACGGCGGGGTGCTCGTGCGGACTGGTCACACTGAGGGTTCCGTGGATATATGCCGCCTTGCGGGAGTATATCCGGCGGGTGTAATATGTGAGATAATGAAAGAAGACGGCACGATGGCGAGGCGAGATGACCTCGAAATCTTCGCCGCAAAACACAACCTCAAAATAGTCTTTGTCTCCGACCTTATAGAGTATAGGCTCAAAAGAGAAAAACTCGTCAAAGAGGTAAGCTCAGAGGCTTCAAGCTTTATGGCAAAAGCCGCCGTGAAAAAAAGCTTTGAAGACCATACGGGCAAAGTGCATACGGCTTTTGTGTTCGGCACGCCGGGCGAGACGGCAAATGTGAGGTTCAACAACATATCTACCGATATTGAGCTACTCTCAAACGAAAGCCGCTATTCGTCGCTGACTAGAAGCGTGGAGCTACTAAGCAAAGAGAGTGGAGTAATAATCTTCGTAGATGCGAGTCACCCTGAAAGCTCAGAGGTAAAAGAGTTTGGTGTAGGGGCGCAGATACTGGGGCTTCTGGGAATCAAAAAAATCAATCTGCTCACACACTCCAAAAACAAAGAGTTTGTTGGTATATCTGGTTTTGGACTTAGTATTGAAAATCGTGTAGAGGTCTAAAACAAGCCTTTATAACGATAACGCTCTAGCTGGGTTTCATTGCCCAGCACTCCGCCGGAATGCACAAATATAACATCTCGCCCATCAAAGTACTCCAAATTTTCAACTATCGCAAGCCAACACTTCGCATCATATATAAGGTCAAACTCCAATCCTGCCGCCAAAAGCTCTTTGTATGTCGCTAGTAGTTTTGGATGCGGTGCGGCGAAGGCTATTTTGTCTTTTGTCTCCAGTATCGTCGGCTTTTTCGTCACTCCTAGTCTCTCAAACTCACCCTTCAAAAACTCCGCATTTGAGACGCAAGGGGTCGTTAGGCACTCAAAATCAAGATAATCGGATAGATACCCTGCCGTCGTGCCTGTGCCGCTGCTTGTGATTGCTATTGGATTTTTGAGATTTGCGGCTTTTGCAAACTCGTTTAGCTCATCCGCTAACACCTTTAGCCCCTCTCTTGCGTACTCGTCTGCTCCACCTTGCCTAATGACTAGCGTGTCAGGCTCTTTTGAGGTTAGAAGTTCATCTATTTTTGCGTTGTAATCGCCGTGTTCTAGCTGTAGCAGTCGCATACCGTTCGCAAGTGCGGCTTTGAGGTTGCCTGTCGGTGAGTCCGCCAATAGCGAGGGGAGTTTTTTGGTGTAGTAGACAAATTCTATGCCTTGTGACTTTGTGAGTACGGAGAGGGCGTACATAGCGTTGCTTTGCGCTCCGCCGTAGCTAATGAGCGTACCGACTCCAAAGTCATTGGCGGCAAATGTGTATAGTTTTCGGGCTTTGTTGCCATTGATCTCGGTGTCTAGCAGCTCATCTCGTTTGATGAGCCACTTTGCGCCAAATACTTCAAGCTCTGTTACGGGAGAGTTAGTGAGCTTCATTGAGGAGTTTTAGAAAGTTATCATGCACATTTGCGCCGCTTGCGACGACGCCACGAGAGGTCAAGGCAAACTCGCCGCCAGTCTCATCTGAGACTCTGCCGCCAGCTTCCGTGACGACTAGCACGCCCGCCGCCGTATCCCAAGGCTTGAGATTTATCTCGTAAAATGCGTCAAACACCCCTTTTGCCGTATAGCACAAATCCATCGAGGCGGCTCCGAGGCGGCGGACATCTCTTGTGTATGGAAGCACCCGCTCCATTTTTTTTAGCACCCAAAGAAAGTCCTCGCCAGCCTCTGCCTTTGTGTACGGAAAGCCCGTGGCTATGAGCGATTTTTGCAAGTCCGATTCTGCGGAGACATGTATTCTTTCATCATTAAGGTACGCCCCTTTGCCAGCCTCAGCCCAAAAAAACTCTTCAAGTATCGGATTGTAAACCGCCGCATATTTGGGTTTGCCATCCTCCCAAACGCCTACGGATATGGCGCAAAACGGGATTTGGTGGACAAAGTTGGTTGTGCCGTCTATTGGGTCTATGAATATCGCATTTTTGGGTAGCTCCCCTCCGCCCCAGCTCTCTTCGCCTACTATCTCGTAGCCGCTTCCCGCCAAAGCCGCCGTTAGCTCTTTTTCTATCGCCACATCGTACTCTGTCAGCAGGTCTACCGTACCTTTGTAGGTTATCTGTTTGCGTTCAAAAAACCCTTTTTTGAAGAGTGCGCCGCTTTTTTTGACTATGTTTTTTAGCTCTTGCAAGATAATTTCCCCAACTCTATAATAAATGAATGTATGCCGTCATTATAGCGATACTCAAGTTTTGCGCCGTGTGCGTCGAGGATTTGGCGGATGATGTAGAGCCCTAGTCCTAGCCCCTCAGTTGATTCGTTGCCTTTGACGAAAGGCTGTTCTAGCAGTTCTATCGGTTGAGGTAGCGGCGCGCCTTGGTTTGATATTTTTAGCACCCCGTTCTCGACCTCTATCGTTGCTTTGCCATCATCGGAGTATTTGACGCCGTTTGTCAGCAGGTTTTTTAGCGCAAGCACGAAAAGCCGAAAATCTACGCATACTCTTTTGTTGTTATCCGCTACGACGACAGACTCTTCGTCCAAAAAGCCGCTCTCGATAGCCTCGTCGATGCAGTCTTGCAAGCTATACTCTTTTTTATCCAGCGGTATACCCGCCGCAGTTAGTCTCTCCACTTGCAAAAGCTCGTTTATGAGGGTGTCGAAATGCACAAAAAGAGTTCTAAATCTCTCTTTTAGCTCCTCTTTTTCTACCATCTCGCTCAAAAAACGACCTTTTCT
>DIZY01000042.1 GCA_002428055.1 Helicobacteraceae bacterium UBA6016
ATAGCGGGATATGCTGAGACCAATAGAACGCCTTTTGACCTTTTGGAGCACGAAGCGGAGGTGGTATCCGGTTATGCGACTGAGTATTCGGGCATGAGATGGGGTATGTTCTTTATCGGTGAGTATGCAAATATGTTTACGATAGCCTTCCTTGTTTCAATCATATTTTTTGGCGGCTTCAATCCAATGTGGTTTATTCCGGGTGGTATCGCCGTTATTCTAAAAGCTTCGTTTTTTATATTCTTGTTTCTATGGGCTAGGGCTGCTTGGCCGCATGTTAGACCGGATCAGCTTATGTGGCTTTGCTGGAAAGTGCTTATGCCGCTCGCAGTCGTGAACATAATAGCCACCGGCTTATTTATACTGATTTAAGGGTTTGTAATGGGATATAAAATTGTAGAAATAGAAAAGTACCCGACAAAGCCTCTAGCGAGATTTGCGAGAGTCGTCAAAAGAACTCTTAGAGTAGAGCTTTTTGTCGGTCTTTGGATAGTGTTAAAAGAGATGATAAAGTTTGACATCCACACCGTCCAGTATCCAAAAGAGAAGCTTCCTATCGGTCCTAGATATAGAGCTGTTCATGAGCTTCTTAGGCTTCTTGAGAGTGGAAACGAGAGATGTATCGGATGCGGACTGTGCGAAAAGATATGTATTTCTAAGTGTATCAGAATGGATACCTTTCAAGACGAAAACGGACGCAAGGCGATTGGAGAATATACGATAAACCTCGGCAGATGTATATTTTGCGGATATTGTGCGGAGGTATGTCCTGAGCTTGCGATAGTTCACGGTCAAAGATATGAAAATGCTGGCGAGCAAAGAGCGCACTTTGTAATGAAAGACGACATGCTAACCCCGATTGATTTTCTAAAAGCCGGAAAACAAAAAGAGTTTGAGGGCTTCGGCGCAATAAGTGCGGACGCCGACAAAAACATCAAACAAACGCCTCTAGCGTATTAAGAAGGATAGATATGTTTGAGCAGATAGCTTTTTATACATTCGCGGGTCTTACGGCGGCGATGTTTCTTATTACCGTCACGAGCAAAAACATCCTTTATTCGATGAGCTCTTTGGCGGCGGGGATGATATTTATCTCCGGTTTTTTCTTTATCCTAAACGCCGACTTTTTAGGTGTTGTTCAAATAGTCGTGTATGCGGGAGCGGTAATGGCTCTGTATGCGTTTGGAATGATGTTTTTTGATAGTGCAAAAGATGCAAATGAACATATCAAAAACCCTAAAAAAGTTTTTGTGATGTCTGCCGTTATCGCCGTGCTTATCGTCCTTATGCTAAGCGCTCCCGTGATGATTGCCCAGCCTGATGGGATGATGGAAAGTGTTAAAGATATGCAAAACCCTCAAGCGGTTGGAATGATTTTGTTTACGAAATACCTAATACCGTTTGAGCTTGCCTCTTTGATGCTTCTTATCTCGATGATAGCGGGTATTATTTTGGCTGGTAAAAAGATGGATATTAGCGCAACGACAAACGACAATGAGAATGAGAATATGGAAACTTTTGAAGAGTTTCAACTAAACGGTGGAGTGGAGGAGCATAAATGATAACTTTAAATCAATATCTGATTCTTTCGGCGCTACTATTTGTAATAGGAATGTTCGGTGTTATCAGAAGAAAAAATCTGCTTATGCTCTTTTTTGCAACGGAGATTATGCTCAATTCTGCAAATATTGCGCTTGCGGCTACAAGCTACTATATGCACGACCTTACAGGACAGATTTTTGCGTTTTTTATTATAGCCATAGCGGCTAGTGAAGTAGCGGTCGGGCTAGGATTTTTGATACTTATGTACAAAAGAATGGGCTCCCTTGATCTTGACAATCTACAAATTATGAAAGGGTAAGCCGACATGGAAAATTTACTTTACATAACACTTTTTGCTCCGCTTGTCGGCTCGATATTTGCCGGATTATTCGGCGCCAAAGAGAAGAATATTTGGGCGGGTATCGTGCCTAGTGCACTGCTTTTGGCAAGTATGGTTGCCGCTCTTATTCAGCTTGGTGCCGTCATGGACGGACAAGTTATTAGCGTAATGATGTTCGAGTGGATAGCCTCGGGCAACTTTAGTGTAGACTTCGGTTTTGCGGCAGATCAAATATCTGTAGTTATGATGTGCGTTGTTACGATAGTTTCCGCAATGGTGCATATCTACTCTATCGGCTACATGAGCCATGACGAAGGTTTCAACAGATTCTTTAGTTATCTGTCGCTATTTGTTTTCTCAATGTTGGTTCTTGTAATGAGTGACAACTTTTTGGGTCTATTTATTGGCTGGGAAGGCGTGGGTCTTTGCTCTTGGCTTCTTATCGGTTTTTGGTACAAAAAACCTTTTGCAACATGGGCAGCAAACGAAGCGTTTATTATGAACCGTATTGCTGACCTTGGAATGCTTGTGGGTCTATTTATTATTTTCTGGCAAACGGGAAGCCTTAAATATAGCGAAGTATTTGCGGTTGTTAAAAGTATAGACCCTACTGTGCTCTCAGTTGCGGCGGTGTTTTTGTTTATTGGCGCAATGGGCAAATCCGCTCAGTTTCCGTTTCACACATGGCTTGCAGATGCGATGGAGGGTCCTACTCCGGTTTCTGCTCTTATTCATGCGGCTACTATGGTTACGGCCGGCGTATATTTGATGGTTAGAAGCCATGAGTTGTTTGCGCTTACGCCTGAAGTTAGCTTCTTTGTGGCGTGTCTGGGTACATTTGTTGCGGCGTTTGCGGCGACGATGGGTCTTGTCAACCGTGACCTAAAAAGAATCATCGCATACTCTACGCTATCACAGCTAGGGTATATGTTTGTGGCTGCGGGTCTTGGAGCATACTGGGTTGCGCTTTTTCACCTTGCTACGCACGCATTTTTTAAAGCGCTTTTGTTTCTTGGCGCAGGTAATGTTATGCATGCAATGCACGACGAGCTTGACATCAAAAAAATGGGTGGACTCTTCAAACCGATGAGGGGCACCGCCATTATGATGATACTAGCCTCCGTTGCGCTTGCTGGCATTTACCCGTTTGCGGGCTTCTTCTCAAAAGACAAGATACTTGAAGTTGCATTCGGAACACACCACTATATTTTATGGGCGCTTCTCTTGATGACAGCCGTCTTGACAGCATTCTATAGCTTTAGACTTATTATGCTCGTATTTTTCGGCAAAGAAAATTACAAAGAACATTTCCCTGCCCTTCATCCGCATGAAGCTTACTGGTATATGTTGGCTGCCATGGCTCCGCTTGCAGTGCTTGCAGTGCTTGCCGGTTTTTTTGAGCATTCTTTGGCAACTCTTTTGGAAAAAGCGATGCCTATTTTCCATCCGCATATCTCCACGGAGACTGTCATGGCGCTGATAGCATTGACAACAGTTGCCGTGGTATGTTCGATAGCATTTACGGTATACAAATACAATAAAGGCGGTTTTTCTAAAGAGCTTGAAAGTACATTCTTATATAAGCTTTTTTACAATCAATACTATATACCTGAGTTTTACAACAGATGTATGGTCATACCGTATACAAAACTTTCAGAGTTTGCTTGGAAAAAAGTAGACCTAAAAATTATCGACTTCGTAGTTGACACGATAGCGCTCGTTATCTATAAAAGCGGCGAGAGATCAAGACATATCCAAAGCGGTAATCTCTCAAGTATGCTTAGATGGATGGTCGCCGGAGTTTTAATACTAATAATTTTTGCGGCTCTTTATAGCCCGATCAAGTAAGGAGAGCAAATGGAACATATTTTATCACTGCTACTACTGTTTCCGGCTCTTGCGGCTTTAGTGGCAACATTCGTATCGAAGCAAAATATCAAAGCTTTCGGTATAGCCGTAACGGCAATTGAGTTTTTACTAACTATTCCGCTGCTTTTGGCTTTTGATATGACAAACCCAGGTTTTCAGTTTACGGAGAAGTTGCCGCTTATCCCAGACTATGGAATTTTCTATTATGTCGGTATAGACGGATTTTCAATTTATCTGTTGGCTCTATCTACTTTTATATCTTTTATAGCAATGGCCGCTTTGGAAGATCTGAAAAATATGAAAAACCTCATCATTACACTTTTGTTTATGGAAGTTACGATGGTAGGTTTCTTTATTGCGCTTGATGCAATAGTGTTTTATATATTCTTTGAGCTCTCTCTTGTTCCTATGATGTATATTATCGGCTCTTGGGGTTCACAAAAAAGAGTATATGCGGCAGTTAAGTTTTTCCTCTATACATTTACGGGCTCGCTTATTATGCTGCTGGGCGTTATCTATCTAGGTTTCGCATTTCACGAAGCGACAGGCGTGTGGAGCTTTGCGCTGCCAAACTGGCATCTGCTAATCTTGCCGTTTGATGTGCAGGTATGGGTATTCCTTGCATTTTTTGCAGGCCTTGCCGTTAAGGTGCCTATGTTTCCGTTTCATACTTGGCTTCCGTATGCGCATGGACAAGCTCCAACTGTGGGTTCCGTTATCCTTGCCGCCGTGCTCCTTAAAATGGGTACATACGGCTTCTTACGACTATCATTTCCGATAATGCCTGATGCTACGCTCTATTTTGTTATGCCTGTAGCGATACTTTCGCTTATCATGATTATCTATACCGCAATGATAGCGTTTGCTCAGACCGATATGAAGCAGGTTATAGCGTATAGCTCGGTTTCACATATGGGCGTTATTATGCTTGGTATGTTTGCCCTAAATGTAGAGGGTATAGCCGGTTCCGTCTTTTTGATGATTAGCCACGGTATCGTCTCGGGCGCACTGTTTATGCTTGTGGGGGTCATTTATGAAAGGCTCCACACCAAAGAGATGAGCGAGTTTGGCGGTCTTACCACCGTAATGCCAAAATACGGCGTGATATTTGGTATCGTGCTTATGGGCTCGGTTGGCTTGCCGCTTACTATCGGCTTTGTGGGTGAGTTTTTATCCCTGCTCGGCTTTTTCAAAGTATCGCCTATTATGACAATACTTGCGGGAACAACGATAATACTCGGAGCTATATACATGCTAAATGTCTTTAGAAAATCATTCTTTGGACAAGTAACAAACGCAAAAGTATTTGAGCTAAAAGACCTTACAAAAAGAGAACTTGCCGGACTTATACCGCTTACAGTTCTCGTCATAGTCCTAGGCGTATATCCAAAGCCGGTGTTGCAACCTGCCGAGACTAGTGCAAAACATCTAGTGGAGCTAATGTTCAAAAAATCTCAGAGTTTTGATGCAAAACTTAGCATTTTAGATTACAACTCTATATCTGGAGGCGCGAAAAAATGACACCTATTTCTATAAATTTCGCAGACCTCAATCTGCCTACTCTTTACCCAGTATTTATTACGACGATAGGCGCTCTTTTGTTGCTTGTTATCGACCTAATTAAGACGCCGTCAAAAACATTTAATACGATGTTTTCTATCGCGGTTGTTTTGCTGTCACTTCTTGCACTTTTAAATACGGGCGTGAATCAAGTCGGCTTTTTCGGTCTTATTACTATAGACGGCGTCTCCATTATAGGTCAAGGCATTATTCTTGTGGCCTCTGCTCTGTTCTTGCCGCTTTCGCTTACTTCGCAAAGATTTCACGAGTTTGAGTACACTGAATTTTTTGCGCTATTTTTGTTTTTAGTCAGCGGTTTTCAAGTTATGGTTTCGACGGACAACATTATTCTTATGTTTATAGCCCTTGAGGCCTCCTCGCTTGCTCTGTATACGATTATAGCGATGCACAATAGGGATAGGTCTATCGAAGCGGCTATTAAGTACTTTACGATGGGTTCTCTTGCCGCAGGCTTTTTCGCATTCGGTGGAGCGCTTTTTTATCTTGCGACGGGAAGCGTAGAGCTTGAAAAATCGTTTTTTGCACTTCAAAGCCTAGGCACACACAATTTTGAGATACTGCTTGTCTCTTTGGCACTTTTGATGGGCGCGGTTGGCTTCAAGCTTTCAATGGTTCCTTTCCATACCTGGACTCCGGATGTGTATGAGGGCGCTAGCGCTCCTCTTGCCGGATATATGTCTATCGTGCCGAAAATTGCGGCTTTTGTTATTGCGATGAGAATGTTTGAGTTTCTTGTGGCCTCAGACCTTGAGTGGATAAAAACGATGCTTTGGATAGCCGCCGTTGCCACTATGACGATAGGTAATATCTTGGCGCTTGTGCAAGAGTCGGTAAAAAGAATGCTTGCATTTAGCTCTATCAGCCATGCCGGCTTTGGGCTTGTGGCTATACTTGTCGGCACTAATGATGCGAATACATCTCTATTCTTGTATTGGACGCTCTTTATGTTTGCAAATCTGGGCGCCTTTACGATGCTTTGGATCTCCAGACACAAAAGCAAAATTTTTCACAATAGGTTTGACCATCCGTATACGAAATTTAGCGGTATGATACATATAGCCCCTATTCCTGCCGTTATCATGGCGATATTTATGCTAAGTCTTGCAGGTGTGCCTCCTTTTGCTCTGTTTTGGGGTAAGTTTTACCTGATTAGTGCGACGATGGCGGCGGGCTATATAGGACTTGCCGTTATCATGGTGCTCAACAGTGCTATTGCCGTGTACTACTACATCAAGCTTATCGTGTATATGTTCCTAAGAGAGCCGTCATACGCAAATAGAACCATCTATATGCACAACGCAACGCTGCCGTTTAAGTTTATACTTGCCATTGCAGCATTCCTGTCCGTATTTTCTATCTTTATAGTCAATGATCTACTAACAGGCTTTAGTGCGCTTCTAAAAACCTCGGGATTTTAATAAAATCAACTCCAAAAGAGCTTTTTGCTCTTTTGGACTAACCGCCTCTCTCAAGCATTAAAAAAGCATTTTTTTTCAATACAATAATTTAAAATAGAAGCAGTAGGAAGGTAGCGGTGCGCCAAAATTTTATAGAAATTCCCACTTCCATATTACAAGCCGAAGGCATACTTAAGTTTGATGTATTTTTGAGAAGCCCTGAGGGATATGTGCTTTTTGCCGCAAAAAATGTGCCGTTAGAAAAAAAGGTACTCTCGGGACTTGAAAGCGTCTACATAAAAAGCGTCTATATTGATGAGAGTGATGAGCTATTCTATAGAGAGTATCTCGGTAAAAATATATCGAAATTTGCAAATGACCGCTCACTAGACAGGGATGAGAAATCAAGACTCATGTATGATGCCGCAAGAAGCGTAATGAGGGGGCTTTTTGAAAAAGAGGATTTGCCGGAGGCTATTTCGGATGTAAAAGTTGCGGCAGAGGTTATCATGGATAATGTGCTTAAAGATGAGAGAGCATTTTTGTCGCTTGTAAAAGCGTTGTCGTATGATTATTACACCTATACGCACTGCATAAATGTGGCTATATACTCCATTGGAATAGGCAAGTTCTTGGGCTTGTCGCTAGATGATTTGAGGGCTTTAGCTTTGGGGGCTGCGCTCCATGATGTCGGCAAATGCCATGTAGATCAAGAAGTTCTAAATAAGCAAGAGAAGCTGAATGACGAGGAGTTTAACCATATAAAAAAGCATGCGCCATTTGGTTTCGATATTCTCCTTGATACAATCGGAGAGATGGATGAGCGGATACTCTCTGCAGTTAGGCATCATCACGAAAAATTGGACGGTAGCGGATACCCTGACGGAATTAAAGGGGAGAAAATATCTACTTTCGCTAGGATAGTCGCCGTAGCCGATATATTTGATGCGTTAAACACCAAAAGATGCTACAAAGAGCCTATGTCTACATTTGAAACACTCGCATTTATGAAGAATAACATGGCCTCTCAGCTAGATACCAATATCTTAAAATCTTTTATTTTGTGCATGAGCGGTAAATAAACTATTTTCTCCTCTTCAAAACTTTTTAACAGCTTTAAATCTTTTTTAATATAACGCCGATACAATACCGATATTTTCGTAATAACAGGGGGATCACAATGAATCTAAGTATCGTTGCAAAACAAATAGAGATGACTGACGCAATAAAAGCTCACATCGAAGACAAAATAAGCTCATTTGAAAAATTTCATTTAGATGTTATAGCGGTCAAGGCAATAGTTTCAAGCGCCGATAAAAACGGCAAAAAAGGCTTCTCTATAGAGTTTATCATTCAACTTGCAGGCAAAGACACGGTTGTTATTAGACAAATAGACAAAGATCTTTATGCCGCAGTAGACCTTGCCGAAGAGAGAGCCAAAAAAGTACTTCGCCGTCATCACGACAAAGCGTCTAGCCACAAAGCAAGCGGCAAAATGTCCGTACCCTTTGTTTCATTTGAGGCGGAAGAAGACGAGGACGAGATAGTGCCTGCAGGGCTAGATATAGACAAACCAGTAGAGATAGATGAAGCTTTGGAGGTATTCAAGGGCAAGGGTTGTATGTTTATGATTTTTGAGGATAAATCCAAAAAAACCAGAGTAATGTATAGAAGAAAAGACGGAAAAGTAGGGTTGTATTAACAATAACGGGGAGCTTTATAGCTCTCCGTTTACTCTTGCTAGCACGCTTTCTTTATGGGCAAATAATCCCTCCACATCGGCAATCGTCGCACATTTATCTCCAAGCTCTTTTATCGCATCTTTTGAGAACGAAATAATTGAAGATTTTTTCATGAAGTGTTCCGTGGATAGCGGGGAGAAAAACCGTGCGCTTGCGCCCGTAGGAAGCGTATGATTTGGTCCTGCTAGATAGTCTCCGATGGCTTCTGGCGTATAGTGTCCCAGAAATATCGCACCGGCATGCTTAATAAAAGGCAGCAACTCCAATGCGTTTGTGACGCAAACTTCCAAGTGCTCCGGCGCTATATCATTCATGATAGACAGAGCCTCTTTTATGCTGTCGCAGATGACAATAATGCCGTTATTTGCGATAGATACGGAGCTTATCTCGCCTCTCGGTAACTCTTTGAGGTATCTCTCTATCTCTTTTGCCGTCTCTTCAGCCACTTTCTCGCTTGTTGTTACGAGATAAGAGCCTGCAAGCTCGTCGTGTTCGGCTTGAGATAACATATCTAGAGCTAGCCAAGACGGATTGGCGCTTTCATCCGCCAATATCCCTATTTCGCTTGGCCCCGCTATCATGTCTATGTTCACATCACCGAAAACAAGTTTTTTGGCAGTTGCGACAAAGATATTGCCCGGTCCCGTAATCACATCCACCTTCGGGATTGTTTTGCTACCGTAAGCCATTGCGGCTACGGCGCTTGCGCCGCCTATTTTAAACATCTTTTTAATGCCGCATAGATGCGCCGCCGCCATAAGTAGTTCGTTTGGCTCGCCGCCAGGCGTAGGCGTGCAGACTACTATCTCTTCTACTCCCGCTACTATCGCAGGAATGGCGTTCATTAAAAGAGAGCTTGGATACACCGCTTTGCCACCGGGTATATATAGTCCTGCCCTGTCTACGGGTGTTACTTTTTGCCCAAGTATCGTGCCGTTCGACTCCGTCATCATCCAGCTTTTCGGTTTTAGCTCTTTATGATAGCTCTCTATTCTATTATATGCGGTATGTAGCGCATCTTTTAGTTTTGCGTCAAGGTTGTCGTACGCTTTTTTCATGGCATCTGTAGATACGGCAAGTTCGCTACCGCTTTTTGGACTCCATCCGTCAAACTTTGATATTGATTCGAGTAGGGCGTCGTCCCCCTTTGTTTTTACATCCGCTATTATCGATTTGACGATAGCTTCTACTTTTTCACCTTGAGTTTCGCCTCTATTTAGCGTAGCCGCAAGCTTTTCTTTAAAGTCGGCATCCGTGCTTTTTACTATTTTGATCATCTCTTGTGTCCTATGATTAACGATTAAATATTTGTGATTTTTTGCGGAAGTATAGCGTAAAGTAGGTAGTAGTTTTGGTTGCCACCCCGCTTTGTCGGGGCGCCTATCTTAGCAACGGTCTATGCAGTTTAGATCTGAAAATGCTTGTTTTAGTCTTTCAATCATAGTTTTTTGACCTTCTCTTATGACTACGCGAGGGTCGTAATATTTTTTGTTAGGTTTTTCCGCGCCTTCCGGATTTCCTATTTGACCTTGCAAATAGCCTCTATTTTTGGCTTCATAAGCCCTAATGCCGTCCCAAAATGCCCACTGCGTATCGGTGTCGATATTCATTTTAACGACCCCGTAGCTAATAGCGTTTCTGATGTCGGAAAGCTCAGAGCCAGAACCGCCGTGGAATACGAAATTAACCGGCTTTGGGCCGAGGTTTCTTTTTTTCTCGATATATTTTTGGGAGTTGTCTAGTATTTCGGGACTTAGTTTTACATTGCCCGGTGAATATACGCCGTGGACATTGCCAAACGACGCTGCTATCGTAAAGTTGGTGCTAATAGCCGAGAGTCTTTCGTAGGCATAGTCTACATCTGCGGGTTGAGTATATAGCTTGGAGTTGTCCATGCTCGTATTATCCACGCCGTCTTCCTCTCCGCCCGTACAACCTAGCTCTATCTCCAAAGTCATACCCATTTTACTCATACGAGTTAGGTATTTTTCGCAAATTTCGATATTTTCATGCAGAGGCTCTTCGGATAGGTCAAGCATGTGAGATGAGAAAAGAGGTTTGCCGTGCTGTGCAAAATATTTTTCGCTCGCATCAAGCAGTCCGTCTATCCAAGGCAGAAGTTTTTTTGCCGCATGGTCTGTGTGTATTAGCACGGGAATGCCGTACGCCTCAGCCACATTGTGTATGTGAAGTGCGCCCGATATACTTCCAAGTATCGCAGCTTTTTCGCCATCGTTTTTTAGCCCCTTGCCTGCGATAAAAATACCGCCGCCGTTACTAAATTGCACAATAGCCGGAGATTTTACAGCTGCGGCTGCCTCCAAAACAGCGTTTATGCTATCGGTACCGACGCAGTTTACAGCGGGTATTGCAAAGCCGTTCTCTTTGGCTACCGCAAAAAGTTTTGATACATCATCACCCGTTACAACGCCGGCTTTTATGACATCTAATACTTTTGACATACTCGGACTCCTTATTTTTTGATTTCGACTTTTGCTTTTTCTCTAAGCGCTTTACCTTTAGCGGCTACGCTCTCTTTGAATTTGTCCACTTTCAATACTTGCTTGATTTGCTCTTTTGCGTTTTCAAACGATACTTTACCCGCAGGTTTTTGGTCTACTAGATATACAAGATGATAGCCAAACTGTGTTTTTACCGGAGCTTTGCTCATCTCCCCTTTTTTCATAGCTTTTGCGGCGTTAAAAAACTCTTTTACCATTCTGCCCTCGGCAAACCATCCAAGCTTTCCGCCGTTTGTTTTTGTACCGTCAAGCGAGTATTTCGCAGCGGCAACCGCAAAAGCGTCTTCTAGTTTATCTTTTGGCGCAGACTTTAACTCGCCAAGTATTTTTTTGGCTTCAGCCTCTGTTTTTACGATGATATGTCTAGCGTTAAAAAGTTCAGGTTGTTTGAATTTTTCGCCGTTTGCATCATAAAACTTTTTGGCCTCTTCGTCTGTTACGCTTATTTTGTCAAACTGTTTTTTCATCCAAACTTCGAAAGTAAGCTCTTTTGAAGCTCTTTCTAGTTCTTTTTTGTACTCTTCTGTGTTTTGAATACCCTCTTTTGAAGCCTCGTCAAGTAAAAGTTGCTTTTCTATTATTTGGTTGAGCACTTTTTCTTTTACATCTTTTGCTAACGAGTCATAATCTACATTTGCCTCAGGGATTGTTCTCAAAAATGCGCTTACATCGTCCATAGTTATACTTTTATCGTTAACGGTGGCAACTACATCTGCGGCAAAAGCACCGCTGCACAAAACCGTAGCCGCACAAACAGAGAAAAGAAACTTTTTCATAAATGGAAATCCTTTATTTTTGTTTTTGAGTATATAAACATAAAAAGACGGTTTTGTTTCACGCCTATTTGTGTGCATACCGCAATTCATAAAAATTATACAGAATAGTTGTTTAGTTGAGAGCTATTAGGGCGACTAGTCGCAAGAGCCGTCTGCTGAAGACCTATTTTTGAGCTTAGCTTAAAAATTGAGAATCAATTGGATGGTTTAGTTAATTTAAACGGGTTTCAATATAATTTCGGTTTTGAAAAACTTAAAATCTATGGAGTTGGTCTTTTATGCTGAAAAAATGGTTATTTATATTGTGCTCGGCGGCATCTTTTGCTTTTGCATCGTCGGATATTATCGAGATGTATAGAAAAAAAGGGGTTGACGCCGCTATTTTAGAAATAGAAAAACAGCTTGCGACAAAAGAATATTGGCAGAGTTATTTAAAAGATCACGATACATCGTTTGGTTTTTACGAAACCGACAAGTATATACTCATTACGGATAAGTCAAAGCCGGAGATAGCGCTTTATACTTACAAAGACCACAAGCTTATGCAAATCAATAAATCTACGGCGAGGGTCGGCGGTAAAAAAGGCGACAAAGAAAAAAGCGGGGACTTTAAGACTCCGACCGGTTCGTATGATTTTGTAAACAAACTAGGTAAGCTAAATACTTTTTACGGCCCTTTTGCATACGCTACGGATTACCCAAATCTATACGATGTAGTAAACAAAAAAGACGGTTACGGTATTTGGCTTCACGGTATGCCGATGGACGGTAATAGGACGCCTTCTACGAGAGGGTGTGTCGTTGTAAATAACGACTACCTTGTAAATTTGGATAAAAAAATAACATATCAAAAAACTGTACTAATAATTGACGATAAGCCGCTTCCAAAAACATCAAAAGAGGATGTCGCCACGATACTTTCCTCAATGTTTCAATGGAAAAAAGCGTGGGAGCGAAATGACCTAAACGGTTATCTCAGTTTTTACGACGGTAGCTTTAGGCGCTTTGACGGTATGGAAAAAAAGGCGTATAGCGCATACAAGCAGAGGATTTTTGGCAAAAATGAGTCGAAAAAGATTGTGTTTAGAGAGTTTGAAGTTACGCCAAATCCAACAAGCAAGAACGAGAAGATATTTAAAGTCAAATTCTACGAAGAGTACTGGGCCCCTTCTTTCAAATTTAACGGCATAAAAGACCTTTTTGTAAAAGTAGATAACGGAAAAATGACAATAATGGCCGAGAGATAAGCGGTTTGAAAAAAATCATTTTTGCGTTTTTTGTTGCGCTCTCCCTAAATGCCGCCAATTTGCACTTTAGTCTGCATAAGATGGAGACGGGCAAGGGGGATACCCTTTTGATTATCGGGGGAATACACGGTAACGAGCCGGGCGGGTATTTTGCTCCAATGCTTTTTTTGGCTCACTACAAAATTACCGAAGGTAATGTCTGGGTAGTTCCAAATCTCAACTTTGACAGTCTTATTCAAAACCAGCGCGGAATTTACGGAGACATGAACCGAAAATTTGCCGTTATAAAAAATGACGACAAAGACAAGAAGATAGTAGACGATATTAAAAAGCTGATGCTAGAGCCAAAAGTCAGTCTTATTCTAAATCTCCACGACGGACACGGATTTTATAGGCCTCAGCCCAAAAACGACCTTTTTAATCCAAAAGCGTGGGGGCAGGCTTTTATCATAGACCAGCAAGCTCTCGCAGGCGCAAAGTACGGTAATCTCGGCGAAATAGCCTCCAAAATATCTAAGAAAAACAATGTCGTCTTAGAAGAAGATGTGCATGAGTTTAATGTTAAAAACACGCAGACAAAAGACAAAGACGAGGCGATGAGGCAGAGTCTTACATATTTTGCGATTAAAAACAAAAAGCCGGCTCTTGCGGTGGAGACTAGCAAAAACATAGCCGATTTACCGACTAAAGTACTATACCAGCTCAAAAGCTTTGAAGAGTTCATGCAGATAATGGGCATAAAGTATAAAAGAGATTTTGAACTAAACCAAAAAACTGTTGCCGCACTACTGCAAAACTACGGAGAAATTGAGATACCGCCTTTAAAGATAAAGTTGCCGCTAAGTGATTTGAAGCCGCAGATTAAATATTTTCCGATAGATGCAAAAGGAGCGGTGTACAAAAGTCAAAATCCGCTCGTTGCTACCATGCAAGGCAAGAACGGTTATGAAATATACAGCGGAAATATTAAAATAACGACGCTAACGACGCAAACTTACGCCTTTGACGATTCGCTAAAAGAGGTAGAGGCATTTGCTGACGGCAAAAGTCAGCAAATAGCCATAGGTTCTTATCTAAAAGCCAAAAGCAACTTTAAAATAAATGTTCCGGATGGCTACAGGCTCAATATCATAGGCTTTAGCAAAAAAGGTGCGGAAAACGAGAGCGGAATAGAAGTTGCAAAATCTTCTATCGATAAAAACTACTCTCTCGATAAATCCGCAAAGCTTTACAGAGCCGAAATCTACAAAGGCAAAAGCTTTTGCGGTATGATAGTAGTAAACTTCGAATAAGGAAAAACAGATGCAAGTAGGCGTTAAAGCTCCGGAATTTTGCCTCAAAAATCAAGACGGCAATGAAGTATGTTCAAGGGACTTTAAAGGCAAATGGATGGTTTTGTACTTCTATCCAAAAGATGATACGCCTGGGTGTACGACTGAGGCGTGCGAATTTACGGAGGAATTTCCTAATTTTTTAGAGATGGATGCGGTAGTGCTAGGTATTAGCGCCGATACGGTAGAAAAACACAAAAAATTTGCAGATAAGCATAGTATTCATATCACGCTTCTATCGGATGCCGAGCATAAAATGATAGAGAGTTACGGCGCATGGAGAGAGAAGAATATGTGCGGCAAAAAATATATGGGAATAGTGCGTTCGACGGTACTTGTAAATCCAAATGGCGAAGTGGCGCACTACTGGGATAATGTAAAAGCCAAAGGGCATGCCGAAAAAGTAAAAGAACAACTTGCAAAACTAAGAAGCTAGATAAATAGCCGCTTCTTTTCACTCTGACATACAAGGAGTTAGTCGGTGCAACAAGATATACAAAATAAAGGTCAGCTCAGTAGTGAGGTGGTGCAATTGCTAGATGATATACAAAAACATATAGTCGGCACATTGGGTAATGACTTTAATCCTCCAAGAAAAGATACTTTCTATAACGGGTTGGCATATAGCGTAAGGGATAGGCTAGCGCAGAGCTGGCTGAAGGCCCAGAGACACTTCTACGACCACGGTTCAAAACGCGTCTACTATCTCTCCATGGAGTTTTTGCCGGGTCGTTTCTTGATGAACTATGTGACAAATATGCAGATTGGTGCGCAAGTAAAAGAGGCGATAGACGGTACTGATTTTACGCTTGAACAGCTAGAGACCGAGGAGTGGGACGCAGGGCTTGGCAACGGGGGGCTTGGGCGTTTGGCCTCTTGTTTTATGGATTCGATGGCGACTATGAAGATTCCCGGGTTTGGCTACGGTATTCGCTATGACTACGGTATTTTTTATCAGACGATAGAAAACGGCTATCAGGTGGAGCACTGCGACAACTGGATACGGCAAGGAAATCCATGGGAGTTTGCGAGACGCGGCTTTTTGTACGATGTAAATTTTGGCGGTAGAAGCGAAGCATATACGGATGAGAAGGGGGCGCTCAGGTATCGCTGGATTGAGACGGAGAAGATCAAGGCCATGGCTTGCGACATTCTCGTGCCAGGGTACGGAAACGACAATGTAAACAATATGCGCCTCTGGGCCGCCGTCTCAAGCGAGGATTTTAACCTTAGCCACTTTAACAAAGGCGACTATACTGGGGCGATGGAGGCCAAAGTGCTCTCCGAGAACATCTCAAAGGTGCTTTATCCAAGCGATGAAAAAGAGGAGGGCAAGAAGCTTCGGCTCAAGCAGCAGTACTTCTTGGTGGCGGCAACATTTCAAGATATTATGCGCCGTTTCAAAAGGCACAATAAAGATTTTTCCGCTTTTTCAGAGCAGATTGCCGTGCAGCTAAATGATACGCATCCGACAATTGCCATTCCAGAACTTATGCGTTTACTACTTGACGAAGAGGGGTTTTTGTGGGATGAGGCGTGGGATATTTGCGTCAAATCGTTTGCATACACCAATCATACCGTGCTCCCCGAAGCACTGGAGAGCTGGTCTGTAGATTTGTTAGGGAGCCTACTGCCTCGGCATATGCAGATTATTTACGATATTAACGACAAATTTATGAAAGAGGTTGCGGCTAAGTTCCCAGGTAGATTGGATATTATGGCGAAATTGTCGCTAATCGACGACGGTTATCCAAAAAAAGTCCGTATGGCGCACCTCGCAATAGTCGGTTCGCATGCGGTTAACGGCGTGGCAATGCTTCACTCGAAGATATTAAAAGAACATCTGTTTAAAGAGTTTGATGTATGTTTTCCGGGGCGTCTAACAAATATAACAAACGGCGTAACCCCTAGAAGATGGATTTTGCAGGCAAACCCGCAGCTCTCTCAGCTTATTAATTCGCATATAGGGGATGGGTGGATTACAAATCTGGATGAGCTAAAAAAACTTATTCCCCTTGCGGATGATGCAGGATTTAAGGAGGCTTGGAGGAGTGTAAAAAAATCAAATAAAGAGCGCTTGTCAGGCTATATACTCAGAAAAACCGGTGTTACGGTCGACACCGACTCTCTTTTTGATGTGCACACCAAGCGGATGCATGAGTACAAAAGGCAGCTTCTAAATGTACTACACGCAATCACACTGTATGCTAGATTAAGAGAAAATTCTGATTTTGATATGACTCCGAGAACTATCATTTTCGCAGGCAAAGCGGCTCCGGCATATCACTTAGCAAAGCTTATTATCAAACTTATAAATTCGGTGGCGCAAGTTGTCAACGGCGATGAGGGCGTAAACAAAAAGCTAAAAGTAATATTTTTGCCAAACTACTGCATTACGCTTGCGGAAAAAATCATTCCCGCAAGCGACCTCTCAGAGCAGATTTCTACGGCGGGATTGGAAGCGAGCGGTACGGGGAATATGAAGTTTGCCATGAACGGCGCCCTTACAATCGGTACGCTGGACGGCGCAAATATAGAGATAATGGAAGAGGTCGGCGAGGAGAATATATTTATCTTTGGACTAAAAGCCGATGAGGTTGTGAGTATGAAAGAGCGTGGCTACAATCCACACGACTATCTGCAAAACGATACGGAGCTAAAAAGAGTAATAGGACTAATAGACTCAAACCATTTTTGCCCAAATGAACCGGGTCTTTTTAGACCTATACTCGCCACGCTTTTTGAAGGGGGCGACAAATATATGGTACTTGCCGATTATCGTAGCTATGTGGATGCGCAAGGCGCAGTTGATAGGCTTTATAGAGACGAAGACGAGTGGACAAAAAAATCGATACTAAATACTGCAAATATGGGCAAATTCTCATCAGACCGTTCTATAAAAGAGTATGCCGAGCGGATTTGGGGTATTAAGCCGCTTTAGGTGGCTTAACCAAATCTACTCATAATGTGTCCACATCCTTAACACTTTCACACTTTTGCTCTCTTCTATCACCTCGTACACGAGCCTGTGCTGAATATTGATTCGCCTAGAGCATGCCCCGCCCAAGTCGCCCAGTAGTTTCTCGTACGGAGGCGGGTTTTGGTATGGATTGTTTTCTATGATTGCAAGCAACTCTTTTGCCTTGCTTGCAAGATTTGATGCGGTTAGCTTTTTTGCGTCTTTTTCGGCTTGTTTTGTGTAGAGTAATCGGTATTTTACCATTCTATTTTATCGCTACAATCTTCAAGCGGCGTATTTAGTCCCTCTATTATGGATGCTTTGAGTGTCGGATTTGAGCTTAGATAAAAACTCTCCTGAATAGCGTTGTAATCCTCTTCGCTCATCATTACGACATTGTTTCTCTTGCCGGTAATCAGGATTGGTTGATGCGTAGCGGCAGTTTCGTCAATAAGACTAAAAATATTCTCCCTAGCCTTTGAAGCGCTCATAACTTTTGTCATTTTAAGCTCCATTCTAAAATAATCGTGATTGTACAAAAAAGCGTACGCTTTGTCAATTAAGTCTATATAGGACG
>DIZY01000132.1 GCA_002428055.1 Helicobacteraceae bacterium UBA6016
CTACTTCAAAGCAGATGTCGAAAGCATTGTAGAAGACAGCGATAAGTTCTCATTTTCCGGTAGCGTTTCAAACTTTACCGATATAGCGCTTGGCATAGACGATGCAACGCTAGCTCACGCTTCGGCTACATACAAAGGGGATGAAGATGTGTTGCATGTCGGCCTAAAATCAAAATGGACAACCGTCAGCGTATCGTCAAAAGGATACTCTCTATACAACTTTAACGCCGATTTGCAAGACATAAAGCCACTAAAATTTGGACATATAACGCTAGGCGGACACATAAAAGGTCATTACGACTACAAAAAAAGTGAAACGGCGGCGAGCATCAAACTATCAAAATCGCAACTATTCGGCAAACCTCTGACATCAGACGAGCTTAGTTTCTTAAAAACACCAAACTCTATAGTCGCTCCACACTCAAAAATCAGGCTAGGCGGAGTGGATATGCAAGTAAAGGCCTCTACGACGGATGGGGTGCTAGATGCAACACTCCAAACACAGGGCGCAAAACTAAAGTTAAACGGCGCCATCAATAAAAACATTAAGCTTACCTTGCATGGAAATAGCGCAATACTGGCAGAGGAGTATGCCAAAATCACGACTACGCCAAAACAAAATATTACCGGAGAGTTTGATATAGAAGCCCTTATTAGGGGCGAATTAAAAGATAAAGATTTTAGCTTTAAAGGCTCATCGCCACAAATGACGCTCGGCGGAGAAACCGTAAAATCCATACTAATATCAGGCAACTCAAACAAAGACGCCATCACGCTAAATACGCTAAAAGCCTCCTATCAAGACAAATCTTATTATCTATTAAAACCCGCCGTGGTGCGGATGGACGCTAATAGGGCGGTTTGCGACGAGCTTAGGATAAATGACACCCTAAATGCCTCTTTTATATACGATTCTAATTCGCTAAGAGCAAAAGCAGATATAACAAACTTTGCCTACAAAGACAACAACAAACTTGCATTTGTCTTGGACGCAAAACTAACGGCGCTATACGAAAACAAAAAGCTAAGTATTGCGGGAGACGCATACCTAAAAGAGCTGCAAGCAGGATTTGAGCTAAAAAGCTCGCGCATAACAAAAGACAAAGATATAGTCATTTTAAAACCGAAAAAACTGGAGTTTGATGAACAAAAGTTTGAAAACAATCTAGCCCTGCGTATCAATATTAGCAATAAAGGAAAGGCGATATATCGCTCAAAGGAGGCTTATGCGCCAATATCGTTAAATATGCTCTACTACAAAGAGTTCGGTGAAAGACCGACGCTTTTGGGGCTTATAGCGACTCAAAACGGTTATTACGATATGGAAGGCAGGCGATTTTTGCTAGCTCCAAGTCAGATAGTTCTGACGCAAACAGAGCCCAACAATCCGTATTTGGACCTTACATTGCGCCATGTAGATAAGGATACTCAAATATTTATCTTCGTAAAAGAGTTTGCCTCGGCTCCAAAAATCAGCTTTAGCTCAAAGCCCGCCATGAGCGAAAAAGAGATTATCTCCTATCTACTTTTTGGCGTAGACCCAGATAGTAGCTTTACTAAGAGTTCAAGCGACTCAAAATACTCCTCAAAAGCGATAGCCGCACTGTCAAACGCTCTTTCAAGAGACCTCGCAAAAGAGTTTGGGGTCAAGCTTGACAAAATAGAGATAAGCCCGACGGAGGTCACGGACGCAAACGGCAGAACAACGCACGCCACAAAAGTAGAGGTCGGCAAAAGAGTAACAAAAGACCTCACGGTAACATACAAAAACGACATTGAAAGCAGCGTGGTTTTTGAGTACCAAATCAATAAAAATATGAATATAGAGACTCAAGCGGGGCGCAAAAGTTCAATAGATATTTTTTACAAAAAGGATTATTAGATGAAAACAAAACCTGACTGCAAAGCAAAACCGCCTTGCTGCAGTAAGCTAAAAGCGATAATAGTAGGCACAATAATGAGTCTTACCGTCTTTGCGGTATCCATCTATTTTGGTTGGTACTAAGAATATTAATGTTATGCGCCAATACAAGCAAAGCCCGTATTGGCAGCAAGGACTAAAGTCCTTTGCAATCCCCTGAAGCTACCCGCATATGCGGGAGAGTAGTAAGTGAAATTTTGATAAAGTTAATGCCAAAAAAAGCATACCAAATAACTATATTTAACAAATCAAAATGATAGGCTTGTACTCTAAATGAAAAAAATAACTCTTTTACTCGCTTTGGTATCCGCACTTTTCGCCGACTTTAGCGCCTCAAATATACAACTGCTATACTCTGACGGCTTTAACGGAAACTCTTTTGTATATGACGCAAAAGACGGAAAGAAGACCACACTTACGCTTGAGCATTTTAGAGAGTTTGGATATGGAGATGTTTTTTGGTTTGCCGACATCACCAATGGAAACTCTTTTGACGGACAAAAAACAAAAATCTACTCCGAAATCTCACCAAGGGTATCGCTCTCAAAAATCAGCGGTCAAAAAATCTCTTTTGGCGCTATAAAAGATGTGTATCTATCGGGACAATACAATGTCGGCAAAGCGTATCAAGCTTGGCTGGTAGGCGGTGGCGTAGAGCTGGCGATTCCTTATATGCAAGTTTTTGGAGTAAATATTTATGACAAAAGGCAAAATGTCAGCGGAAAACACCAGACACAAACAACGATAAACTACAAAACGAACAACTTCTACGGTTTTCATGCGACAGGTTTTCACGACATTACCGACGAGGACTACTCCACTCATAATCAACTACTTTACGATTTGGGCGGATATGTCGGCGTAAAAGGGCTTTTTGTCGGATTTGAGCATCTGCATTATAGGCACAACAACGGGCAGCATACGGATGCCATGCAGGCGATGCTAAAATTTAGCTGGTAAGAGATGCAAAACAAGCATTTGATTGACATACAAAAAGAGCTTGACGACTCTCAATATGCCATCAAAAAAGACACCAAAAAAACAATACTTGCCCTTCTTGCTTTTCTTATGGCGTGTACCATAGCATTTATCGTTTTTGACTCATACACAAGCTACGCCAATGCCAGCAAAAAAATAAAAGAGAACTTTATTACCCTACAAAAAGAGATTATAAAAACAAGGGTCAATAATGTCACATATATGATTGACGGCTCAATACAAGAGAGCGAATCCAGCATCAAAAAAAGAGTCTTTGAAAGAACGCAGCAAGGCTACAATATCGCCGCAGCTATATACCAAAAATACAACGGCAAAGAGCCCGAGACAAGCATCCAAGAGAGAATAAAAGATGCGCTAAGACCGCTACGCTGGAACAATGGAAGAAGTTATATATGGATAGTCGACAGCAACAACATAGGTATACTACGACCTAACATTCCGGAATTTGAAGGGCAAACACTAAAGAATTTCAAAGACAAAGAAGGTAACTATGTAGTCAGAAACCAGACCGCAACCGCAATCAAAAAAGGCGAGGGTTTTAACGACGACTACTTCACAAAATACGGCAAACCTCAAAACGAAGTCTATCCGCAAATATCGTTTGTTAAAAATTTTGGACACTACGGATGGTATTTTGGAAGTGCGGAGTTTGTGGACGACTACCGAGAGCTATTAAAAGATGAGCTATTAAAAAGAGTTTCGAATATCAGATACGGCAAAAGCTATATTTTTATTAACGATATGAACGGCAACGCTCTTTTATCAAACGGCAAACTGCTAGAGGAGCCAAAAAACATACTTGAACTGACGGATAAAAATGGCGTCAAAGTAGTTCAAAAAGAGATAGCGATAGCAAAAAACTCTGCTGAAGGCGGTTTTTTGGAGTATGCTTGGCATGAGGCTAGCCTAAATAAGGATGTCGAAAAAATAGCCTTCATAAGGCAGATAAAACCGCTAAACTGGATGATAGGAAGCAGTATCCCGCTAGATGAGATAAACAATCAACTAGATGGTCTATACGCGGATTTTAAAAAGACTGTGATTTTCAACATCTTAACGGTAGCGCTATTTTTTGCCGTTGTCTTTTCGATTGCATTTTACGGTATAGAACTATACAATCGCAGGCTTGATGCGATAGCAAAAAGAACAAAAGAAGAGCTACTTGGAAGCTATAAGCAGCTAGATGCGCTAAATCAAAATCTTCAAAATATGGTTACCGAGGAGGTTGCCAAAAACAGAGAAAAGGATATGCTGCTTATAAAACAGTCAAGGCAAGCTACGATGGGGGAGATGATAAGCAATATCGCCCACCAGTGGAGACAGCCGCTTAATGCGCTTGGGCTAACAGTGCAAGATTTGAAAATAGCTTGGCAATACGGCGAAGTTAACGCAACATATATAGAAGAAGCGGTTAACAACTCTATGGCGCAGATAAGATATATGAGCAAGACAATTGACGATTTTCGTAATTTCTTCAAACCGGACAAAGAAAAACAAACATTCAATCTAAACAACCTAACAACCAAGGCGGTCGAATTTTTATCAGCATCAATGAAATCAAGCGAAATACAGATTTTTGTGCTCAAAGATGAACAATACGGCGATATTGAGGCGTTTGGTTACGAAAATGAACTTATACAGGTAATTATTAATATCCTAAATAACGCAAAAGACGAATTTGTATCAAGGGCGATAAAAGAGCGCAAAATAACAATTTCAACAAAAAAAGATAGTGAGTTTTCAAAGCTAATAATCAAAGATAACGCCGGCGGGGTTGATGAGAAAATCATAGAAAATATTTTTGATCCGTATTTTACGACCAAAGAACAAGGTAAAGGCACAGGAATTGGGCTTTATATGTCAAAAGAAATTATAGAAAAAAATATGAACGGCGCTTTAAGAGTCTACAATGATGCGGACGGCGCCATTTTTGAGATATGTTTGCCGTCCAAAAAGCCGGATGCTACCCCATCGGATAAAGCACTTTAGCGTGCGCGCCGTCTAGCGCTTTCATCATATCTACGCCAAGAACCATAGCCGCATACACACCGCGCCAAGCTCATCCAAAAACCGTCTATTTAGTAGTGAGAAGTTGTTTTGAATAGACTCTAGTATATCCATCCTATTTGCATTAATGCTTTTGTGTTTCGTTCGGGTTCGCTGGTTACTTTTTGTGCGCCGATGATTGTGGCTATTTGGACTTTGGCGAAAAATTGTTTGAAAGAGGCTTGGTATCCGATACCTATGTCGCTGAGGTATCTTGCGCTGTCGGCGCCTACTTCATTTTCCATTTTGGCATATCCTGCATCTGCAAAGAGGCTTGCTTTGTGGGCGAGTCCCTCATAGCTTGGCAAGGCATAGAAGAGTTCAACCCCCAAGATATAGCCATTTTCGGCGGAGTGTTCGCCATCCGGAAAGGCTCTTACTCCATACGCTCCACCCAATGAGAAGTCCTCTGAACCGTCGAGGTTTTTCCCCTCCAGCGCTTTTTGGAATCTTAGATTTGTGGTGAGTGAATACTCATGATTAAAATAAACAGATTGTTCGATACTTCCCCAAATCTTTGAGTATGAGCCATCAGTTTTGGCCCCTGCCGCATCTTGCATTTTTGCCGCCTCATCATCAAAGCTCAAATCCCCATGTGTTATGTTGAGAGAGAGTGTGGTGTTGGTATTTAGCCCAAAAAACTGAGCATTTCGTGCATAGTTTGCGCCTACGGTAAAGAGATTTGACTCTTTTTTTGTGGTTGTGTCGGCGCTTTGTATCTCATCTTCCATATTTTTGTGGGCAAACCATACCGAGAGATTGAGCGTCTCTTGTCTGGTGCGAATGAGCGGATAAGAGAGTGAGGCTTCCAGCGTCGTTGATGTACCCAGAGCGTCAAGAGCTTCATACTCTTTTGCCAAAGAATAGCTCGTACGAGAGGCGCCAATCTCTCCCCTTAGACCGTTGCTCATTAATGGGAAGCTATATGATGCTTTGCCGTTTGTCAGGTCGCCCGTGGTGGAAAATACGCCGTTGAGGCTAAGCTTGTCGCCGTATCCTAGTGGTGAGTTGGCATTGATGCCTAGATTTAGTCTGTATTCACCCGTATATCTGCTACCGTAATTGTCGCCGATAGCGTATGCGCTGTAAGGAGCAGTCGCCTGCGCTTCAATCAAAAAGTCACTCGTCCCCACTACGGTTCCGGGCATGATATTTGCCTTCTTGACGCTAGCCCCTGGGGTGTCGTTGATTAGTAGCATAGCCCTTTCTATGGTGTCAACGCTGATGATATTGGCTTCTTTGATCTCATCTAGCATCCCCTGAACCATTCGATCGCCTACTAAAGAGCTGTTCGTAATCTTGAAATTGCCATAATTTCCCTCTATTACGGCAATAGTCAGTGTGTCGCTTTTGATGGCATTTTGAGGCATAAATGCTCTTGCAACGAAGTATCCTTTTTGCCTGTAGTGTTCTGTTGCGACAGAGACAATACTTTTAAGCTCTTCAAGGCTGTATGATTTTCCAAGATAACCTTGCGTTAACGCTTCTAGCTCCTCTTTTGAGATGTGCTTGTTACCCTCATAGACGATTTTGGCGACAAAGGCACTCTCTGTCGTTTTTGAGTCGGACTCCTTTTTTGGGGCTGTATTTGAGGGCTTTTGGGAAAAATCGGGGATTTCGTTATTGACCCCTTCTTTTTCTTGCGTTATCTTTGGTATAACGACTTGTTTTTCTATAATCCCAACACTCGGAGGCGCTGCCAATAAAGCAGGGGCAACGCAAAGCAATATCATGGTTGTTTTTTTCATTTTCTTTCCTCTTCTTGTTCAACATAGTCAGGCAAACGAACGCCCCCATTGATGATGGCTACGCTCCCATTTCCCCACGACGGCAAGGAAGCTCTAGCCCCTACCAGCGGAGTAAAAGTCTGTTCTTTACTATTTGTTTGTTGCAAAATTTGAGTAGGGACAAAACTAGCAGTTCCATTCTCAATATGTGACACATCCGGCTTTGAAGGGAGTGTCGGAGCCTGAGTTGGAGCCTCTGTTGGCGCTTGTGTCGGAGCTTCCGTTGGAACCTGAGTTGGAACCTGAGTTGGAACCTCTGTTGGAACCTCTGTTGGCGCTTGTGTTGGCACGGCAGTAATATTGGCTGTCGTAGTAGCCGTGGCGGCTAACGAATAGTTAGCGGCAATCCCTCCGTTGCTTCCGTCACTTAGCGTATACTCTACGGCGGTGACGGTTTTGCCGTTGCCTACTGCGGCAGTGTCAAAACTAGCGGTACCGTGACCCAAAACTAAAGTTTCACTCCCCGCCAAACCATCCAAGCTTCCCCAGTTGGAGATAGTCACGCCAGTCGTGCCGTCGTAGGTTTTGTTATCGGCCGCAAGAGCTGTGAGCGTAAGCGCTTTTTTGGCGATAGTAAGCGCTCCTGCGGTATTGCCACTGCCGGCTTCTGTGTATCCGATTTTTAGAACATCGATGGTGATATTGCTATAAGTTCCCGCATTTTTAAACCCTGTTGTGCTGCTACCATTGTAAACAAAGGTGTAGTCGGTTCCTAGTACCCATGAAGCGTAACCTGCGCCAAAGATAGACGAGGCACTCCAAAAATCTGTAAGATTATAAATACTGCCATTATAAGTTTGGTTTTGAGTGCCTAGGGTATAGGAAAGACCTATTATGGAAGGAGTCATTGTCCATACATGTTCCCCACCAAGGGTGAGTGTCGGATAGGCTCCATCGCTGCCTGCTATATCCCAACCCACAAATGTAGACAATGTCTGCATCTCGGCGGTGGTTTTGCCCACGCCTCGTGATGAAGTTGTTTTTCCAGAGGTTTGGGTATCCCAGTAGCTATTAGTGACAGCACCTCCGCTAGCAAACCCACCCAAAAGCCCACCAGCAAGAGTTGTTCCCGTTACGCTCCCAGTGGCGTAGCTATTTGTGATCGTTGATGACTGGTAAAGTATGCCCACAAGTCCACCGACATAACCTACTCCCGTTACACTTCCTGTGGCGTAGCTATTTGCGATTGTTGATGTGGCGTAAGCCCCTCCCACAAGCCCACCGACTTCATTGCCACTACCTATTACATCCACCGTAGCGTAACTATTTGTGATAGTGGAACCACTAATCGTTCCCACAAGCCCACCGACCATACTGCTTCCAGTTACACTGCCAGTAGCATAAGCATTGGTGATGGTTCCATTATTGGCGAGTCCCGCCAATCCACCGGTTGCATTTTGGCCTGTTATATTGGCATTGACAATGCCAATATTGCGTATTGTAGCACTATCTGTGAAACCAAATAATCCAACTTGGATTGTAGTTGGGCGGTCAATAAATAAACCTGTGATGGTATGCCCTAAGCCATCAAAGGTTCCTTTAAATCTATTTGCTTGAGTTCCAATCGCCACAAACCCTGCACCGCTGTTTGTGTAGCCTGCTGTTGTATTGTCTATGTTGTTTGAAAGGGTGTAGTATTTGCTCAAAAGCGTGGTGTCACTTGCGTAGTTGATATTTTGCAGTTGCGTCCAGTTCGTGATGGTGTAAGGAGAGGCGCTTGTGCCCATCCCACCCTCAAAAAGTGTTGTGTAGCTTGTGACGATATCCGCGGTTCTTGTTACGCCTGTCAAATAAGGTATTCCTCCGCCAACTTGATATCCAGCTACCGTAGCGCCAGCGCCAGCGGTAGGAAATGACCAGATAGTTGTATCCCAACCTGCGCCAGTAAAAGTAGAAGAATCCGTCATCTGCGCCGTGGTTTTGCCGCTCAAAGTGGTAAATGTGCCGGCACTGCTAGCGGCTACGCCGTTTGTTGGTTGTCCGCTACTCTCTTTATCCCAAAAGCTGTTATTAATAACTCCGCTAGAGTTGTTATAACCAACAAACCCGCCGACTTCGGTCGTACCTGCGACCAAGCCTGTTGAATAGCTATTGCTTATGGTTCCTTGATTTTGACCTGCGAAGCCTCCTACTCTATAGGTACCTGTGACTTTTCCTTTGGCATAGCTATTTTGTATTGTTCCGGTAATGAGAGTTCCAAGCAGTCCGCCTACATAGCTGGAGCCTGCTACTTCTCCGGTCGCATAGCTGTTTTTTATAGTTCCACTATCAGTTAAAATACCGACCAATCCTCCCGCATTCCCTTTTCCGGACACTTTCCCCGTTGCATAGCTGTTTTCCATTGTCCCGGCAAAACTACCGACCAGCCCACCAAAAAAATCCCCTCCCACGCTACCTGCTTTCAAGCTAACCTCGGCGCTTGAGTGGCTAGAGATGATTTTTCCGGTATATTTACCAACGAGACCGCCGGTTAGCGAAGCCATGTCCATGTCTTTATCAACTCCAACTACACTCCCGCTGGATGAGGCATTGACAATCAAAGAGGTTGTCCCCCAAGCGGCGCCAACCAAAGCGCCTATGTTCTTATTTCCTTCAACCGTTGCATTGGATAGCGTAATATTGCCGATATAAGCGTCGTTTATTTGACCGAATAAACCGACATATTCATCGGTGCCGACGATATTTAGCCCATCTATCGTATGCCCCAATCCTTCAAAAGAGCCTGTAAAAGTGCTTATGCGTGTCCAGTTGTTTGCTCCACTTAGCGCAATATTTGTAGAGAGCGCAAAATCGCCGCTTAGGTTGGTGCCAAGTTGTGTGTTTAATGCCGCTCCATCGTTACTTGCGATAGTAGTATAGTTGACAGCGGTACCATCCGAGCCAAGCTTTGTGCCAAAATTGGTTGAGGTCGCACCATTATGGCCATGAGTTACACCGCTTGCTAGCAGTGAAATGGGGGCATTGATGAGATAATAAGCAGGGTTACTTGCTGCAACTGCGCCTTGTCCGTACTCCAAAACTAGCCGACCACCCGTGCCGCCGCTTGCATCTATCGCCGCATTGATGAGTATATTTCTATCGGCGTGAAGGGTTAGGGCGTTGCCGCTTGACCATGTGATACCGGAGTTTACGAAGATGTCTCCATCCGTTCCGCTTTGTCCGCTTGAAGTGTCATATCTTGTGCCATCTGTGGTATCTGTGGTGATTTTTACATTCCCGCTTCCAAGAGCGGTAGAGATGGTTCCCGCAAGGGCGGTGTCTATGGTGATATTAACAGGGTCTATGAGCCATTCCCCTGTTTGTACATGCAAAGAAGCATCGTTGACAAACTCTTTTCCTGAAGTCTCAATAAACCCTTCGCCGCTTCCGGTACTCAAGCTTCCTCCAAACTCCCCTTTTCCCCCATGCGCAAACAACACAATCTTGCCCATAACATCGTCAAGCGTTTTGGCTTCGATGATTCCCGTATTGTTTACCACTCCTCTTAGCAGTTCATCTACGGCGTTTGTGGTGAGGTATATCTCTCCGCCGTCGGCATACACTGCGCCTTTGTTTTGTACTAGGGCATCGAGGATGCCTTTTTGTACGGTGAGTTCTACTATGGAGTTGCCGTTTAGGTTGATGGTGACTTCACTAGCGCCCACTAAGTGCACTTTGCCTTTGACGGCTCTTATCGTACCCTTATTGGAGACGCTGTCCGCCAAAAGGGCGGCGTAGCCTGAGTTTGTGATGTCGATTTGCCCTAGGTTGATGATGGACTCTGTGGAGCTACCTGTAAAGGCATAGTTGTCCGCTTGAAAGTCTCTATCAGAGAGCTCTTTGGTGGTGGCTAGAAGTCCGGCGGTATTGATACTTGCGTTTTTGCCAAAGAGCACGCCGTTGCTATTTAGTATCCACACCTGACCGTTGGCATTTATAGCGCCATCTATCACGCTTCTTTCGTTGCCGATTACTCTATTTAGGGTGATAGATGAGGCGTTTGGCTGGGCGAAATTGACCGTTTCGTTTGGTTTGATGCCAAAGTTTTGCCAGTTGATGGAGGCTTTATTGGAGCTTTGGGCAATATTGGTAGCGTTGCCGCTTTGGGAGATGACGGCGCTTCCGCTTGTGACGACCCCACCGCTAGGGGCCGCTTGGAGCATACTAACACCGACTATCAAAGCCGATACGACGAGCGATATCCTTCCGCCTTTTAAGATACGAAAACGAGAACTGTGGTCTGGGCAATACTTCATCATTGATTCCTTCTGACTTCTTTGCAAAGACTCTAACTAAGAAGCGTTTGAGTGGCGTTTGATGAAACTGAAGATTGGCTTAAAGAGTGTTTATATGTGAGGAATTTTCAAAGCCATAGATGCTCCGTTGTTATAAAAAAACCTTACATTAGTCTTGAATCTGCTTTTGGCGAGTGTTTTGATGATATCCATTCCGATGCCGCTATGTCCCTCCTTCTCTTCAAACCCTACGCCGTTGTCGGAGATTAAAACAGCTATAAAATCTTCTTTTTTGCTGATATTTACTGTGATTTTGGGGGAGCTTGTACCCTTGAAGGCATATTTGAGGGAGTTGCTTACAAACTCGTTGATGATGATGCCAAGAGTGATGGAGGATTGGGAGCTAAGATATAGCTTTGGCGAGTTGACCTCTTTTTGTATGTCCAAAACGCAACTTACAAGAAGGTTGTCCAATAAATCGGTGACATAGCGCTTTAGCTCCAAAGTTTGTAAAAAAGTGCTTTGACGGAGTTGGTCTTGCGCCAAAGAGATGGCCGAGATGGTATTGTGGATGTCCTCCAAAGAGCTCTTTTTATCTTCTTGCAAAGAGTGCAGAGAGACAATGCTTGAGATTACTTGAAGGTTGTTTTTGACTCTGTGGTCTAGCTCTTGAAACAGTAGCTCTTTTTGCTTTTCCATCTCTTTTCTTGCCGTCGTATCCCTGCTGATACCGTGATAGCCTGTGATATTGCCGTCTTTATCGTAGACCGCTTTTGAGACCACTTCCCCCCAGATGACAGAACCGTCTTTGCACTTATGCTCCACTTCAAATATTGAGTATTCATCGTCGATGGCTCTCTCTTGTCTTTGTTTGATTTTCTCCATCACGACGGCGATGCCCTCCTCGGTGAACATCTCAAAGACATGGCGACCTATCAACTCTTGTGGCGAAAAGCCCAGTTTTTCTCTCACGCTGGGGCTAATATAGGTCAAATAATGGTTTTCGTCAGCCTTCCAAATAACATCTGTAACATCTTCTGTAAGCTCACGATAGAGTGTTTCACTCTCTTTGAGCTTTTGTTCTGCAAGTTTGCGATGGCTGATTTCTCGTCGTAATAGATATATCCAGTACCCTATCAGCACAAACGCTACCGCAAGAGAGATGGCATATTTGGTCACTGTTTCACGACTTATCCCATAGTCGATACGCAGCCAATAATCAAACATCGCATCAAATTTTTCTTTTGGGATGGTTGCCATCGCTTGCGTCAAAATAATGGCGAGGGGTTCATTCCCATCGGTAACGGCAAATGCTTGTTCACTTATGTACTCTGTTTGACCTGAAAAGCGTAGCGTATCAAAATTATTTTTTTTGATAACAAAGTCTACGATATTTGCATCCCCTACATACGCATCAACCCTGTCGTCTACCACCATCTCTAGCGCCTCTTTTGTGTTGGAGGCGGATACAAGAAGGATATTTGGGTAGTTGTTTTTTATAAACTCACCCATAAAATAGCCTTGTTCGACAACGACCCGTTTGTTTTCGAGCTGTTTTAGACTACCTATGAATGCCCCCTTTCCATTATCGACAATCACGGTAGGTGCGCGATGATAGGGTTCGCTAAAAGTAAGATATTTTGAGCGTTCGGGTGTTTTTACGATACTTGTTAGCATATCTATCTCACCTTTTTTTGCAAGCTCGAGTAGCTCCCCCCATGATTTGTCCCTCACAATCTCAAAACGCACACCCAACACCTTTTCGAGCTCACGGATATAATCTACCACTATACCGATATGATTGCCGTCTTTGTCCACCCACTCATACGGCGCATATTCCGGATCCATCCCTACGACTATATGGGGGTTTTCTTTTAGCCACTCTTTTTGCTCTTTTGTGAGATGAAGAGCGGGTGATTTTTGGGCAATCGACGCTTCGCCGTAAAGATAAAAACTCATCAAAAAAAAGAGTAAGATAGTTTTCACGCTATGCCGTCCACTTTGCATCCAAGCCCGTTAGAATATTCAAAAACAGTGTGGTTTAGTTTTTTTCTTAGGCGGTGGATTAGTCCTCTCCTCGTTGAATTGCTCACCTTTTCACTCCCCCAGATGAAGTACTCAATACTATTCATATCCACAAAAAAGCCTTTGCTCAAATAACATATATGGAAAAGATCAACCTCTTGTCTTGAAAGTATGATCTGCTTACTCTTGTAAAAAAGCGTCTGCGTCTCTTTGTTGTAACAAAAATCAGGATTTATACTTTGAGCTTTGATTGAGGAGGAGGCGAGCTTTAGTGCGGCGCTTAGGTCGGCTTCTTTGAAGGGCTTTGTAATATAGGCGGTAGGATTTGTGTCTAGCGTTTTTTCAATCATCCTATCATCGCCGTATGAGGTAAGATATATGACGCAAAAATCACTTATTTGTTTCAACTGTTTTATGACCTCTATACCCGACTCATCATTTTCAAGCCTAATATCGCTTATGACTATATCAGGTTTATCGGCGCAAAAAAGCTCATAAGCATCTTCAAAGTTTCCGGCATGACCCATCGCCTCAAACCCTTTTTGCTCCAACACTTTTGTAAGATTGAGAGCTATCAGAGGCTCATCTTCTATTATCATCACCTTTAGCATAAGGCGCCTTTTTTGAAGTATAAAATTTTTATAAATAATTGTAAAAGACAATTATACCATCGAAAATAAATACTAAAATACGCCCTTCAATCCATACCCGCATCTGGGGCATCTATCTTTATCCACAAGATGATTCGTGACATTATCGCCCAGATACCCGCTCCGCTCAACAAGAAGCTCGCCGCATGCCGCACAATATGTATTTTGCCGCTCGTCGTCGATGATATTTCCGATGTAGACATGGCGTAGATTTAGTGATTTGGCTATGTCGTACGCCCTGTTTAGCGTCTCATGCGATGTCGGCGGCACATCCTTCATTTTGTACGCTCCGTGAAATGCGCTGAAGTGTATCGGTGTCTCTATCCCCATACTTTTGACAAACTTACAAATCTCCTCTATCTCTTTATCAGAGTCGTTTTTGCCCTCGATAAGTAGCGTCGTTATCTCCACCCAAATTCCAGCTTTTTTGGCGTTTTCGACACACTCAAGCACTGGCTTTAGCTTTGCTCCGCAAATATCACGGTAAAAATCCTCGTTAAACGATTTTATATCTATATTCATAGCGTCCAAAAGCCCCGTGCTTAGCTCTATCGTCTTTTTGCTCTCGTATCCGCTCGTCACAAATACGGTCTTTATCCCTGCCTCTTTGGCAAGCTTCATAACATCATACGCATACTCAAAATAGATAACGGGTTCGTTGTAGGTAAATGCGATAGAGGGGATATTTCGTTCTTTTGCCATACCGACAAGCCGCCCAGGACTCACGAATCTACCGACCACCTCACCACCGTGTTCTTTTGGGTATTGGCTAAGCTCGTAGTTTTGGCAAAAAGCGCAGGAGAAGTTGCAGCCGACCGTGCCGACGGAGAGGATTTGTGTATTTGGCAAAAAGTGATAAAGCGGTTTTTTCTCAACGGGGTCTATATTGATAGCATTGAGCAGTCCGTATACTTCCAGCTTTAAATCGCCGTTTGTTACTTTTCGCACACCGCATTTGCCCGTCTCGCCCTCATTTAGGACGCAAAAGTGAGCGCAGGCATCGCATCTTATTTTGCCGCTGTCAAGCTTTGTGTTTAGCCACGCCTCTTTAATATAATTTTCCTTTCGGTTTTCTATGAAGCGAATGCTTCTGTAACGCAAGGGTAAAAATCTTTGATTTTTGGGACCCAGCGTGAAGCCTTAATGAGCGATAGAAAACTGAAAGGAAAATTACCTTGTCAACCTCTCTATCGCCTTTGCGGCAAGGGTCAGCCCGAATGCCCCAGTCACCCCCACAAACGAGCCTTTGTCCGTGCATTGTGGGACTTCGGAGCTAAAAATCACCTTAAAATCAGGCTTGAAATTCATCCCCTTTAGCTCATCTCGCACCTTCTTCGCCAGTGCATCGCCGTGGGTCTTCCATATCGAGATATACTCTATTTTCGTAGGGTCTAGCCGTTTTGCTGAACCCATCGAAGAGATGAGCTTTTTGTAGCTTCTTCTGATGATACCTATCTTCGCCCTCACATCGTCTATCGCATCAAGCACAATGTCGTAAGGCTCAAAATCAAAGTTAGAGAGAAATTCCTCATCGACTTTTGCGTGTATCGGCGTCACCCCCGGATAAAGCTCTGCCAGACGATGCACCTTCACATCCCCCACCGC
>DIZY01000061.1:0-3122 GCA_002428055.1 Helicobacteraceae bacterium UBA6016
TATACACAAATGCAAAAATCTCAGATATTCACCCCGTAAAGCTCTCAGAGCAGACGGCGGAAGCCCAAAGGGCGGATATAAAAGCCGATAAGCTACTACTTGAATCCCTCGGACACAAAGAGGGGCAATACACATATCTGCCGACTTTGGCGGTGCAAGACTCGTTCAAAAAAAGCTCATATTCGACATACGACGACATGGGCGGACTCCAAAAACTCCCCGAAAACAACAACGAACTGCTAGTACAACTGAGCTTTACGCTCTTTGATTTTGGGCGGATAAGCAAGGAGAGGGAGGCGGCGAAGCTAGAGACGATGGCTGCGGCAAAAAACCTCGCTTACAAACAAAACGCCCTTAGCGTAGAGATAAGCTTAAGACGCATAGCCCTTGAAGCGGCTAAGAAAAAACTAGAAGCGGCAAAAGCGGGGCTAGAGGCCACAAGCACGGCTTACGAGTACACCAAAAAGCGGTTTGATGAAAATCTCATCAGCTACACCGATTACCTCTCTGAACTCACAAAAAAACAAGACGCCATCACAAGGGCAAAAACCGCCGAAAACGCCGTGGAGCTCAAAAAAGCGGAACTCGCATTCGCAAGCGGCATCGACATCAACAGCCTAATAAAAGGAAACTAACATGAGAAAAATCGCACTATTCGCCCTACTCGCCTCCGCCGCTTTTGCGGATGTGTACGCCACTTTTGAAGCAAAAGGGGTCAAGGAAGCATCATTAACGCTCTCATCAAGCGGAATAGTGGAAAAGGTGTTTGTGGATGTCGGTAGCCGAGTCAAAAAAGGGCAGAGCCTGCTAGCCCTAAACGACAGGGAGGAGAGAGCCGCCCTTGAAATGGCAAAAAGCGACTACTCGTTTTTGAGCGCACAGTACGCAAGATACCAAAAAAGCTCAGAGGTGTTCGATAAAAATACGCTTGAGAAGCTAAGAGCGGAGCTAGAGAGAGCCAAAAATTCGCTTGCGATGAACGAAGAGAGGGTAGCCAAAATGAGGCTTGCCGCTCCTTTTGCCGGAGTAATCGCTGAGAAAAACATAGAAGTAGGCGACATGGCAAGCCCGGGTGCAAAAGCCGCTTTTCGACTTATTAGCGACGAGACGAAGCTGCTACTCAGCTTTGATTCCAAATACGCCGCTAGCGTAAAGGTCGGGGATAGCTTCTGCTACGCTTACGATGGCAAAACAAGCGGTAAATGCACCAAAATCACAAAAATCTACCCCGCAGTCAACCAAAACAACAAAAAGTTAAACGCAGAAGCTGAGGGTAGCGGCGTAAAAGTCGGCACATTCGGCGACGGTCAAATCAAAACAAAGTAGGCGAGAATGTATAAATTTGCCATCAAGAGACCCGTAACTACGATAATGTTCGCATTGGCGCTTATCTTTTTTGGATTAACGGAAAAGTTTAAAATGCCTGCCGCACTCTATCCGAATGTGGACTTTCCAGTAGTCATCATCACCACGCTCTACAAAGGGGCATCAGCCGACATCGTGGAGAGCAAGGTGAGTGATAAGCTAGAAGAGGCGATAAGCGGCATCTCAAACCTAGAGTCTGTCAGCTCTGATAGCTCAAAGGGCGTCTCAGTCGTCGTAGCGCAGTTCTCGCTTGAAAAACCGCTAGAAGAAGCGGTCAACGATGTGCGAGATAAAGTCTCCTCCGTCATGCTCCCAGTTGAAGTGGACAAACCGATAGTCGATAAGTTTTCACTAGGCTCGCCGCCCGTCATGACACTGTTTGTGAGTGCGGAGGCGAACAATACACAGGCGATGATGACATATGCAGACGAGGTGATAAAGCCAAAACTTCAACGACTGGGAGGCGTCGGGGGCGTGGATGTGGTGGGGCTACGCAAAAAGACGGTCAAGATACACCCGGACGCCACGGCTCTAGCCAAATACGGCGTAGACCTGAATGAACTAGCCGCAAAAATCAACGCCGAAAACATCAAAAGAGACGGCGGGCGCATCATAGCGGACAAAAAAGAGTGGCTAATCTCCGTAGACGCCGACTCTCAAAATGTGGCAGAGCTAGGAAACATCAAGATAAAAGACGGTGTGAAGCTTAGCGATGTCGCAACCGTGCAGAGCGCTATAGCGGATGAGCGAAGCTATGCAAACCTAAACGGCAAACCCGGGGTAATACTACAAGTCAAAAAAATCACAGGCGCAAACGAAATAGAGATAGCCGACGCCATAAAAGCGGAACTGCCGAAACTGCAAGCGCTCTCAAAAGAGTTTGGCGTCACGATGATTTTCGATGCGACCGTATTTATCAAAGACACATTATCCAGCGTGCAGTTTGACCTAGTTTTGGGTTGTTTCTTGGCATCTCTCGTCGTCTTTTTGTTTTTGCGTAATACGACGCTTACCGTCGTGGCGGCATTGTCGCTTCCCGTATCGATTCTGGGCGTACTCGCCATTTTGGGATGGACGGGGCAGACGCTCAACCTCCTCACACTCACCGCCCTCACGCTCGCCATCGGTATCATCATCGATGACGCAATAGTGGTCATCGAAAACATCTACAAAAAACTAGAAGAGGGAGTGCCTAGGCTACAAGCGGCGAAGGAGGGGGTGGGTGAAATATCGTTTTCCATCCTCGCCATCTCCGCAATGCTTCTAGCCGTCTTCATCCCTATCGCAAATATGAGCGGCATCGTCGGGCGGTTCTTTACGAGCTTTGGCATCACGGTGGTGGGTGCAGTCGTCGTCTCGTACATCATAGCCGTCACGCTCATACCGATGATAAGCTCCCTTGTGGCAAGCCCTAAGCACTCGGCGTTTTATCACAAAACAGAGTATATCTTTGAGGCTTTGGAGGCGACATACAAAAAGCATTTGACATGGGCGCTAGAACACAAAAAAACGACGCTTTTTTCGGCACTCGGGGTGTTCATGCTCTCCATCGTACTTTCAAGCGGTCTTGGAATGGTATTTATGCCAAAAGAGGACAAAAGCCAGTTTGATGTGAGCATAAAGGCGCAGCCAGGCATATCTATGGAGGAGATGAAAAAAAGGACGCTGGAGGCGCAAAAAATCATCACAAGCTTTGCGGAGACCGAACAGTGTTCGCTACTTCTAGGCAAGGGGAGCGACAAAAAAATACACGAGGC
>DIZY01000061.1:3155-3541 GCA_002428055.1 Helicobacteraceae bacterium UBA6016
ACGAGGCAAAAACTCTCCGCTTTTAAAGAGATGAAAATAGGGGTCACCGAGGTCAACGATGTCGGCGGATACGAGATAAATGCACCGTTTCTTTTGATACTAAAAGCCAAAGACGCAACGCTGGCACAGGAAAGCGCAACAAAGCTGATGGAGTACCTAAAAAGCGTCAAAGGAACGAACGACATACAAAGCAACATACAGCCCAAAACGCCTGAAATATCAGTCAACATAATTACCGAAAACGCTGCAAGGCTGGGCATAAGAGCAAGCGATGCGGCAAATCTGGTAGCCACGGCATTCTCAGGAGAAAATGCGGTAAGTTACCTACGAGAAAACGGCAAGGAGTACGACATCACGGTGCGTCTAAGCGATAAAGACAGAGCCGC
>DIZY01000061.1:3596-3940 GCA_002428055.1 Helicobacteraceae bacterium UBA6016
AAGTCGCCGACGACGATAAAAAGGCGCGACAGGCAAAAACAGGCTCTTGTAGCAAGTGACCTAAAAGATGGACTCGCCCTAGATGCGCTAGTTAAAACCGTAGAGGAGAACAAAGACAAATGGCTGCTTGACGGAGTCTCTTACGAACTTGACGGAGACGCTAAGTATATGGGTGAGTCAAATGCGGCATTTGGTACGGCTATCATTGCGGCGACCATCATGATATATCTCATCCTCGCCTCGCTGTACGAGTCGCCGCTACAACCTATCGTCATCATGAGTGCGCTTCCGCTTAGCTTTACGGGGGCGTTTATCGGATTGTTCGCTTTTGGGATGAATATGAG
>DIZY01000061.1:3972-4148 GCA_002428055.1 Helicobacteraceae bacterium UBA6016
GGCAAAAACTCCACCCTCGTCGTAGATGCGGCAAATAGGCTTCGAGATAGCGGAGTCGGGCTAAATGAGGCGGTCATAGAGGCAGGGGTATCCAGACTAAGACCAATACTTATGACCACAACAGCCATGTGTTTTGGGATGCTTCCATTGGCACTCTCAATCGGCGAAGGCTCAGG
>DIZY01000117.1 GCA_002428055.1 Helicobacteraceae bacterium UBA6016
CTAAGCAAGAAAAAAAACATTGCCGTGCTGGATCAAAAAATAGCGATACTCTGCCAATTTTTCCCGACTCTTAATTTTGAGAAGATAAAAGCGCTCTATATGAGAGAAGATTCTGCATACAATCATGAGAATATTAGGGTTGTCGATTTTATGCCTTATGAGCATATACTTCCATTTTTTACGGTGCTTAGCTTGGATGAGCATATAGAGATAGAGTCTACAACAATGAGAGAGTATCCGGAAAAAGATATAGCCGGACATATTATAGGGTATGTCGCCAGAATATCCAAAGATGACGCTGTCAAGCAAAATATAGTTTCGCCAAACGGCTATATAGGTAAAGACGGACTGGAAAAATTTTATAACTCCGTACTGCAAGGTGAACCTGGATCAAAAACATACAAAGTAAACGCTGTTAATGAGATAGTTGAGCAGGTAGACTCAAAAGAGCCGTCAATGCATCACGATTTGATTAGCTCTGTAGATGTAAGAGTGCAAAGACTTATATCCGAGCTATATGCCGGCAGAAGCGGCGCTATCGTCGTAATGGATTTATCTGACGGCTCAATAGTGGCGGCCGGTAGTTTTCCGGAGTATGATATAAACTCTTTTGTGCGAGGGCTTGGAGCCGAAGAGTGGAATGCGATGGTTGCTGATCTTAATCACCCACTGTCCAATAGACTCACAAAAGGACTTTATCCGCCGGGGTCGGTGGTGAAGCCCGGGGCGGCTTTGGCGCTTCAAAGGGCGGGCGTAGACCCTCGTGATACTATCAATGATGAGGGCTTTATAGAGTTTGGCGGCAGGCGTTTTAGGGACTGGAAAAAAGAGGGGCACGGCACGGTGGATATGAGAAAATCCATCAAAGAGAGTTGCGATACCTACTACTACAAAATGTCCCTAAGGGTCGGTATCACTATTATTTCAAAAGCGCTTTACGAGCTAGGACTTGGACGCAAAACTGGCGTGGATTTGCCCGGAGAGTTTGCGGGAATTATGCCTTCTCCAGACTGGAAAAAAAAGAGATACAACAAGCAATGGTTTGCCGGAGAGACGCTAAATACGGTAATTGGGCAGGGAAGTACCCTAGTAACTCCACTTCAGGTGGCTAAGTTTACCGCAGCCTTGGCAACCGGCAAAGAGATAACTCCTAAGTTTGCCATGTTTGTAGGCGGTAAATCGGTAGAGTCAAATATTACGGAGCTTATTAAGCCCTCCGAGATGAACAGGCTTTTGCCGATACAAGAGGGGATGTATCAGGTTTGTAGCACGCAAGGCGGTACCGCTTTTGGCTCGCTCGGCTCTTTGCCTATCAAGGTGGCCGGCAAGACCGGTACGGCGCAGGTTTCTTCTATCGGACAATCAGAGGTAAACCGTATGAAAGAGGAGCAGTTGGATTATTATAAGCGTTCGCACGCTTGGCTTACGACATACGCCCCTTACGAAAATCCTAGATTTGTGGTAACCGCTTTGGTAGAGCACGGCGGGCACGGAGGTAGCGAGGGCGGACCCATGGTGGCGGCCGTATACCGAAAATTAATTGAGCTGGGATATATAAAGCCGGACGGCGACTCACCTGCCCAATAGTGTTTTAGATAGCCCCATGTTCTGGGCAATCTCTGCCTCTTTTTGCCTCATCTGCCCGTTGTCGGTCTCATGGTCAAATCCCAAAGTGTGTAATAGGCCGTGAATAAAGAGTATTTTTAGCTCCTCTTCAAGAGTGTGCCCCATTTCGTTTGCAACACTATTTGCGGTATCTGCAGATATGATAATGGAGCCTATAAAGTTTGTTTTTGACTCTTTTATCGGAAAACTAAGCACATCTGTCGTTTTATCTATTTTTCTATGCTCTAAATTTAGCTCTTTCATTGTGGCGTCGTCTACGATGAGAAGCTCTAGCATTTTATCTTTAGCTAAAGACTCCTCTATCTGTTCAAACCAATTTGAATAAATTTCATAGTTTGTCCGGTTGTCAAAATCTATCATTTGAACCCCTTTTTCCTGATTATAACAAACACCCCTTTTAAGGGCGGCGCTGTTAGAATAAACCAAAAAAGCGCTAACTGGAGAAGTGAATTTGATACTAAAATGCCTATTTCCCGCCGCAGGTTACGGCACTAGATTTTTACCCGCTACAAAGGCTATGCCAAAAGAGATGCTTCCCGTGCTCACTAAGCCGCTAATTCAATACGGCGTAGAAGAGGCGATGGAGGCCGGCATCAAGGAGATGGCTATAGTGACGGGAAGGGGCAAAAGGGCGATAGAAGACCACTTTGATATATCCTACGAGCTAGAACATCAGATAAAAGGCACGGAGAAAGAGAAGTATCTAGCGGATATACGAAACATTATAGATGTCTGCTCGTTTTCGTATACGAGGCAAATAGAGATGAAGGGGCTAGGGCACGCTATTCTTACAGGAGAGACGCTGATAGGTAGCGTACCGTTTGCCGTGCTGCTTGCCGATGACCTGTGCGTAGGCGAAGAGGGCGGCGTACTTGCCCAGATGAGTGAGCTTTACAAAAAATATAGATGCTCTATTGTCGCTATAGAAGAGATAGAGATCAAAGACTCCTCTAAATACGGGATTATAAGCGGCAAAGAGATGGAGGAGGGCGTATATATGGTAAGCGATATGGTCGAAAAACCTAGCCCCGCCGATGCCCCGTCAAATCTAGCAATCATCGGAAGATACATCCTCACGCCAGATATTTTCGAGATACTCAAAAACACTCCTACCGGCAAAAACGGTGAACTTCAAATCACCGATGCCCTTAAAACACAGGCAAAAAACAACATGGTAATAGCCTATAAATTTCGAGGTAAACGCTTTGACTGCGGTAGTGTAGAGGGTTTTGTCGAGGCTACGAACGCCTTTTATGAAGCAGAGAAAAATAAATCTTGACAACTATACACTAAAGATGTATAATTTTATTAGCACTTGAAAATTATAAGTGCTAAATATCAAAATGAACGGCTAATAAATGGCTAGAGTTGATAAAAAAGCTATCATCTTGCAGTGCATCATATCGGAGTATATTAAGACTACTGCACCGATAGGCTCGGAGCATTTGCAGTCCGTCATAAATATGGAAATATCTTCGGCTACCATCCGAAACTATTTTAAACAGATGGTTGAAGAGGGTGTGCTTGTTCAGTTTCATATCTCCGGTGGTAGAGTGCCTAGCGCTTTGGCTTTGCGGCAGTTTTGGATTGATAGACTCTCTGCGCAAGAGAGCATACAGATAAGCGGTACAGAGAATATTGCCGAAGCTGCAAAAGAGTTCAAAATAAGCTCTATTTTGAGAATAAATGAAAGCGATAAGCTTCTGGGTTCTTATATGGCAGGCTCAAAATTTGTTGTGGCTGAGTTTGAAAAGGGTGAAGTGCTCCTCAGGGGTGACGCTCATACTAAAGCTTTTTTTGATGAGTTTGTGGGGCTTGAGGCTTCACAGATAAAAGATTTGGCGGCTCGTTATAACGCTTCTGAAATTTTCTTAAAACTCTCAGAGTATCTGCTGTCAAAAGGTACGCATGTTTCAAACAAAGAAGAGCTCTTGGAGATTGCCAAGTCCGATGACAACTGGGCAAAAGAGAAGATGTCTTGGTTTTTGGACGGCACGGCGGCGTCGCAAGTCGGACGAGGCATATACTTTAGAAACTTGATACCTGAGGGCTTCATGGCTGTCAAGACCGAGGCAAAGATAGGCGATAAGAGCGGAGAGATACTCTATGTCGGACACCTATCCCGCGACTTTGATGGCTTTTTGTGTGCGATAAACTAAAATAAGGAGATAAGATTGAGCGAAGAGATAAAAAACGAAGAAACTATAGAAAACAGCGAAGAAGCAACTGTCGTTGAAGTGGATGCCGAAGCAAAATACAAAGAGCTTGAGGATAAATATCTAAGAGCGCACGCGGATTTTGAAAACACCAAAAAGCGACTTGAAAAAGAGAAGCAGATGGCTATCGACTATACAAACGAGAAATTTGCAAAAGAGATGCTACCTATCATCGACTCTCTTGAGCTTGCCCTAGCGCATAGCGGCGAAGAGTCTGATACAAGCAAGCTAAGAGAAGGCGTATCGCTAACTCTTGACACTCTCGTAAAAGCGTTTGAGCGAAACGGCATCAAGCAGATACCGACAAGCGGCGCTTTTGACCCAGAGATGCACGAGGCTATCATGCAAGCGCCAAGCGACGAGGTAGAAGAAGGGCATATCGTAGCTACTCTTCAAAAAGGGTATATCTTCAAAGATAGACTCATCCGACCCGCTCTTGTCAGTGTATGTAAAAAGTAATTGAAATTTAAAACTAAACAAAGGATAAAAAAATGGGAAAAGTAATTGGAATTGACCTCGGTACTACAAACTCTTGCGTTGCATTTATGGAAGGCAGCGAGCCAAAAGTTCTCGCAAACAAAGAAGGAACAAGAACAACTCCTTCGGTAGTTGCGTTTACGGATAAAGGCGAAGTTCTTGTGGGTATGACCGCAAAAAGACAAGCTATCACAAACCCTGAAAAAACTATCTACTCTATCAAGAGAATTATGGGTTTGATGACAAGCGAGACAAAAGC
>DIZY01000077.1:0-3118 GCA_002428055.1 Helicobacteraceae bacterium UBA6016
ATGGAGTGCAAGATGCAGTTTCCTATGAGCGAAGAAGAGAAGATAGAGATAAAAAAACTGCTCGGCGAGGCAAAAACGATAGCGGTCGTCGGACTCTCACCCGATGAGGATAGAGACAGCAACAGAGTCGCAAAATACTTGATAGCCGTCGGTTACGATGTTATCCCCGTCTATCCGAAAGAAGAGACGATACTTGGGCAAAAAGTATATAGAAGCCTTGCCGAGATAGAAAGAGCCGTAGATGTCGTAAATATCTTCAGAAAAGCGGACGCTCTTGCGGCGGTGGCGGATGAGGCAATCAAGATAAACCCGAAGCTCGTCTGGGCACAGATAGGTTGCTATGACGATGATGCCGAGGCAAAAGTGCGAGAGGCGGGAATAGCCGTCGTATCGCATAGATGCCTGATGGTAGAACATAGAAAAATATTTGGAATATAAAATGATAACGCTACAAGCCGTACAAAAAGCCGCCGAAAATATAAAAGCCGTCATAGCAAAAGTGCCTTTCGTGAAGTCGGATTGCCTCTCAGAGGGTAGAGAGTGTGAAGTGTGGCTCAAAAAAGAGAGTTTGCAAAACACGGGGGCTTTCAAGATAAGAGGGGCTTTTAACCGTATCTGCTCGTTGTCTGAAGTCGAGAAACAAGCGGGAGTCATAGCCGCAAGTGCGGGCAATCATGCACAGGGCGTCGCATTTAGCGCAAAGCATTTTGGTATCAGAGCGGTTATCGTAATGCCCGAATCTACGCCGCTTCTCAAGGTCAACGGCGTAAAAAGTCACGGGGCGGAAGTGGTGCTAAAAGGCAACAACTACGACGAGGCGTACGCTCATGCGAAGCTTGTAGCGGCAGAAAACGGTATGACATTTGTGCATCCGTTTGAAGATGATGATGTGATAGCGGGGCAGGGTACGATAGCGTTAGAAATCCTAGCAAAAGAGCCGGACATCGATACTATCGTAGTTCCAGTGGGCGGCGGCGGACTAATCAGCGGTATAGCGATAGCCGCAAAAGCTTTGAAGCCTAGCATCCGAATCATCGGCGTAAGCGCAAAAGGGGCTCCGGCGATGTACGAGTCGTTTCAGGCACACACAACGATAGACTCTACAAGCGTCAAGACGATAGCTGACGGTATCGCCGTGCGGGATACTTCGCCGAAGATGCTCGGGCTTATCAGCGAATTTGTGGACGAGATGATACAGGTGGATGACGAGGAGTGCGCAAGTGCGATACTGCTACTCATGGAGCGGCATAAGATAGTCGTGGAGGGTGCGGGCGCAGTGGGTGTAGCGGCTATTATGCACGACAAGATAACGACCAAAAAAGGCGAGAAAATCGCCACAGTACTAAGCGGCGGCAATATCGATGTAAATACTCTGTCGCTCATCATCGAAAAAGGTCTTGCAAAATCGCACCGCAAAATGAAGCTGGTCATCACGCTCATCGACAAGCCAGGAAGCCTTATGGAGCTGACGGGGATATTCAAAGATACGGCGGCAAATATCGTCTCCATCGACTACGACCGCACCGCCTCCGACCTCGCCTACGGAGACGCTAATATCATTATCACACTCGAATCCAAAGGCAAAGAGCATCAAGAGATGATAAAAGAGGCGTTGAAAGCTAAGAAATTCAAGTTTTCGGTAGTGGAGTAGGCTCTTGAAAAAATATTTTCTTGCGGGATTTGGCGCTATCGTTGTCGCTACCTTGCTTGTATTTAGCTTTAACTCTCAGGCAAAAAGCGGTGGTGAGGGCAATATTACGAGCTTCACGGTTGCTAGCTACAATGTCGAAAATCTGTTTGACATGGCGCCAAACGGTAGCGAATATCCCGAATATATCCCAAACTTCAAAGGGTGGGATGAGCGGGCGCATAGCACAAAGCTTGCAAATACGGCGAAAGTCATCAAGGATATGAACGCCGAAATAGTCGCTCTGCAAGAGATAGAGAACGAAAATGCGCTAAAAGAGCTTTTGGCACAGCTCAAAAAAGAGGGTGCAGAGTATCCATATTTTGAAATTACAAAAAACGAAAAGACGGCTGTGCAAAATGCCGTAATATCGAAGTTTAAAATCCTCTCCTATAAAGAGCTTTCCATAAAAGGGCAGTACAGAGATAGACCGATACTAAAAGCGACGCTCCAAATCGGCAAAAACGAGCTAATCGTCTACGCAAACCACTGGAAGGCAAAGACGGGGCCGGAGAGCAAGAGGCTGGAGTATGCCGATACTCTGGCGGCAGATATAAAGGGGCTTGCTAGCGGTACGGATTTTGTGGCGCTTGGGGATTTTAACTCCAACTACAATGAGATGGAGAGTTTCGCAAATGATAGAAAGCTCAACGATACAAAAGGGTTTACGGGAATCAACCATATCATCAAAACCGCCAAATCTGCGATAGGGCAAAAGCCGACGATGGCGGGCAAGGTCGATGTGATGGCAAACCAAGGCGGCGAATATCTCTACAATCTATGGATGGAGCTGCCAAAGTATGAGAGAGTGAGCGAGTGGTTTGGGCGGGAGAAAAATACGCCGGACAATATCATTATCCCAAAAGCGATGTTTGACAAACAGGGTATATCGTATGAGGATGAGAGCTTCAAGGTGTTTGCACCACCGTATCTGCTTAAAAACGGAAGAGCTTTTAGATGGGAGGCGGCCGGCAAGTCAAAAGCTCTTAGCGTACCGCAAGGCTACTCCGACCATCTTCCGGTGCTTGCAAAATTTCGCATAGGGGCTTTTGAGTCAAAAGATGAGCCAAAAGCTGCCGTAGCTCCAGCGGCAAGCAATATTAAAACAAGCGGCGATTCACCGATTAAAACCGTAAAAATATCTGATTTGTATACAATGGATGGTAGTGTCGATGTGCTCTTAAAAAACTGCGTAGTTATTTATAAGCAGTTCGATAGCGTTATACTAAAACAAAAAGAGGGCAGAGCCGTATTTGTCTACAAAGCCCCTGCGGAAATGGCGCTTGGCGGAGTGTATGATATAAGAGTAGCAAAGGTGGAAGATTATCACGGGCTAAAAGAAATAAAAAATATAATCGACCATAAAAAAGTAGGACAACAAGAACCGTCGGCTCTTATGTTAAAATCGGCGGTAGACCTAACAGACAAGTC
>DIZY01000077.1:3166-7805 GCA_002428055.1 Helicobacteraceae bacterium UBA6016
GGCAAAGAGATAAAAGTATACTTTAAAGACAAAGCCCTTCGCCCGAAAAATCTGACAAAAATCACACTAAAATCAGCCCATCTTAGTTTTTATAATGAGCCGCAAATTGTTATTTATCAGGCGGGAGATTTTGAAATAGCGGAATAAAAGCCCGACAAGCGGGCATTATGCAGTTATATATTTACCAAGTTCGACATCTAGTTGTTCGGATATTCTCTCCAGATTACGCACAGCCTCTTCTACTTTTTCTACGCTTTTAGAGTTTGATGCCGATAGTTCATTTATCTTTAGGACATCTTGAACCACGCCTGATATGCTGGTTGAGCTAGACACTATCTCGTTTGTGAGAGTCTCTACCAGAGACAGTGTTCCGAGCATTACCCGTTCACTCTCTTTTATCGATTGTTCGACTTCATTTGAGTTTTCGCTTAGCCTCTCTATATTTTTCGCATTTTTTAACATCTCTTCTGATGCTTCATTGATTGACTGGACTATTGTATTTATCGTAGCATCGGTCTCGGTCAAACTCTTTTGCGTCCTCTCGGCAAGTTTTCGTACTTCATCGGCAACGACGGCAAAACCTCTGCCGTGCTCGCCTGCCCTTGCCGCCTCTATCGCCGCATTGAGCGCAAGTAGATTTGTCTGGTCCGCAATGTCGGATATGACTAGTAAAACATTTTTGACATCCGCCGCTTCATGCGAGAGCCTATCCATTTTTCTAGCAAACTCCGCTTCCATGTGGACACTTTCGTCCATTAAACGAAGAGCCTCTCGTAGTTTTTTGCTTGAGACGGAGAGCGTTTTGGTGGATTCCTTGACATCTTCTTGAACGCGTCTTGCGCTTGCCGCCGACTCTTGTAGCCCACCGGCCGCAGTCTTGGCATCGGTACTGCTTTTTTCAAGCATATTTGCCTGCTCTTCAACTCTTTTAGTCATTGCGGTAAATGTAGATATAAGCTCGATTGCGACATTTTTATTCTCATTTGCGCCGTGTTTTGCATCGGTTAGCAAAACACTAAGTTGCGAGAGTATTTGATTTATATCTTTGGCTATGGTGCTTATCTCGTCTTTTGAGCCCATATCGCACGAAACACTTAAATCTCTTTTCGATACGACACTACCCATGGCATTGCCCAGTTTTGCAACTCTTGAAGAGATGCTAGACGCAACAATAAAACCAAATATAAGCATTAGCACAAAAAATAGAGCCAAAGTGGCACCTATTAAAAGCGTAAATGTAGAGTAGCTATTTTCCAAAGAGGCAAGATTTTCATCCATGGACTTTTTGGCTAGACTCTCTAGTTTTGCCAATTCCTCATTTGTTTTTTTTGCGACGGCGTTAAAGCCGTCCAAAGCATCCAATGCGTCGTCCTTGTTGCCTGATAGATATGCTTCGTTTAACGATGCGGCGTTTTTAAAGAGAGATACGCTTCTAAGCGATATATTTTGAGCTAAGGCTTCTATCTCTTTATTTCCTATTTTTGTTGAGAATTCGCGCAACTTTCCTATGCGGACTTCAAGCTTTTTTTGCGCCTCGGTCTGTGATTCTAGTTTACCACCCTCCATTGATGCAGACATTGCTTTTGTTATTAGAGTTGAAAGCTCGTCTTTAACGCTCTTTGTTTCTGACATAAGGGCAAGTTCATTTTTTTTGAAACTCTCAAATGCGGTTTTTGAGGAGTTCATAGAGTAAAGCCCTAAAACTCCGATAAACAGCATACCCACAAGCGACATGGTCGCCATAAGGGCAAGTTTTGCTTTGATGCTAAGCGATAACATTACAGACTCCTAGTTTGAACCCCCGAAGTTTCGGGGATGTGGTTTTTAAAACAATAGATTGAAGAGTAGATAGTAGTTTGTAAGATTTTTTAGCTCATTGGCCGTACCCATATCGCCAAGTTTCATAGGTGTGCCTAGATGGGAGCCGCTGCCTGCATATTTGTAGTTGATAAACTGTGCCCCGGCTCTAATATTTGCGTATCTGTTAAGCGGTTGAATATAATATATCTCATGCGCATCGCCTCTTGTCGCAAGCTTATTGGTCAAATCGTTTGCGGCGTTCGTGAAGCTAATCCAGTATTTTGAGCCCTGATTATACTCATAACCGATTTTGCCGGCTTTGTTGAACGGAAGCGCATATCTACCGCCCACCCAAAATGCGTTGCCGGTATGATTTTGTCCCAAATCCCCCATCATCTGCATGCCCATTAGCCCGATATTGCCGTATCCCGACATTGCGACAGAATTACCGTTCGAGTCTGTTTTGCTTATGCCGTAATGTGCGAACAGATCTAGTCCGCTATCCGCAACATTTGTAAATTCAGCCATAAAACCGAAAATATCTATATTCCCCAGATTTGCTCCACCGCTCATGCCGGTTACATCCATTGCCTTTACATATCCAAGTTGAATCAGTGAACCTTTGACGGACGGGATGGAGCCGTCTATAAACATTGCGTAAAACTGCGTATCCTTGATACCGCTTGTCGTGTCTATATATTGCGTGGCTCCGTTTGTCGTATTGTAAGCTTGGTAGCCTTTGCCGTATGCTAGTCTAATAGCCGCATTTTCCATACCCGTCAGCTTTTCAAAATCCATAGTAGCGACTACACCGTCTGCCGCCCCATCAAATCCGAGAGCGGAATATGTGGATTTTCGCACCGTGTTGTCTTTAAACTGATGCGATGGACCATCGCTACTCGGCTGTCTGCCTAGCGTAACCGTAACGGGCACACTCCAATCTTTGTCTATCAGATAATCAAGGTATGCCCTCTCTGCAAATATACTACTGTCAGATGGTCTTCTGCCTTGAATCGGGTCATACATGGACATATTTTGGTTGTTGTTTAGCGCCGTATTTGTAGACCAGTATTTATACATAGCGAGTCTGCCGGTAAATTTCATATTGTCTGTTATTTGAGAGTCCATATTTAGATGAAGCTTTGTCGTCCACACATTGTCGCTACCTGTTTTGGAGCCGTCAACTCTCTTTGCGTTATAAAAATCAACTCTATTTCTAAACCCTAGCCCAAGGTTTATTTTATTCATCAAAACGCTTGTCTCGATGCCGTCTATTCTATTTTCAACGCCGCCAAGTTCTTTTTGCATTTGTGATTTTATGCCTGACTCGAGTCCGCTTATCTGGGCTTTAAACTCCGCATTTTGCTTTTTGGCCTCCCTTACCTCGCCCTCTAAGGCTTCCATTCTTTTCAGAAGTTCGTCGTTTGTTACGGCAAAAAGCGGTGAACCGAATACGCTAAGCGCAAAAAAACCGGCCGCAAAAAATTGTTTGTTTATCATTTTTGTTCCCTTATTATTTTGTTATCTGCCGGCTACGGTCGGTTTATCCGAGTCCGCCGCATGGTCTGTGAGGTATTTTTTGAGATCCGCTTTTTCTGCGGCACTTAATTTGTCGATGCCTAGGCTTTTTAGTTTCTCTTCGGAGCCCAGCATCCGCTCCCATTGCTTAATGGCTTTACTTGAAGGATCCAGTTTTAGTTCGTTTGCTAGCTGTTGCCCGCTTTTTGCGGATAAAAAAGAGGTTAGTGTGAACAGTGACAAAAAGGCAAGAATAATGCCTTTTTGGTGAATGTGGTTTTTTTGCACGATTTTTTTTCCTTGCTCGCATAAAATATCGCTATATTTTAACGGAAAAAAACGGCTTTTTTGAAGTATGCTAAAATTATGCTAGATTAACTTTTGCTTATATTCAGTCTATACCCTACGCCGTGTACATTTTCGATAATATCCGGCTCTATAAAAGCTCTCAAATCCCTTATGCGCCCTATAACTGCGCTAGACTGACTCGAACCGTCCGGATATAGATACTCCAAAATCTCTTCACTTTTTACTATACCGCCTTTTCTTTTTGCGATTTGATAAAAGAGCTTTGAGGGGGTTTTTGGAAGTTTGACTATTTCATTTTTGTATCTTAGCTCTCTTATTTTGAGGTCATACTCATAGTCGCTATTTATTTTTATGACGCTGTCATCCATCGCCCCTATGGCTTTTAAAAGCCTTATCTCAAGCTCTTCGAGCCCAAACGGTTTTTTGAGATAATCTGAAGCGCCGAGTTTAAAGCCGTTTAACACATCTTTTGTTTCGGTATATGCGCTTATCAATATGACGGGCGTCGTTTGGTCTGAATTTTTTATAAATTCTAGGATTTCAAAACCGTTAAAATCAGGCACATTGATGTCAAGCACGAAAGCGTCAAAATCATATAGATTGGCGCATTCCAGTAGTGTTCTTCCATCCTCAAAATCAACTACCTCAAACCCTCTTTTTTTGAGATAAGAGGCAATATTTCTTCTAAGTAGCGTCTCATCTTCCAGCAGTAGTATTTTCATGTTTAGCCCCTAAATCCAACTCTAAAAAAGACGCTGTCGCCCTCATTTTTTACGCTTATTTTTGCGCCGTTTGTCTCGCATATTTTAAACGCTATAAAAAGTCCCAGCCCTAGCCCGCCGCTGCTGCTTGAACCTTTATAAAACTCTTCGAATATTTTAGCCAAATTCTCTATCCGCCTACTTTTATTTTCAACCTCAAAATAAACGATGCCGTTTTCACTCCCGATTCTAACTTTTATCACGGTGTCGCTTACCGAGTGTTTTGCGGCGTTTGAGAGTAGGTTATCTAT
>DIZY01000020.1 GCA_002428055.1 Helicobacteraceae bacterium UBA6016
GAGGCGGCGCAACTATAAGCCGAGTTCTGTAGTCGGTAGTTATTTATCTAAACCGCAAGTCACCAAGCGGTATCTAGCGAAGAGCGCCATTGCGGGGCTTTTACCATGCTCTTCTTGCTACGGATTGGGTTTACAAGCCCTGCAGTTGCCTGCAACGCAGGTGGGCTCTTACCCCACCGTTTCACCTTTACCTTGGTTGCCCAAGGAAGTTTGTTTTCTGTTGCACTGTTCCCTCGTCTTGCGACGGCCGTCCGTTAGACGGAATCCTTGCCCCGCTGTAGCCCGGACTTTCCTCTTTTGGGTATCCAAAAGCAACTACCCGTTGCGCCGTGGCAATTTTAGCAAAAAAGGGCTTTTTAAAACAGCTCAAGTTCCCCTGCGTCATCGTCAAGCTTAATGCCTTTAATCTCAAATTCGAGTTGTAGACACGAAGAGTAGAGCGAATTATCTAGATAGTGAATATCTATAGCGCTTCTGCTAACAAAAATACCGTTTCTCCAGTTTGCCAAATCCTCAGCTATAGCGCTACAATACATCCCTATCTTATCTATCTTTGATACATCCATATCTATGGAGTTTTGATACAGAAGCTCGGCTATATTTTTGATGGCAAAAGAGAGCTGTTCAAATTCAAAAAGCATTTTCATCGTATATGCATATTTTTCCAGCCTATCGGCGAAAGTTCTTAGATATGCCCCGTCCCTTCTCTCCAAAAATAGCGTCAAATCGTCGTTAATCTCGACTTCAAGCTCATCAAGCTCTTCTAGTTGCTCAAACACTACAGAATCTATCTCTGCGGCATACTCTCCGGCTGCTATCTTTCTAAAAGTTATTTTTTCTATAGGCGCAACGCTCTCTTTTTCTTTGGCGTCCGCTTTCTTACGCTCTTCGAAGCGTTTTGAGATAAGCTCTTTTTGTACTGCGTTGCCGAATAGTTGCAGTTTTCTTCTTTGATATTCCAAAAGCGTAATATCGGTAAAAAAATAGATAGAGACGCTGCCATCCTCAAGTAATATATCTTTTTTACGAACCTCAAATATTCTATCTTTGCCTTTTGAGTTTTTGATACATGCCTTATTTACATCGCCGCCATCTTGCGCATAGTCCGACAAACTAGACATATATCCGCCTCTGGGCTCCAATACACAAGGAAATATACCGCCGTCTATAGAATCCAAATCCTTATGAGACAATAATTCCAAAAAAGCATCGTTGATATATGAAAGCTTCTGATTTTTAAAAACTACCGTCGGGTGTGGATTTGCATCTACAATCAATCTCGTAGCGTCACTTATCGCCATCTCAAGTTTATCTTGAGCTTCTTTGGCGAGATAGGCAAATGCAAGCTTTTTTTGCTCTATCTGCATGCAAGCGTTATCTATGGCTTCCAAAAACTGCGTCATATCGATAGGCTTCATAATATATTTATCTACTTTCAGCTCGATTGAACGCATAAAGTACTCTTGATCGCCAAAGGCGGTAGTTAGCAGTATATGTGCATCATCGGACATCTCCAGTATATTTTTTATCATGTCCAAACCGTTCATAACAGGCATTTGAATATCGCTAATAACTATCTCAGGTCTTTTTTCTTTAAATATCGCCAATCCCTCTAGCCCGTTTTCCGCCGAATATAAATTCGCAAAACCGACTCTTTTTAGGATTCTAAGTACGCTCTCTCTCGTATCTTTCTCATCTTCCACATACAGCGCACTGTACTTAGAAGCTAAGCCGCCAATTTTATCATCACTCATCAAATGCCTCTTATAAAAGTTATGCATCATTGTCGCTCCGGTTATATTAAAAAGAGGTTAGATAGAGCAATTTTTTCGTGATGAAATCTTTTTTTGCATTGGATTATAAAAAAACGCAGAAAAGTTACCCCCTCTTAAAAAGCAGAGGGGATATTAATTGTAGTGATTACAGAGAGTTTACGAGGACGACAGATACTTTTTTGGCAAATGCCGACGGGTCTTTGAGGCTTTCGCCTGAAAGCATAACGGATAGGTCAAACAGCAGTTCGCCTATCTCGGCTACTTTTGCCTCGTCTGCACCCTCTAGCTTGTTGATTATCGGGTGGGTTGGGTTGATTTCAAATGTCGGCTTAGACTCCGGCGCTTCTTGACCCATTGCTTTTAGCATCTCTTTTAATTGAGCAGTCATGTGCGCATCGTCGAATACCACGCAAGCGGCGGAGTCTCTTAGGCTACCCGACACCTTCACCTCTTTTACTTTATCCCCTAGAGCGGCGGTTAGCTTCTCTACTAGCGGTTTTAGTCTCTCGCTTGTCGCTTCGTCTATGTCTGCTTTTAGGATTTCATCATTTAGTGAGTTTGAAACATTTTTGATTTCAAACTCTTTGTATTTGTTGACGGACGGCATCACTATTGTATCTATCTCGTCATCTAGCACGAGCACTTCTATGTTTTTGGCTTTAAACCCCTCTAGGATTGGAGAATTTTTGGCTAGATTTTCGTCGTCGCCTACGATGTAGTAGACCGCTTTTTGGTCAGCCACCATCCTCGTCTCGTACTCTTCTAGGCTAACAAACCCATCAGCGGCAGTTGATTTGAATCTCATAAGCTCTAACAAATCATCTCTGTTTGCATAGTCGGAGTAAAGACCCTCTTTTAACGCCCTACCGAACTCTTTGAAGAATGTCTCGTATTTTTCTTTGTCGGCTTTTGCTAGTTTTTTGAGCTCGCCCAGTATTTTTTTGGTCGACGCTGTTTTGATTGTGGTTAGCAGTCTGTTTTGTTGTAGTATCTCACGACTGACATTGAGCGGCAGGTCTTCGGCATCAATGATACCTCTGGCAAATCTCATATATGTCGGCATTAGCTCTTTATCGTCATCGGTAATAAATACTCGCTTGACATACAGCTTCACACCCGCTTGATAGTCCATTCTGTACATATCCATCGGCGCTTTTTGCGGGATATAGAAAAGCGTAGTGTACTCGTGCGTACCTTCCGCTTTTGTGTGAATGTGCAGAAGCGGCTTGTCATTGTCGTGGCTGATTGCGGAGTAAAACTCGTTGTACTCATCTTCGCTGATTTCGTTTTTTGCTCTTCTCCAAAGCGCGCTTGCTTTGTTGATTTGCTCTATACTTGTCTCAGTTTTGCCCTCTTCGAGGTATTTTTCTTTTTGCATGAAGATTGGGAATGGGATGTGGTCTGAGTATTTTTTGACTATCGCTTCAAGCTTCCATTGGCTTAGGTACTCTTCCGCATCGTCTTTGAGGTGTAGCGTGATTTCCGTGCCGTGCGTATCTTTTGTGCCCTCTTTTATCTCGTACTCGCCGCTTCCGTCTGATTCCCAGATGAACGCTTTGTCCTCGCCCGCTTTGCGGCTTAGTACCGAGATATTGTCTGCCACCATGAACGCAGAGTAGAAGCCTACGCCGAACTGTCCGATAAGATTGCTATCTTTTTTGGCGTCGCCTGTTAGTTTTTCGATAAACGACTTTGTGCCGCTCTTTGCGATAGTGCCGAGGCTCTCCATCATATCTTCATCAGTCATACCGATACCGAAGTCTTTTATTGTGATGGTTTTTGCCTCTTTGTCGTAGGTGATTTCTAGTTTGGCGTCACTGCCTAGGTTTTTGTATTTTTCATCTGTCAG
>DIZY01000048.1:0-14744 GCA_002428055.1 Helicobacteraceae bacterium UBA6016
CCCGCAATGCTTCCTTTGCATACCAAAGAAAGCTGGGTGGCTTCATGCCGTGCGGATACGATAGCAAAGGCTGAGATTCGTATTGATTTGCCAAAAACAAAAAATCTGCGGGATACAGGTGATCTGATATTTACGAGTAACGGTATTCGGGGGCCCGTTGTGCTTGATTTTGCTAGGGAGATTACTCCGCTTTTGCAAAAACACGGCGAAGTGCCGCTACTGGTGAATATGACAAAGGGGATGAATGAGGAGCAGATACGCATTTATATCAAGGAAGCGGCTAGTAAAAATCCGCATGCGCCTATATCTGAGCATCTCTCAGGGCTACTTCCACTCTCCGTTATTCGTGAGCTGTGTGTTCTGGCGGCCGTAGACTCCGGCNNCTGTTGTCGGCAAAATAGAAGGAGCAAAAAGAGACGCACTAATAAAGCTTCTTGCATGGACTCCGCTAACAGTAGTCGGACATGACGGATTTAAGGCGGCGATGATAACAAGGGGCGGCGTATCACTCAAAGAGATTTGCCCTGAGACGATGGANNTTTATTTTTGCGGTGAAGTGATGGATTTGGACGGTCCTTGCGGCGGGTTCAATCTGCAATGGTCCTTTGCAAGCGGGTTTTTGGCAGGTTCGTCATAGTCTTATGCATCCGAAAGGGCGTCCCTAACCTCCAAAAACTTATCTAGATTGGCAAAAAATAGTTCCGTCAGGTTTGGGTCAAACTGCTTTCCATTTTCACTTTTGAATAGCTCAAGTATTCTATCCAGCTCCCACGCTTTTTTATAGCATCTGTCACTTCCAAGAGCGTCAAACACATCAGCTATTGCGGTAATGCGCCCGTATATGTGTATCTCTTCGCCTACTTTACCGTTTGGATACCCCTTGCCGTCCCATCTTTCATGGTGTTCGCCTGCTACGATTGCAGCCGCTTTTATAATCTTTCGTTTGGAGTGGGATAGTATTTCATGCCCTATCGCCGCATGTGTCTTCATTATCTCAAACTCTTCGAATGTAAGTTTGCCTGGTTTGTTTAATATATCGTCCGGAATCGCTATTTTGCCTATGTCGTGCATAGGGGAGGCCATTTCGATAAGATTTGCCTCTTCATCACCCATTCCTGCTAGCCGTGCCAGTATAGATGAGTATCTAGCGACTCTTTTGACATGGTTGCCGGTCTCTTTTGAGCGAAACTCTCCGGCTTCACCCATCGTCGCTATAATCTCTTTTTGCGTCTCTTCAATCTCTTGATATAGCTTGGCGAGCTCCAGCGTACCAACCATGTATCCGCCTATCATTTTCATTCGGCTCATATCGACAGATTTGAATTCACTTTTTTTTGCGATTTTGTTGACGCACTGGAACACGCCTATTTTTTTGCCGTCGGTGGTCTTTAGAAGTATCGCTATGATGCTTTTGGTTTTGTAGCCTGTTTTGGCGTCCATCTCTTTGTGAAATCTAGCGTCGCTATACGGGTCGTTTACGATTAGCGAGCGCTCCCCGGTAAATACGGCTCCGGCTATACCGTTGTCCGGCGAGATCTCGAGCCTACTTACTCCGTGCGCCACCCTGGTCCAGAGTATATTTCGCTCCTCATCGTAGAGCCATAGCGTCGCCCTATCCGCCTTTAGAATATCCTTGCCCATATCCGCTAGCAGCATTAGCAACTTGTCCGTATCCGTCTCGTCGGCTATTCTTGCAGTGTAATCAAAAATGGTGTTGATGCGGTAGTTGAGATACATTACATTTAGCATACTGGTGGCAAAGTTGACGGCAAAGTTGATTAGCCGCATATCCTCATCGTTGAAATCCTCGCTACCGCCAAATTTATTTAGTACTTGTAGCGCGCCCACTATTTCGTCGTTTGGGTTTTTGATTGGTACAACTATCGTATTTTTGAGCTCATATCCTGTTCTTTTTTCAACTTCGTCATAAAATCTAGGGTCGTTGTGTGCATCATTGCTCATCACCGGAAGCTCGTTCATTACGGCGTATCCAGCTATCCCTTTATCCATTGGAATAGTCTGTATGCCGATTCCATCCGCCGTACTACTCCATAGCGAAAAAGCTTTTTCGTCGCAAAACCAGATAGTAGCTCTCTCCGCTCCGGTAAGCGCTTTTGAAAAATCGCACAGTAGACCCTCTAGGGCAGAGTAGTCTCTCTCGTTTGCGATTAGCTCCGAGTAGTGCATTATGGTTTCGAGTTGGTTTTTTGTGGTATCCATTATATAAACCTTTTTGCGGCGTAAATGCCGAGCATGGCAAATGATAATCCTAATGTGTTGGTTAGCAATATATAGGTTGCCGCCTTACGAAACTCTCCAGCATGAAGCATTGCAATACTCTCATAGCTAAAGGCCGAAAAAGTCGTAAAGCCCCCTAAAAAACCGATAACCACTATAAGTCTTACTATCGGATCAAAATCAAACTTCTCAATATAGAGTACCATAAAAAGCGTCACAAAAAAAGAGCCTATACAGTTGACGGCTAGCGTGCCGAAGTGTGTATAGTTTGTGCCAAAAAACTTTGCAGATAGCGTCACGACGCCGTATCTAGCGATTGAGCCGACGCCGCCCCCGACGCCTATGGCGATTAGCTCTTTTAGCACTTTTTATACCTCAATATAATCTAGCTCTTTATGGAATGTCTCTTCGAGCTTCCAAAGGGCTACAAAACCGATAATAAATACTATGCCGCCTACAATAGCCGCCGCAAATACGACGCCGCCGTAAGGCTTGAGCGCCAAAAATGCCAAAGACATAGGCACAACCATTCCACGCACGAAGTTTGGTACGGTGGAGGCTACGGTAGAGCGGATATTGGTTCCAAACTGCTCTGCCGCCACGGTGATAAAGAGCGCCCAATAACCGCAAGCGACACCGATACCAAAGCATAGCGCATAAAATAGCTCCGCCGAGGCGTTAGAGATGCTAAGGTATATGAGAGAAAGCACAAGGGCAGCGCCCATAAAAACAAAGATAATCTTGCGTCTGCTCTGTGCCTTTTGGCTCATGAATCCACTGGCAAAGTCGCCCAAAGTAAGACCGATGTAGCAAAGCATCACGGCGTGTCCGGCGTTGACACTACCTTGTATGCCGAGTTCTTTTGCAAATTCGGGAGAGAAAAGTATGAGGATACCGACGCAAAACCAGAGAGGCAACCCTATCATAATAGATTTTGCATATTTGAAGAATAGCTCTTTTTTTGTGAACAGGTCAAAAAATGCACCCCGTTTGACGGCAGAGTTTTTGAGCGTCTTAAACATCTCAGACTCCATTAGTCCGACCCTCATAAGAAGCAGGGCAAAGCCTAAGACGCCGCCTATGATATAAGCTGTTCTCCAATCAAAGCTTTGGGCTATGAAGTTGGCGGCGATAGCGCCCGTCACGCCAACAGAGGCTATAATCATCGTGCCGTATCCACGGATGGCTTTTGGCAGTAGTTCGGAAACTAGCGTTACGCCAGCTCCAAGCTCTCCGGCTAGACCGATACCCGCTATGAATCTAAGAGCCATATAACTCTCTACATTTTGCACAAAGCCGTTTAGGAAGTTTGCCGTTGAATAAAGAATGATGGAGCCTAAAAGCACCGACATTCTGCCTTTTTTGTCGCCAAGCACCCCCCAGAGAATCCCGCCTATTAGCATTCCTGCCATCTGCATATTTAGTATTTGAGCTCCGACTTCGGTTATTTCCGTGGGGCTTAGTCCTAGTTCTTTTAGGCTTGAGACTCTGACTATGCCGAAAAGTATCAAATCGTAAATATCGACGAAGTATCCGAGCGCCGCAACTATTACCGGCATTGAAAAAAGTAGTCTTAAATTGCTCTTGCTGTTTGTCATTAGCTTATGGTTCCGTATGAAAGATTTGTTACATTTTAGCAAAAACTTGGCTCAACATTTGCTTTTATTTTACAAAAGCGGCTAAAATAAACCCCGTCTTTTCCGATTTACACCAAATTTTGAATAAGGTGACTTAATGTTTAAAAAAACTTTGCTAACCGCTGTCTGCCTGACTTCGTTTTGTTTTGCCGATAATTTTTTGATAGGCAACTCTCAGGGCGGTATATCGTCAAATAGCGATACGCATGAGAGTGCAGAGCATGCTCAAGTTCAGCAACAAGAGAGGTTACCTCAGCGAATAGTTATAGAGGATGTCAATCCGTCTAGCGAACTAGGGCAGTTAATAGGAGTTATGCTCAAAAACGAGCAAAAAAGATTGGTCGTGGCGTCTGCTCCGAAGCCAAAACCGAAAATAGTAGTAAAAAAGAAGAAACCTGTTAAAAAAACAGTAAAAAAGAAAGTAACTTCAAAAAAGTCGGTAGCGCACAGCAAGACCAAAATAGAAGTTAAAAGTGAAGAAGCCTCAAAAGTAGGGGAACACGAAAAAAAAGATGCCGAACACAACGAAAACAACTCGAGCTTGAAAAAAATTTCAAGCTCTAATGTCTGCGACTGATTTACTTATTTCAGTAACTTCAAATCTCTATTTCTATACGCCGTTACACTGACGAGTATCATTACGGCAACCGATATATATACGAAACTAGGTACTGGCACAGGATCGCCTTGCGCATACGAGTGTAGCCCCGATAGATAGAAATTGACTCCAAAATATGTCATTACGATTGACGAAAACGCAAATAGCGACAGTACGGATAGTCCGTATATGGAGCCTAGCTTTGGAATATATTTTGAGTGAATTACGACTACATAGATTAGTATCGATACAAGTGCCCAAGTCTCTTTCGGATCCCAACCCCAATATCTACCCCAGCTCTCATTTGCCCATACACCGCCGAGAAAGTTCCCGATAGTTAGCATGAACAGACCGACGATTAGCGTCATTTCATTGATGACGGCTAACTCTCTTATTTTTTTGTCTATCAGCGGCTTTGACTCGCTTCTTAGGCTAAAGAGTATGAGGCTCACAAAGCCTATCAGCGCCCCAAGTCCCAAAAAGCCGTAGCTTGCCGTAATCATCGATACATGGATTGTAAGCCAGTATGATTTTAGCACAGGAACGATGTTGGTGATTTGTGGGTCCATCCAGCTAAGATGCGCAACGAAAAGTACGACACCAGCAAGGATTGCCGTAAGTCCAAGAGTGATTGATGATTTTTTGGTAAACAGTAGTCCTGCAAGTACCGTAGCCCATGCTATATATGTCATCGACTCATATCCGTCAGACCACGGTGCATGCCCGGATATGTACCATCTTGCTCCGAGGTTTAGTGTATGTACGACAAACGATATTCCAAGAATTGACAAAGAGAGCTTTCGAACTATCTGGACAGCTTTTGAATCGCTCGAAAGAGTCGCAAATTCGGCAATGAGCAGCGCCGTTCCTATCAGCAGATAGACCAAAATAAGGTTTTTGAAGACATTTAGCTTGTTGTAGGCAAGCTCTATATCTATTTTTGTTTGGCTCGGCATTACGCTTGCGCCGTATTTTTCCTGCATCGCTTTTATTTTTGCTATATCCGCTATCGCCACCGCTGCTTTGCTCGGGTCTTTTGCGGCTAACGAGGCGTTATTAAAAAGTGAACTTAGGCTATCTCTAACGGCGTTTGAGTTGTTGGCGTCAAATCCCATGACGGCAGAGGCAGGGTCTAGCCATATATTGTTTTTGTCGTCCGGCTTTGGAAATATACGAAGCAGTTTGCCGCCGTAGACCATATAGCAGATATTCAGCCTCTCATCGAGTTTTAGTATCTCTTTATCCAGTGTGCCTCTATCCGAAGGTTTTTTGCGGTTTGCATCGTCTACATACATACTGAGTTTATATCCGCCCTGCGCCCCGGTCGTATCGAAGAAGTCTATAAAAGCGGCTTTTTTATCGTTTTCGGAGAGTCCTAGTAGTTTTTTTATCTCCGGGTGTCCGACTTTTATCATTTTGATTAGTTGCCAGCTTTTTGGTTCCAGTAGCATTGCAAACATTACCTCATCTGCGTTCATGCCGTCAAATTCATTTGTGCCAGATACTTTGTCTAGCACCTCTGTTGAGAGTGTGTTGATAGGCTTTATTCTGCCTTGCGCATCTTGGACTAGTAGTTTTCCGAACTCTTGCGCTATTTGCGGATTTACCGATTTTGCGGTCGTCAGTATATTTGCCGCCATCTTCTCCTCTGCCTGCAAGTTTTGTGCAAAAAACGCAAACAAGACTACAAATATAAGAGCTGACGCTTTTTGGATTTCCAGTACTCTATTTAGTTTTCTAAATCTAGAGTTTTTATCCACAAGAAGCCATCCCATGCCGAGAGCCATAAGTATATAGCCGATATATGTAGGAATTTTGCCAGGGTCTTTTGAGACGGATAAAATTGTGCCTTTTTCATCCATATCGTAAGAGGATTGGAAAAATCTAAAGCCGTTTGCATCTAATGTGTGGTTCATATAAATCCTATAATCAAAGCTTTTGTTATCTTGCATAACCGTTACATTGCTCTCATACGATGAGGGACTCATAGAGCCTGGATAACGGGATAGTACGAAGTCATTTAGTTTGATAGATATTGGAAGTGTTAGTAGTTTTGAGCCGTAAGAGACCGATATGTTTGTATCGCCAAATGTTGCGCTAACCGCTTCCCCTAGGGCTTGCGCCTGACCCATTGCTGTAAGCGTCTTTGTCTCTTTGCCATCGCTTATGTCGAATATTAGAGCTGTATCTAGATTTTGACCCTTCATTTTTGACGGAGAAGGCATTAGCTTGACACCGCCCGATACGGTGCTGTATCTAGGTACAAAACTGATACCCGAGATATTAAAAAGCCTACCTTTTTCAAGTTCGTTTATTTCGTTTTTGGCGTACTTGCCGCTTTGTTTATCGGCCATTGTCATAAATTCTATATCTTTGTTGGAGATAAAATAGATTTTGGACTCTTTGGCAAAAAACTTCACATACGGCTCATCCGTTGTTATCGGTTGAGCGTCGGCGCCCATCTCAAATCTGATTCCGTCCGCACTGACCGGATTGCTCGCCTCCAGTAGTTTTTGCGACGGGGCGGAGCCCTCTGCCGCTATGACTAGCGAAATCATCGGCTTGCCGCCTTTTACTTCCTCTATTTGCTTTATCGCATCGGGAATGACCTCTTTGAGGCTAAGCTTGTATGTTTTGCCATTATTTGTTATTTCGGCGGCAAAATCTTGTTTTGTACTTTTTGCGAAAAGCACTTTTTTCTCAACTGTCGCATTTGACTCTTTCGAGGATGCGCTAACTGTTACAAAACTCTCCGTTGAGAGCATCTGGTTTGCCGTCTCAGCCTCTCTAATATGCATTACGCCTTCATATCCGAAGTATCTTGTAAGCCCGGCGCCGATAAGTATGACGATAAAAGAAAAGTGCATCAAGAAACTGCCCATCTTCTCTTTCGTATAAAGCTTTTGCTTGATAATGTTCGCACTAAGACCGATAGCCAAAAGCACCATAATGGCCTCAAACCATCTGCTGTTATATACAAGAGCTTTCGCAGTCTGCGTGCCGTAGTCATTTTCTATGAATGTAGCGACGCCTGCCGAACCGGCAAAAATAAGCAACAACACGGCATTAAATGCCATCGATGATATAAAATTGAAAAACTTAGACATTGATATTCCTGTGGTTTTTTATTTTTTTGAAATTGTACTAAAAAACTCTTATTTAGCGAAAATAGCTATTTCAAAAAACTAGTATCACTCCCCAGATACTTCTCTGTGTTGGGCCTAAGCCCTTTTAGATGCCTATCATGGTTATATTCCAGTTGCTTCGACAATTTTTACATGATGAACTCTCAGATTGTCAAGAGTGAGAGATAGGTAAAAAATTAACCGAAATTGATTGTTAATAGCCAAATTGTAATATATTGTATCTGTCAAATATAAATATTTGAAAGTGCAGAAGGGGGTATAAGCCACTTGTAGATGAGACAAAAAACGACGAGCTTTTGGCTCTTATCGATTTTTCTCAAATGAATGAAATGTTTGAAAGCTTTTTGGATGCCGTGGGACTCCCGGTAGCCATCATAGACCTCAAAGGCGCAGTACTCGCATTATCCAGATGGCAACAACTTTGTGTAGAGTTTCATAGGGCAAACAAAGGTACGCTTGCTAGGTGTATAGAGGGCGATATGGATATATACAAACAAGTAGAGAGCGGTAAACAGTTTTCTATGTACAAATGCAGAAACGGTCTTATAGGCTGCTGTTCTCCTATCGTTGTAGAAGGATTTCATATCGCAAACCTTTTTATCGGACAGTTTTTTGTGCAAAAGCCGGTTGACGCTTTTTTTGAAAATATGATGATTGAGTTTGGGTTTGAGAGAGAGGCGTATCTGCAAGCAGTGGCAGAGGCGCCTATCGTCTCCGAGGATAAGCTAGAACCGATAATGAAGATGCTTGTAGAGTGGGCGAATCACATAGCCGACAAGAGTATTGCGGAGACGAGGACAAAAAAGGCTTTAGCATCTGTAGAAGATGAGGTGCATAAGAGAACGGCAGAACTAAGAAGAGCACAAAACGAGCTAAAAGAGCGTGAAGCGCTAATCCAAAGTGAGAAGATGGCTCAGCTTGGCAATATGTTAGGAGCGATAATACATCAGTGGAAACAGCCTCTAAGTCCCATAAGCTTAGAGGCTTAGGATATAATGCTTAGCTATAAAGTAGGTGAGTTAACAGGCGAGTCGCTGAGTAATTCTATAGCATCTATTTTGGAGATGATTCGTTTTATGAGTGGGACAGCGAATGAGTTTAGGGATTTTTATAAGCCCTCAAAAGCAGCCGAACTATTTTGTTTGTTCAAGCAGATAGATTCGGTGTTGAGACTACTTAGAAAGCAGTTAGAACTAGACGGCATTGCCATCGTGGTATCCGGTGAAGAAAATATCCATGTGCTAGGCTATGCGAGTGAGTTTAAGCAGGTAATCCTAAATATTATCAATAATGCAAAAGATGCCGTTACAAGTACAAAACTACAAGAACCAAAAATAGAAATCACCATATCTGCTCAAGACGAGAAAGGCACCGGCATCGGTCTATCTTTGTCAAAAACTATCATTGAAGATAGGATGGGCGGGAAGATTAGCGCCTGCAATGCGGATGGGGGCACCGAGTTTAAGATAGAGCTTCCAATAGCGCACTGAACGAAGTTCTCGTAAAATGGATTTTACAATAGTGCGTCAACTGTTAAAATCTCATCTGAAGCAAGCGCAAACCCAAAAATCTCCAAATCCTCCCTCAAATGGCTCTCACTAGTTGAGCCAATCAGCGGCACAATGCCAATTTGCGTGAGGTAGCGATAGAAGATTTGTGCGGCTGTTTTTTGGTATTTTTGGGTTAGAGAGGTGATGGCTTCAGAGCCTAGGATGTGTGGGTTTGCGGTAAGGCTCCAAAAGCTTTGATAGGTGACGCCGTTTTTGTCGCAAAACGCCCGAAGCCCTTTGTCGTAGTCGCTAGCTTCGTAAAATCTATTTTGCAAGACGGACGGCTTGACGCTTGCATCCGCAAAAAGCCTTCCAAAAAGCTCCTCTTCATAGCAGTTTGATATGCCGATAATGCCCACTTCGGCGCTTTTGCAAAGCTCCTCAAACACGCTCCAAGCCTCCAAAAGAGCAGGGTAGGGAAAGATAGGAGAGTGAAGCACTAGAGAGTCTATATACTCTACGCCAAGATTTCTCTTTGACGCCTCAAAAGAGCTTCTTATCTGGGCTTTTAACGGAAGTTTCGGGTCGTAGGGCAGCCTATTTGGGTCTTGTCCGCCAAGTGGGGTAAATTTGGTCTGCACAAATAGCTCATCTCTTATCACAACTCCTTTTTCTATCGCTCTTTTTATCCCCTCGCCGACAAGCGCCTCCTCATAGTGCTTTGGCTGACAAGCGGTATCAACGCCTCTCAACCCAAGTATGAGCGCCATCTCCACCAGATTCGCCGTGTGCTCCTTTTTCCAAGCTGTTCCGTAGATTAGTTTTGGCATATCTTTCATTTTTGTTCCTCTTAGTTTTTTGTGCTTTAAGCTAGGGCTATCCACTCGCCTTTTCTAGCACTTCCGCTCCGCTCTAGTCTTCCATCTTTTTTTAGCCAATCAAATAGCTCCCTCGACCTCCAAAATCTCTTTGTAGGTTCCAAGGACTCTTTTGCCCTCCAATATAGCCGTTTTTGTTGTAAGAGTATAAGGCGGTTTGTATCCGCTCACTTCAGCTCTCCCCAGTTGTGACCGAAATTTAGAGAGGTTTTTAGTGGAATTTTTAGCGTTGTGCTGTTTTCCATGATGGAGGCAAGCAGGGGCGCTATCTCTTTCGCTTCCCGTTCATCCGCTTCAAATATGAGCTCATCGTGGATTTGTAGTATCATCTTTACGGGTAGTTTATCGCTCTCTAGCCTCTCTTTTATACGAAGCATCGAGAGCTTGATAATATCCGCCGCCGAGCCTTGAAACAGGGTATTTACCGCCTCTCGCAAATACATCGCCTCCTCTCTCGCTCCGGCATTTTTAAAATCAAAAAACCGCTTTCTACCCATCATTGTTGCGACAAAGCCCGTCTCTTTTGCGCTTATCCTGATGGTCTCCAAAAAGTTTTTGACCGTCGGAAACGATGCAAAGTAGCTCTCTATCAGCTCTTTTGCCTCTTTTGTACTGATGGCGAGGCTATCAGAGAGCTTTTGGCTACCCATGCCGTAAAGTAGTCCGAAATTTATTGTTTTCGCCTTGTTTCTATTCTCTTTTGCCTTTTCGCTTCCAAATATCTTCTGCGCCGTCTCAAGATGTATATCTCTATCTTGCAAAAAGGCGTTTACGAGCGTTTCGTCTTCGCTAAAGTGTGCCAAAAGTCTTAGCTCTATCTGCGAGTAGTCGAGCCCGATAAATATTTTGCCATCCGTAGGAACAAAAGCGTATCTTATCTGCCTGCCTGATTCCGTCTTTGTCGGGATGTTTTGAAGATTTGGATTTTTGCTCGATAGCCTACCCGTGGCGGTTCCCGTCTGCAAAAAGCTCGTGTATATCTTGTGCGCTTCATTTTTGGCGGAGAGTTCTAGCATCGGTTCTATGTAGGTACTTTTTAGCTTGAAGACCTCTCGGTAGTCGAGTATCTTTTCGATGACGGGGTGGGCGTCTATCATTTTTTGGAGTGTGCGTTCGTCGGTGCTTAGCCCTGTTTTTGTTTTTTTAGCAGACTTTAGCCCCAGTCTTTCAAATAGTATATCGGAGAGCTGTTTTGTGGAGTTGATGTTAAACTCATACCCCGTAAGCGCAAAAATCTCTTTTTTGACCGCCTCTATCTCGCCTTCATTTTTGACAAGCAACTCTTTTAGCTTCTCTCTGTCTACCGCTATTCCCTCTTTTTCCATCTCAAGAAGCAACCGCATGAACGGCATCTCTATCTCTAAAAACTCTTTGTATATGGCAGGTTCTTTTGTCTGCAACTTCTGCGAAAGATGGGAAAAAAGCTTGAGCGTAAAGACGGCATCCTCTGCGGCGTAAGCGCTGGCATCCTCCACGGCGACTTTTGAGAAATCATCACCCGTTTTTACCGTCTCTTTGAACTTTATCATCTTGTGCCCGAACACCTTATCCGCCATAGCGTCGAGTCCGACCGCCATTTCGGGATTGTCGAGCCAGCTAAGAAGCATCGTATCGGCATACACGGGGATATTTTTCTCACCCAAAAATCTCTCCACGACCGCAATGTCAAATTTGAGATTGTGCCCTACTATCTGTTTTGAAAAGAGCTCCTTTATCGCTTTTTTTGCACTCTCTTTGCCGATTTGCTCTGGCGCTCCGAGGTATGAGTGGGCGAGCGGGGCATAAAATCCCTCTTTTTCGTCCCATGAAAACGAAAAGCCGATAAGATTTGCCTCTTTGGTATCTAGCGAGTCTGTTTCCGTATCGAAAGCGACTACCGCTTTGTCCGGTATTTTTGAGACGATAGATAGTAGCTCTTCGTCTGTATTGATAAGTACGGCTTTAAATTCGTTTACCGCTTTGTTCGTCTCCACGCTTTTTGGCGCAGGGGCGCTAGCCGTGTCTCTTTGGAGCAGATGTCTTATGTCGAGAGAGAGCATCTCATCTTTTATTCTCGCAAAATCTATCGAAGCTGGTAGGGCGCAAGCGTCGTAGTCTATGGAGTCTAGGATGTCGGCGTTTAGCGTGACGAGTTTTTTACTCATAAAAGCGTTTTCTTTGCCGAGTTCCAAAAGCTCTTTCGTTCTACCCGTTATTTTGTCAATATTTGCATATAGATTTTCTATTGTTTTGTATTCGTTGATTAGTTTTTCTGCCGTTTTAGGTCCTATGCCTTTGACTCCCGGTACATTGTCTACGCTATCGCCGATGAGCGCTTGAAAATCGATAAATAGAGACGGATGTACGCCAAATTTGGCGATACATCCCTGTTCGTCCACGATAATTTTCTTTGACGGCTCCCAAACTACTGTTTGACCGTCTTTGATTAGCTGATACAAGTCTTTATCGTGGCTGACTATTCTGGCGTTTAATCCATCCCTGTCTGCTATGCGGCAGACGGAGGCTATGATGTCGTCCGCCTCGAAGCTATCTACCGACATTGTTTTTAAGCCCAGTTTTTCCAGCCACTCTATCGCAATGGGCAACTGCGCTTTAAAATCCTCCGGAGCATCGGGGCGGTTACCTTTGTACTCCGCATATATATCTTCTCTGAACCCTTTTACCTTGCTCTCCAAACAAAAAATCATATAGTCTGCTTCATGCTCTTTTGAGATTTTGGAGAGAAAATTGAGAAATCCTGTGAGCAGACCTGTTGGAAATCCGCTTTTGCTTTTTAGTGGCGGCATGGCGAAGTAGCTTCTAAAGAAAAATCCGAAAGTATCTATGACGGCTATTGTTTTTTGCATTATTTACATCTCATTAATAATTTTTGATTAGTCATATTATAATACAGACAAGTTTTTTTAGGTGGCGCAGTTGAATAGCACAAATAGTTTTACCGCAAATTCTCAATGTATCGATATTCAAATACTTGAAGATAAAAGCGTAGTAGCCGCAACCGTAGAGGGCGGAATCAAGATAATAAAAGACGGTGTCGCCAAAGACTATCGTATGCAAAATATCGCCGGTAACAAATACGGCTCTTTTAGAAGTTTTGAAAAAGATGGAGCAATGATGTTTGTTTTTGTCGGTGACGGCGGAAAAAAACTAACAATCTATGATTTTACAAATAAAGCTCAGATAGCCTCACATACTAGCGAGCACCAGATACAGTATATTCAAGTCGATTTCGGCGGCGAGCTAGTGCTTTTTTTTACCGCCGATTTGAAGTTGCACACTTTTGATTTGTCTTCAAAAACAGTTATTAGCTCTATATCTATAGAAAGTGGTTTTGAAATATCCAAAATGGTTTTTAACTATGATGTGAGCAAAGTTGTCCTTGTTGGGGAAAACGGGCAGTTATATATATGCGCCCCAACTCTCTCAAAAGTGATAGGCTCTTCGGTGGCGATAAGCAAAGAGAGCTGTTTTAACGGTTTTTTAGATGAAAAAAACTTTGTATCTGTCTCAAAAGACGGGCTTGTCAGTATAATGAATACGGACACTATGAAAATCTCTAGAAGCAATATGCGCTTTACATCATATTGCAAAAAAGGCTTTTTCATAAATGAAAATAGGTTTTTTCTGGCTATTTTAAGGGATGCTAGTTTTGCCATTTTTGATGTTGAGACCGAAAAAATTATTGCCACCGGTAGATTGGCTACACCGCACGAGCCGATATTGGCAAGATTTGATGAAAAAAATCTACTACTCGTAACCGAGGATTCCAAAGATACAATTTGCGTTTATAATATAGGGGCTCTGTTTGCCGAGTTTAAATCTTTTTTTTCAAACAAAGATTTTGCCTCTTGTTATGGTATGGTCGCACAAAACGAGCTTTTGGCTATAACCGATGCGGCGAAGATGCTAGAAGACGCATTTGCCGCTTTTTCTATGAGTGCGCTTAAGTTGGCGGAGAGTGAAAACTACGAGGCGGCAATCAAGCAGCTTACCCCTTTTGTTAAGATTGCGCAGAAAAAAGGCGAGCTAAGAGAGATTGTAGAGTCCATTGAGACTATGCGTGTTTTTGTCGGTTTTATCCGTACCGGAAAATTTTCAAACGCATACAACTTGGCAGAGAAGCACCGATTTTTGAAGTTGACCGGATACTTCAAGGGTATGGAAGATGAGTGGCAAAATAGAGTAGAGCAGGCAAAAACGCTCTCTCTCGCCGGAAGGGTAGAAGAGGCCAAGGAGTGTTTTAGCTCTTTTAGGGGTGTTGTTTCAAAAACAGAACTCATCAAAAAACTGCTAACCGAGAGAGAAACCATAAATCTATTTTTAAAAAAACTAGCAGTCAAAGATTTTAAGGCTGCGTTTGAGCTTGCCAATCTTCACCCTATTTTAAAAGAGATAAAAGAGTTTAAGACACTAAAAGAGCTTGGCGAGAGAGGGATTCAAAAAGCGTTGCTTCTATTAAAAACTGGTGAAATACAAAAAGCCCTTGATGCGATAAATGCGCTAAAGGTAATCCCTATTTTCAAAAGCGAAGCGGAAAGCTTGGAAGCTAGAGCTACCATATATCAAAAGTACCACTCCTGTCAAAAGTCAAATGATAGAGTGAAAGCAAGAATACTAGAAAAAAAATACCCGTTTTTGACCGAATTAAACTCCTGCCCTCTGTGACAAAAGCGTAATCGTTTCGTAACACCCCTTTATTACAATCAGCCCGCAAAAAAATTCTAACTAAAAAGGGTTGATATGAAACTAAGAGCATC
>DIZY01000048.1:14789-25550 GCA_002428055.1 Helicobacteraceae bacterium UBA6016
GATGTAAAGACAAAACAAATCTTTACTGAGCCAGGCGAAGGCAGACAAAAAGTAGGTAACTTTATTCAAGAAAATAATGTTGCTGAACTAATGAGCAAAGAAGTAAAAGGTATACCGGTAACTTCTAAAGCAAAAAAATTAGAGTTTAGCGGTACGCATTATTTTGGTTTAACTTCTGTTAATCCTAACGATACTAGTAGTACAGGCGTTAACGGTTCAACTGGTTTTGAACTTAGAAGAAACTATGTTCAAGTTAAAGCTTATTTCACGGATAAAGATTTCTTCCGTGTAACTCTTGACACTACAAAAGAGATTGGTTCTTCAAAAACTTATGCTGATATGTATGCAAAATATGCATATTTATGGCTTGATAATGTACTTCCGTACACAGGCGTAGAAATCGGTATAGCACATAGACCATGGATTGACTACGAAGAGCACAATGCTTGGAAATACAGATCAATCAACAAGGTTGCGCTTGAACAAAAAACTAACGAAGTTGATAACGGTCCAGACCTTATAAACTCTGCTGACCTAGGTTTTAACTTCAAAACAAAAACAGAGTATTTCACATCTGAAATCGGTATCTTCAACGGCGAAGGTTATCATGCCGACAAAGCTGCTGCAAACCAAGAAAACAGCTCTGATCTATCTCTTGAGTGGAGACTAACAGGTCACCTACTAGGTAGCGGTAAAAAAGTGGGCAAACAAGTAGCCGACAAAGATACTTATGCACACATCTCTACTTACGGTATGATCTCAAAAAACCACAAAGACAATGATGTTGTTGAAAACGACGCAGCAGAGTATGACAGAAGTATATACGGTATCCACGCTGTTTATAACAACCCAATGTTCTTGCTTGCAGGTCAATACTATATAGCTAAAGATGATGCTCAAAATGAGAGCGTAGGCGATAGCAAAGATTATAAAGGTTGGTCTATCAATGGTGAACTTAGACCTGTAAAAAACTGGACAGTTCTTGCTAGATACGATGTTAGCGATATAGATAAAAAAGCTAAACTAACTGGTAATGAATCAAAACTTCAAGATATGACATCTGCTCTTGTTGGTGTAGCTTACAAATACAATAAAAATGTTACATTTATAGCTTCTGGCAAACAAATAACTGACGATACAGAAACAAGCGCTCCTTCTACGCTAGCTGGTGTAAAAGAGAAAAATGTTTACATGTTTACAACTGAAGTTAAATGGTAATCTAAAACTCTCCACACTCCTTGTTTAGGCGGGGCTTTTTGCTCCGCCTTTTTTTATTTGATTTATGCTCTAATTTCCGGCTAAGCTGTAAATTAGGTCTTCAGCAGACTGCTTATGCGACTAGTCGCTTTTTATATTCCGCTAAACCCCTATGCAAAGCCCCATTTTGCTAAAATACACCCAAAAAACATGGGATTATTCGATGAAATTTATTGAAACTAGAGGCAATGACGGACAAAAACCAGAAGAGGTTAGCTTCTCGTACGCACTACTAAATCCATCGGCAAGCTACGGCGGTCTTTACTCTCCATTACACCTACCAACTATAGATGTTGAGTTTTTGCTTGAGGCAAAAGATATGAGCTACAAAGAGCTGGCATACAAACTTTTTAAAATTTTTGATATGGATATTGAAGACGGCTCACTCAAAAAAGCGCTTGACAGATATGATAGCTTTGATAGCGTAGATTCCGCCCCTATTGAGAAAATAGAGGAAAATCTATTTGTTTGCGAGCTCTATCACGGTCCTACGAGAGCTTTTAAAGATATGGCTCTTCAGCCGTTTGGTTCAATATTTTCAGACCTTGCCAAAGAGCAAAACCAAAAATATCTAGTAATGACGGCAACAAGTGGCGATACGGGGCCGGCAGCGCTCAAAACACTCCAAAATGCAGAAAATGTAAAAGTCGTGTGCCTTTATCCGGAGGGCGGCACTAGCGACATCCAAAAGCTTCAAATGCTATCTCTTGACGGTGGCAATCTCAAAGTCATAGGGATAGATGGCACTTTTGACGATGCGCAAAGCGCACTAAAAGGGCTTCTTGCTTCCGCAGACTTTGGCGATAAGCTCGCACATGAAGGGTACAAAGTATCCGCCGCAAACTCCGTAAACTTCGGAAGAATAGCGTTTCAGACTATCTACCACTTCTACGCCTATCTTCAACTTCTCGCAAAAAATGAGATAAAAATTGGTGAAAAGATAGATGTGATAGTTCCGTCCGGCAACTTCGGAAACGCCCTAGGTGCATACTACGCCAAAAGAATGGGTCTACCGATAGATAAAATCAAAATAGCCTCAAATGCCAACAACATACTAACGGAGCTTATCACAAACGGCTCATACGACCTAAACAAAAGAGAGCTAGTAAAGACTATATCTCCGGCGATGGATATACTTATCTCCTCAAATATAGAGAGAATACTCTTTGACAAATTTGGCTCAAAAAGAACAAAAGAGCTAATGGACGAGCTAAGCAAAAATAGATGCTATAAGCTAACAGATAGCGAGCAGCAAGCGCTAAAGGACGATTTTGAAGCGGTATACGGCGATGACGACTACTCAAAAGAGATTATCGCCAAATACGCCGCAAAAGGGTACTTGATGGATCCACACACCGCTCTATGTGCAAAGGCGCATGATGCGAACGGCAAAAAGACCGTGATGTATTCGACCGCCGAGTGGACGAAATTTTCGCCTAGCGTGCTAGAGGCTATCGAGCCGTCAAAAAAGGCTTTTAGAGACAAAGATGCAATTGCGCAGATAAAAAATAGCTTTTCGTTTACTCTCCATCCAGATATTGAAGCCCTTCTTACTTATGAGGCAAAAGACAAAAAGCCGATTAATGTGAGCGAGCTTGAGGGCGCCGTATTGGAGTTTTTGAAGTAACTATAGCATTCCTTTGAGGCGCACCTTGTCTTTATCGTCAGCGGGTTTTACATAAGCCTCGTTGGCGTTTTTTTTGATGATGACCACTATTGTACCTACGGGCAAGCTATCTTTGTCGTACTTGCTTTTTTTGATAATAAAGTAGTCTAGCTCTTGCCCTTTTATGGTTACTTTTTTGTCGCTTGTTATCTTCCCAAACTCCCCGATTTCGATATTTATCTCTTTTGGAGTCGGAGCCTCTAGATGTGGTTCTTCTCTGACAACTACAGGTTCTTTTGAGAGTAGCTTGATTATGCTTCTTAACGCCAAAAAGAGAGAAGATATGCCTATTAGTGCGGATAAAGAGAGGGCAACAAGGGTAAATATACTGCTTGGCGAAATCCCCAGATTGCTTGCCAAAATCTCATTCAAATCAAATAAAAACTTTTCCATCGGCTACTATTTTATAATATCTATATCAGGTGTCGGCGTAAACTCAAATGATTTATTCGCAATAGGTATATTTTTTTTACGGTTTGAAAAGATAATTTCAGTATCGTTTTCGAGAGAGTCTTTGTAGGTTAGCTTCTCTATCATGCCGCTTGAAACGCTAAAGCGATAGGTTGTATCTCCATCTTTTGCGCTGTACTCATCCTTACCTTCCGGTTTTGCTTTTTTGAGTATCGACTCTAGCGATATGGAGTTTCTCTTTTTGAGATATTTTGCTTGGGATAGCTCCGGCTCGTATATTATGACGCTCTCATCGTTTACAAAGACGCTTTTTTTGACAGGTTTTGTGTACTCCCAAAGAGCAAGGCTTGGTTTTTTGGCGGCAAGCCGACCGCTATATACTATCTTTTTGCCGGATTTATTTTTGACAGTCTGTACAAAATTCGCCTCAAACGATTCATAGTCAAAGCTAAGTCCAAAGAGAGAAGCCGCAAGAGCCGTACAAATAAAAACTTTTTTTATCACCTTCTGGTCACCTTTTTTATTATAAGTATAGCTTTTAGGGGATTAAGCTTTTATCGATGTTTTGGTAATATCTACGACAAATTCAAGCGTTTGGGAACTTTTTAAAATGATTAAAGCTATCGTCAATAAGATAATGGGCACAAGAAATGAAAAAGAGCTAAAAGCGTACAGAAAAAAGCTAGCTTCCGTAAATGCGCTTGAGCCAAAATATGCCGCAATGAGCGATGATGAGCTAAAAGTCTCGTTTAATGATTTGAGGGCATCCGTTGTGGACGGAGTCAGCCTTGATAGCGTACTTTTTGACTCTTTTGCGATAACCAGAGAGGCTTCAAAAAGAGCGCTAGGAATGCGTCATCATGATGTACAAATCATAGGCGGTATGGTACTAAACGACGGCAAAATAGCCGAGATGAAGACGGGCGAGGGTAAAACTCTTGTCGCTACTCTTGCGGTAATACTAAATGCTATGACGGGTGACGGCGTACATATCATAACCGTCAACGACTATTTGGCAAAAAGGGACGCTACGGAGATGGGCGTACTCTACAACTTCCTAGGTTTTTCGGTCGGAGCGATACTTTCCGACGAGGACGATGAGGCAGTCAAAAAAGCGGCATACGATGCGGACATTACATACGGCACAAACAACGAATTCGGCTTTGACTACCTAAGAGACAATATGAAGTACTCAAGAGCTTCGCAGGTACAAAGAAACCATCACTTTGCCATCGTAGACGAAGTGGACTCGATACTTATAGACGAAGCTAGAACGCCGCTAATTATCTCCGGCCCTACAAAATCTTTTATGGGGCAGTATGAAAAAGCCAACGAGGTCGCCATGGGGCTTGAGATTGAAAAGCACTTTACGGTGGACGAGAAAAATAGGGTAATACTTATGACGGAAGAGGGCATCCGTTACGCCGAAGAGCTTTTTGATGTCGGCAATCTATACGACCTTGAGAATGCCGTGCTTTCGCACAGGCTAGACCAAGCGTTAAAAGCCCAATATCTGTTTAAAATAGATGTGGATTATGTTGTTAGGGACGGCGAGATTATTATCGTTGATGAGTTTACTGGTAGGCTATCCGAGGGCAAGAGATACTCCGAGGGACTTCATCAAGCGCTTGAGACAAAAGAGGGCGTACTTATCAAAGAAGAGAGTCAGACGCTAGCCGACATCACATTCCAAAACTACTTCAGGCTATATAATAAGCTAGCCGGTATGACGGGTACGGCGCAGACTGAAGCGACTGAGTTTAGCGAGATATACGGGCTTGATGTTATCTCTATACCTACAAATGTGCCTGTTGCAAGAGAAGATATGAACGACCTTATCTTCAAAACTGAAGAGGAAAAGTTCGAGGCGGTTATCAAAAAGATAGGCGAGCTGAGCACAAAAGGGCAACCGATACTTATAGGTACCGCCTCTATCGAAAAGAGCGAAACCCTGCATGAAGTTCTCAAAAAAGAGAGAATACCGCATACGGTGCTAAACGCAAAAAACCATGAGCAAGAGGCTGAAATAATCAAGCTTGCGGGGGTAAAAGGCGCAGTTACCGTGGCTACAAACATGGCTGGGCGAGGTGTTGACATCAAGATAACCGATGATGTAAAAGCGTTAGGTGGTCTTGCAATCATCGGTACGGAAAGGCATGAGAGCCGCCGTATTGACAATCAGCTAAGGGGGCGAAGCGGTAGACAGGGCGATCCGGGCTTTAGCCAGTTTTATCTAAGCCTTGACGATACGCTTCTTAGAATATTCGGAAGTGAAAAAATCAAATCTATCATGAATAGACTAGGGCTTGAAAGGGGCGAGCATATCGACTCCAAGCTTGTTACAAACGCCGTTGAAAAAGCGCAGAAAAAAGTGGAGAGTATGCACTATGAGAGCAGAAAACACCTTCTTGAATACGACGACATCGCAAATGCACAGAGAAAAATAATATACGGCTTTAGAAATGACCTTTTGACTCTTGATTTTGATATATCCGCAAAAATTGACGAGAATAGAACTGTTTATGTGACTAATATTTTGGCCGATGCTGGAATATTTGAAGGGCTTGAAAAAGAAGATTTCAATATAGAAAAAGTGTGCGAACTTCTGCTTGAAGACATCGGTCTTGGCGTGCCTGTTCAGGAGATGGAAGGTCTTGAGTATGAAGAGCTAAAAGAGAAAGTCTATGCGGCGATGAGCAGATACTACGAAGCCAAACTTGCAATACTTGAAGATACGCAAAGAAAAGAGATAGAGCGAATTCTTTATCTTCAGACACTTGACGAGGCATGGAGAGAGCATCTTTATCAGATGGACATTCTAAAGACGGGAATAGGGCTAAGAGGCTACAACCAAAAAGACCCGCTTGTCGAGTACAAAAAAGAGAGCTACAAGCTATTTACCGAGCTAGTCGAAACGGTCAAAATCAATGCAGTAAGAGTGCTTCACTCTTTTAGAATAGGCAGTGATACGACTGCGGAGGGCATAGAAGAGGCGGATGAGCCTATAGATATAGTACCGACGGCTCAAAAAAGAGAAGAGCGTCTGAAAAATTACGACAAAAAGAAAAGCTAGTTGAACCATTTGATTAAATATGAAATTTTAAGAGCNNAGAGCAGCTAGCTGCGAGAGCCGTCCGCTGAGGACCTCATTTTGGGCTCAGCTCAAAATGAGAGGATTAATCGGATGGTTCAGTTGAATAAAAAACTTGTTCGCTTTATAGTCTCAAAGTATCTTAGGTTTGACCCGTCACAGCCTTTTATATCCATTACGGCGGCTTTAGCATTCGTAGGGGTGGGGCTTGGCGTGTTCGTGCTTATCGTGGCGATGGCTATTATGAACGGGTTTGATAAAGAGTTTGAGAAAAAACTCTTTACAATGAACTATCCGATTACGATGTATTCAAAACAGGGATACGAAATATCGAAAGATTTTGCCGACGAACTACAAAAAAACTATCCACAGTATAAATTTAGCCCATTCCTTAGAGCTAGCGCTATAGCAAAAAAAGCTGACAATATGGAAGGTGTCGTAGTTTTTGGTGTTGAAACTAATCTTGAAAAACCGATAAACTCTGTTGTTGCTGATGCTCTTGGGAGCGGTGGAATAGGGGCGTACGAGGTTCTAATCGGAGAAAAACTAAAAGATGAGTTTTCGCTGACAAAAGGCGATAAACTGACTATTATATTTGCCGACGGAGAGCCACAGGGGCTTGGCATTACTCCTATGATGAAACGATTTTCAACCAACAAGACATTCTCTTCAGGGCTTCTCGCGTATGACAAGGGATATGTGTATGTTAATGCCGCAGATTTGGCGAAAGTGCTCGGACGAAGCGGGGAACTGTATGACGGTATCCACATCTACGCCAAAGAGCCGCTAAAAGATATAAAAATACTAGGCGAAAAACTTCCGGACGAATATGCCCTTGTCGGTTGGTGGCAACAAAACGGCAACTTCTTTGCCGCACTGGCTCTCGAGAAACGGGCGCTTTTTGTCGTCTTGATGCTTATTATTCTTGTAGCGTCGCTAAACATAGTAAGTTCGCTACTCATGACGGTAATGAGCAGACGAAAAGAGATAGCGCTTCTTCTATCACTTGGCGCCGATAAAAAAGAGATAAAAGCTATATTCTTCAGGCTTGGGGCTATTATCGGGGGAAGCGGCATAATAGTGGGTATTGCGCTTGCGCTAGCGGCTCTTTATCTGCTCTCAAATTTTGACATTATCAGCTTGCCTGCGGATGTTTACGGTAGTTCAAAACTTCCGCTTGAGCTTTCAGTTATGGACTTTTGCCTCATAACGCTCGGTTCGCTCGTTATAGTATTTGTCTCTTCATACTATCCGGCAAAAAAAGCCTCCGAAGTGGACGCGCTTACCGTCCTTAGAAACGAGTAGGAAATGCAAAACAGTATAGCGATTGTTATAGCGCTCTCAATCTTTATCGCAGTCTCTCCTTTTGTCTCCAAAACACTCAGGCTTCCTATCGTCGTAGTAGAGATAATACTTGGTGTGGCAGGCGGTTATTTCGGGTTTTTTGAGAAGAACGAGTACTTTTTTATTATGGCGAAAGTCGGATTTTTGTTTTTGATGTTTTTGGCGGGCTTGGAGGTCAATCTCAAAGAGTTTGCCAAGATAAAGTCCATGCTTTTGGGTCGCGTCATTCTCTACTTTTTTCTTCTGTACGCCATGGCTTTGGCTATCGTGCTTTATTTCAAGCTCTCGTTCATATATCTTGTCATTTTGCCTATCTTCTCGCTCGGCATGATAATGGCGCTTTTAAAAGATTATGGCAAAGAGAAACCTTGGCTCTCTTTGGCGCTTATTATCGGCATACTCGGCGAGCTCATCAGTATCGTAGCGCTTACTATCATGAGCGGTGCCGTTAGTTTTGGATTTGGCAAGGAGTTTTATAAGGCGATGGCGACTCTTGTGGTTATCGTTTTTGTCTGTATTATGTTTTTTAAGCTTGCGAGAGCATTTTTTTGGTGGTTTCCAGAGGCAAAAAAGGCGATAATGCCGGATATTGCCTCAAAAGAGCAGGATATTAGATTTTCGATGGCGCTATTTTTTGTGATGATAGCTATTATGCTTTATCTCAAGATAGATATGGTGCTTGGCGCATTCTTTGCCGGTATGTTTATAACCGCCTTTTTTTCTCACAAAAAAGACCTACATGACAAGCTTTCATCTTTCGGGTTCGGCTTTTTGGCGCCGATATTTTTTATCTATGTAGGCTCTACTTTGAAGCTAGACATTGTTTTTTCATCGGTGATTTTCAAAAATGCACTCTTTCTCATAGCCTGCATGGTTTCCATCAGGCTTATCGGCTCGTTTACCGCTTTTTATGGACACTTGGGCTTCAAAAACACGCTTTTGTTTGCGCTGTCAGACTCCATGCCGCTTATGTTTATGGTTGCCGCCGCTACGCTTGGACTACAGGCAAAAGCGATAGATAATTTAGAGTATTCGTCAATAGTTGTTGCAAGTATGCTTGATGCGATAGTATTGATGCTAGTGATTAAGGGGTTGAATTTTTATTTTGAGAAAGAGAAGGCTATATAAAACTTATCTGAAAAACTCCGATACATCCACATCTAAAACTTTGGCAATCTTTGCCAAGTGTTCAAGATTAAATCTATGTCCTTTGACTCATATCTCCATCCTCCCAAGATATGCGGCGCCACTCAATCCTATCTCTAAAGCTAATTGAAGCTGACTATACCCATTTTCTTGTCTTATTCTGACTACATTTGCAGATACTTTATCTAGTAGTTCTTCGCTTGCGTTTGTTAATTCTTCTTTCGATATTTCCATATGCTAGATATTAGCTGTACAGATAATTTAAGCAACGATATATATATCGTTATGTAAAATATTGTGTACCCGCTGTAAATCTAAAAAATGCAATCAAGGAGGCGAAAAGATATAGCCAGTATCGTAGCATTCAAAGTTCAATAAGCTAAAGGAGGCGAAGCCTATGAAAAAAAATCAATTACTACAAATATCTACAATAGTTGCGTTTGCTTTGTCTTCAGCCGAAGCCGCCGATATTTTTGGCGTCACTGCAACTGTAAACGGCGTCACGGCATACAAAGGCGCCAATAATGTAGAAGCTCTTTTTGACTCTATCGGTAAACGAGAGAGTATACAGTCTTATCTGCCGGCATATACAGACACAAGCGCAGCGTCGCTAAGCGCAAACTTCCGCGGATTAGCTATTAATTTTAGCTATAACGCCAATAGTCCTACGCTAAGCATGTCCGTACCTGTAATAGGAATCAATCAGACTTTTGCCGGAAGGACAAGAGAGGACAGTCAAGATATGCTCAGCAATTGGCTCAAAAAAGACGGTGCGGCGGCGGCGGAGAGTCTTATGAAAAAGCTTTCAGAAGTATCTCCTAGTGACCCGATAGCCGGAAATCCAAACTCTCTAATGTCTCAAAGCGTTGCGAATAGTTTTAACTACGGCTTTACTGATGTTGTCAAAACAAAAAACTACACGCAATCAAGCCAAAAAGCCAACGCTGTAAGCGTAGCGGCTCAATATTTCTCTATGAAGCAGGGTGATTTGGAGTCGAAAAAATACTCTCTTCCGCTCTCATACTCTATCGTCTCTGATGAAAATCCCGACAGAAAATACAATATTTTGCTGCCGCTTGCCATGACAGATGTGGAGGGGGCAAAAGTAGCAGATGTTGGGCTTGGATTTAGCGTCAATATTCCGATCACAAAAAACTGGATACTTACTCCCGCACTGCTTTACGGAGCAACCGCCTCTATAGATTTAGGTTCATTGGGGCAAGTGGGAACGGCTAGTCTCACAAGCGCATACAGACTCAAAGTGCCGGGCGGACAGCTAGGCATAGGAAATATGATAGGCTACTCAAAAACGCTAAAACTTTATAGCGGCGAGTATTCATACGACCCCGGTATTGCCAATACTATCTTCAAAAACGGCTTAGTCTACGATGTTGATATGGGCAATTTCATACCGCACACATCTATCGACTTTTTTGCTAGCAATACGGCGTTTACAGGCACAAAGCTATATGTAAACAACTATAGTGAATTTGGTTTTTCTTATGGTTTTACAGAGGTTAAACAGACTATTTTGGATAAAGATGCATCCATTACGGATCTTGCAAAAGCCAAAGTATACGAAAAAATTAGCCAGCTACGCATAGGTGCAAGCTATCTTACATCTAGCAAATCAAAAGGCTTTCAGGTTAATTTCGGATACACATTTTAATAAAGGATAAAAATGAATTGCAAAGTAAAAATTTCATTAGCCACCGCTGCGTTGGTGACACTAATGACAACAGCAAATGCCGGCGATATAGCAGTCGGCGTAACAGCCGGAACAATGGGTGCGGGCGCAACAGCTAGTATACCCCTTGCCGAGAGTCTTAATGCAAGAGTCAACATA
>DIZY01000048.1:25584-43437 GCA_002428055.1 Helicobacteraceae bacterium UBA6016
TCTTATGATGTAAAACTAAAAATGCTTGGTGTAGGCGCATTAGCAGACTGGTATCCGTTTGATGGACACTTCAGGGTAACGGGCGGCGCATATTACAACGGTAACAAACTTGATTTGGATGCAAAACCAAACGGCGTCGCATCATACACGCTAAACGGACACACATATACAACTGCGCAAGTCGGAGCTCTTAAAGGCGAAGTAAAATACAACAAAGTTGCTCCATACATAGGTATCGGCGGCGGTAATCCGCTAAGCAAATCCGGCAACTGGAGCTTAGGCTGGGATATTGGAGCTATGTATACAGGCTCGCCAAAGTCATCTCTATCTGCGACTGATGCAACTGCCGGCACGCTTCTTGCAAATGATATAAAGACAGAAGAAGCAAAGCTAAAAGAAAATGCGGATAAGGTCAAATGGTGGCCGGTTATTGCTCTTAGCGTTTCTTATAGATTCTAACTTTTTCAAAGAGGGAGCTTGTTTCGTAAGCGCTAAAACCTCTATTGCCGCTTAACAAATTTCATATCACACCCCTTGTTTGCCCGTCTTTATAGCTCTTTGCATGAAGGCGGGTTTTAATATGTGCTTTTCAAATCACAAATCACAAAATATTACTTTGAGTTCTTTTTTTTACGCAAACGAGCACGAACCAAGACATATTCATGTTGCAAAGAATGACGGTTTTGCAAAAATAGAAATAGATAGTATGAAAGTTGTAACTAGTTATTTAAAGCCAAAAGATTTGAAGTCGGCGCTTGATATTATAGAAGAAAATAAAGATAATTTTCGAAGGAGCTGGGATGAATGGTTTGATAAAAGCTAAAGAGGTTCATTTTGATGAAGAGTATCTGCATGTTAAACTAGAAGATAATAGAATTATATCAACGCCTATTGAATGGTATGCACCATTAAAAAATGCATCGATAGCACAACTGAAAAATTATAAATTAATCTGCATGAACAGCGGCATTGAGTGGAAGAGCTAGATTACCGTCTGTGAGCATAGAGGGTATGATGGAGACTTCTAGTAAAGAGGTAGCCTAACGAAATACAAAAGCCCCATAGGGGCTAGGCGATGGCTATACACTCTATCTCTACAAGAGCATTTTTTGGAAGTGTTTTTACGGCTACCGTACTTCGAGAGGGTTTGTGTTCGCCGAAAAACTTTGCATACACTTCGTTCATTGCCGTGAAGTTGTCCATGTCGGATAGAAATACAGTTGTTTTGATGACCTTATCAAGCCCGCTTCCAGCCTCTTTTAAAACCTCTGAGAGATTTGTGAATACCTGTGTTGTCTGCTCTGCTATATCGCCGTCCAAAAAACTACCATCCGGTCTAAGCGCTATTTGACCGGAGGTGTATATTATCCCGTTTATTTTCATAGCTTGCGAATACGGCCCTATCGCTTGCGGCGCATTTGGCGTTGATACTATTTGCATCTTTTCTCCTCTTTATTTTTGCGGCGATTTTACATTTTTTTGCATAAACCCAATCGCTCTTTCAATCAACCAGTTTGGCTTTTCTTCTTTGTTTAGGACAAAATAAAGCTTATTTTCGTTGTTAAGTATCTCTTCAAACTCCCATATCGCATCATCCGTTCCGGCTATAAGCAGTTTGTCTCCATACTCAAAAGCAGAGCTAAAAGAGGGTCCCATCACAAACTCGCCGTTTGCCCTCAAAAGCCCCAAAATTATAAGCTCCAACTCCCTGCCTTCGCCGTTCACATCGGCGACTAAATCTTTATAGGTAATGCTTCTTTCTTTTAGTATCGGCGTTAACGCATACGCCTCCGCTTCGTCTATATTTATCTCTTTTAACTGCGGTTTTTTATTAATTATTTTGGTGAGAGTATCAACTATGTGACGACCCCACTCATCGCTTTTATGTATTAGCTCATCGGCAAATCTAACGACTAGAGGGCGTGCGACAAGGTTGTAGGCTCTGACCGCTACTATTTTGTCCATGATAAAAACGGTGTTGGCTCTAAGGGCGGCAAAAACGGAGTTTTCCTCCATTTTGTTTTCGCGCACCATGACGAATATGCCCGGATTTAGTTTTCTAGCCGTAATGATGGCGGAGAGGTTGACGGCGTCATCTGGAGTGCCTGCTATCAAGCACTCTGCGGTCTCTATTCCCGCTTTAAGTAGTAGCTCTCTATCTCCGCCCGTTTTTGCTTTTGTCTCTTTGAAAATGTCTATAATTTCATATTCTATGCCATTTTTTAGCAAAATCTCTTTTACTTTATTGCCGAGTCTCCCACGGCTACAGATGATGTATTTACCTCTAGCGAGTTTTGCTTTTCTGGATAGGTTGAGATTGCCGCCTCCAAGCCAGTTTAATAGGGCGTATAAATGCGGAGTATTTAGCATGTATTCTATCCGTGTCGCTACATGCTGATAGGGGTCTATCACATGCTCTACGCCGACATCGGTCAGATTTTGCAGACCTGCAGAAAAAGACGATTCCGCCACTATCGTGATATTTTTGTTGAGTATTTTTGCTTTTACGGCAACTTTGAGGTTGAGGTCGTCATCCTCAAATAGTATAAAAAGCGCCTTACAGTGTGGCAAATCAATACCCGCATCCTCTAGTACATCGGCCATCGTCGCATCAGCCGCAAGAGAAGGAATTACGGGGTAGTAGCCTGCAAGCACAAGCTCGTCTATTTTTTCCTCCAGTTTATCCATAACCACTATTCTGTATTTGCCGTATGTCTGGAATTTTTCAATCATTATGCGGCTTATCGAGTTGTAACCGCATATGACGACAAAATCTTCCTTGAAGTGCTCTATCCTTCGTCTGAAGAGTATTCTTTTTAGCTCTTTTTTGAACGCCTTATTTTGGATTAGTCCTATTATCGTACCGATGGCGTAAAACCATGCTGGAACGGTTAGATATATTGTAATCGTCATTATAAGTCTCTGCGGATAGGTGAAAGCGTACGGTATTTCGCCGAACCCTATCGTGTTTGCAGTATATGAGACGATATAAAAAGCATCAAAAAAGGAGAGATAATACGGATGTCCGTTGGCATCTTTGCCCTCCACCATCGTCAGTAAAATGATGGATATTGTGTACGTGACGATAAGCGCCAAAATAGGCGCACGAAGTCGCCTTATTACAATCCAAAAAGCTTCTTTTCCCCTCATAAAGGGCTATCTTTTTGAATGGACGGTGTCGGAGATATAGAGTATTACCGATACAAGGTTTGATACTAGTGCGCCGGTCGCCAAAGAGACTATCGTAGTCGTAAGCTGCGGCGTCATTGTTCCGACTACATTGCTGGCATATCCCCAAACTGCCGCTGCAGCAAAAAGCTGAAGGTCGGCAACGAGACTAGTCGCTAAAAGAACGGAGCCTACTTGCGTCTTATCTCCTAGCTTCATCGTGGTTGCTATTAGATTTACAGCTATCGCCGCCGCTAGTTCGTATACGCTATGAAACTCTATTTTATCAATGTCGCCGTATACAAAACCGGCATTTAGCGTAAGTGCAAAAACAATGAAAAACCCTGCAACAACCTTTTCTGAGTACATCGCTGTCCTTTTTATGTTAATATTGCGGCGATTTTAACACAAAAAAGGCAAAACTCTTTGAGCATAGTAGCGATAGATGTGGGACTAAAAAGAATAGGGGTTGCGGCTTTGGTAGCCGGAATAGCCATTGCCAGTGAGCCTATTATGAGAAAAAACAGAGATCAGGCGGCAAATGCCGTAAATGAGATGCTAAAAGCCAAAAAAGCCTCAAAACTGATAGTCGGTCTTCCAAAGGGCGGGGCTAGCGAAGAGGAGATGGAGAAGCGGATAAAACATTTCGTCTCACTTTTGGAGTTTGATGGTGAAATAATCTATATGGATGAGTTTGGCAGTTCAAGAGAGGCTCTTGAGGAGATAGGCGGTGGACTCACAAAGCAAAAAGACGGAAGACTGGACAGTCTCTCTGCTCTTGTTATTCTAAAGCGTTGGAGTGATTTTAGAGGATGAGCATCGCATCGCCGTAGCTGAAAAAGCGATAGTTTTTATTTTTTGCCTCTTCATATATTTCCAGCGTTTTTTCTAGTCCTAGAAATGACGACACTAGCATAATAAGCGTCGATTTTGGTAGATGGAAGTTTGTTAGTAGTATGTCTACCCGTTGCGGTGGATTTTGCGGATTGATAAATATATCGCACTCACCCTCCCTCTCTTTTGTCCGATGATAAAACTCAACTGTTCTAGCCGCCGTTGTGCCTATACAAAGAATTTTTGCGCCGCTATCCAGTAGCTCCGCCGTTTTTTGAGGTATTTGGAAGTACTCGGAGTGCATCGTATGGGCGTCTATCGCCTCGACTTCTACGGATTTGAATGTGCCTAGCCCTACATGAAGCGTTAGCTCGTAAAACTCGTGGTTTTGCCTTAGCCTTCCTAGAAGCTCCTCGTCAAAGTGCAAAGAGGCGGTCGGGGCGGCTACGCTTCCCGGTGCGCTTGCAAAGCGGCTCTGATAGTCGGTTTCGTCGCTTTTTGTATCTTCTCTGTGGATGTATGGCGGAAGCGGGACATGCCCTATGGCGTCGAGCTTTTCGATAAGTGCGTAAATATCCAGTTTTGTCTCGTTATCAAAAAACTCAACCTCTCTAGCCCCATCTTCCAAAAGCGTCACTACCAATAGGCTGAGTCCCTCGTCAAACAGCAGTTTGTCCCCGACTTTTACCTTGCCTCGTATAAGCGTCAAAAAAGAGCCGCCAAAAAGTGGCTTGATGACAATGCACTCTATCTTGCCGCCGCTCTCTTTGTGCCCAAAGATACGGGCTTTGATGACTTTTGTGTTGTTGATAATAATAGGGGTGTTGTGCGGCAAGAACTCGTCTATTTGCGATACGGTGCTGTGCGTAATGGTTTTGTTTGCTCTATTCACGACGAGCATCTTTGCGGAGCTTTTTGGGTTTGCCGGATATGCGGCTATTTGGCTTGGGTCTAGCTCGTAGTCGTAAGATGCGGTAAGGTTTGGGTCAAGCAGGGTCGTTTTCCTCTAGCGGCGGAGCAGGGTTTATCATCTTCACTATGACTATGGCAGCTCCGTAAAGAAGTATCATAGGTATTGCCATCATGAGCTGACTCATAACATCCGGCGGAGTAAGGACTGCGGCAGCAATAAAGATAAAGACTATTGCGTATCTAAAAGAGGCCTTCATCTGCCTATCATCCACAAGTCCAAAAAATGCGAGTAGTGCGGCGATAACTGGAAGCTCAAAGGAGAGTCCAAAACCAAACATTAGTTTTAAGAAAAAGCCGAGATATTCGGCGATACTTATCATAGCTGTAGTCTGCTCAACGCCAAAATTTACTAGGAATTTAAAGCCAACAGGAAATACGAAGTAATAGGCAAAGAGTGCGCCCGCTACGAACATCCCCGTGGCTCCGGCTACGAACGGCATAATATATTTTTTTTCATGCTCATAAAGACCGGGAGCCAAAAACATCCATAGTTGATAGAAAATAACAGGAAGAGAGATCATTAGCGAGGCAAAAAATGAGACGCTAACGGCTGTAAAAAACTGTTCACCCATTTTGACCGCTACGACTTGTCCCCCTGCAGGGATAGCCTCTTTGAGCGGCATCGTAACCCACGCCATGATAGGCTCCCATACGGAAAAACATGCGAAAAAAGCGATACCGACGACGACTACACACTTAATAAGCCTGTCTCTAAGCTCTGCAATATGCGGTTTTAGATCCTCAAGCATCTTTTTTAACTTCCTCTTTTGCTATTTGCGGCGCTGATTCCAGCGGCTTTTCTATCTCTTTTTTAAGCCCCTCTTCTATCTCTTTGAACTCTTTTGTGATGTCTCCGAACATATCGCTTACTTCTTTGTTGTTGTACATGCTTGACGGATTGTTAAGGTTGTCTGTTAGTTTTTCTATTTTTTCTTTGTACTCAACCGCCGTGTTTTTGAGCTCATGCAGGTCTATCTCTTTTTGTATCGTGTCTTTGGCTTCTTGCACGGTGTTTTTGAAACTTTTAAAAAATTTCACTATCTGCACGATCATCTCCGGCAACTTATCCGGTCCCAAAAAGATTATTGCAACAATCATAATAACAATCAACGAACCCAAATCTATTCCAAACATCTTAATCACTTATAATTTTTCTAATACTACGAAAATTGTACTCAAAGCTCTATAAAAACTGCTTGAATTGTTAATTGGGAATTAAAATTGCTTTCTCTTTGCAAAATTAAGATTACACAAAGGTATACGAAATGATGATGATGGAGATAGAGCAGAGCTGTCTTGAGTGCTCAAACTTAAAATTTAACGGTGTGGTAAAAATGCCTAGCGAAGACGGCTATGACTGTGTGGCGTGCAAAAAAAGAGTAATAGATTTTTATTTATTCAGAAACAAATCGGCTGAGTCGGCAATGAAAAAACTATATCCACCGTACGGCATTCCTGAATTTTGTCCTATTATTAAAGACTTTACGGTTGATGTAAAAGAAGAGATGGAGTATATGTAAAAGAGCTGTAAAATAGAGCTTTTTTGGGGTATAATTTTTTAAAAAAAGACCCGAAAAAGGCTTCTATTTGAGCGGTTTACCTTTTACACATTTGCATCTTCATACTGAATACTCGCTTCTTGACGGGGCAAACAAGGTGGAGGCGTTAGCCAAAAAACTCTCCTCGCTTGGACTAACCGCTTGCGCCATTACCGACCACGGCGCGATGTTTGGCGCAGTTCACTTCTACAAAACCCTCAAAAAAGCGGGCATAAAGCCTATAATCGGACTTGAAGCCTATATTCACAACGGCGAAGAGATGGATGACAAAAATGTCCAAAGTTTCCACGCCTGCCTGTTAGCCAAAAACGAAATTGGTTATAAAAACCTGATGATACTAGCCTCAAAGGCTTATCTGGAAGGCTTTTACTACTCACCGAGAGTCAATAAAAAACTGTTAAAAGAACACTCCGAAGGGCTTATCTGCTCTAGCGCCTGCCTAGCAGGAGAGGTCGCAAGGCATCTGAATGTAGACACGAAGCGAAAGTTCAAAAACTTTACCCCTGGCGGATACGAAGAGGCTAAGAGGGTTGCGCTTGAATATCGTGATATTTTCGGTGATGACTTCTATTTGGAAATTATGCGACACGGCATAGAAGACCAGTTGGCGATTGACGAGGGGACTATACGGCTCTCTTTGGAGACCGGCATCAAGCTGATAGCTACAAACGATACGCACTATACGGAGCCTGAAGACTCGGAAGCGCACGAGGCGTTTATGTGTATCTCTCAGCAGACGACACTGGATGACCCGAAGAGAATGAAGCACTCCGTGCACGAGTTTTTTGTCAAATCCGCACAGCAGATGCAGAGGCTCTACGCAGATATTCCAGATGCGCTTATAAATACTCAAGAGATAGCCGACAAGTGTGTATTGGAGCTAAAACTAGGCTCTCCTACACCGCCGAATTTCAAATTTACAAAAGAGTGGACAAATCCCGATACGGGCGAGTTATTTGCCGATGATGACGAGCTTTTTGCTTTTAAATCCAGAGAAGGACTTGTTAAACGGCTTGAGCTGATAGACCCCGCAAAACATGACGAATACAGGGCTAGGCTTGAAGTAGAAATAGAGATAATCAACAAAATGAAATTTCCCGGCTATATGCTCATCGTTTGGGATTACATCAGATACGCCAAGGAAAATGCCATCCCCGTGGGGCCTGGCAGGGGAAGCGCCGCCGGAAGTCTTGTGGCGTATGCGCTAGAAATTACGGACATCGACCCACTTCCTTACAATCTGCTGTTTGAAAGGTTTCTAAATCCTGAGAGGGTGTCAATGCCCGACATCGATACCGACTTCTGCCAAGAAAGAAGAGACGAGGTTATCGAGTATGTGGCACAGGCGTATGGACGGCTCAATGTGGCACAGGTCATCACATTCGGTTCGCTCCTTGCAAAGGGTGTTATTCGTGATGTTGCGAGGGTAATGGGCATACCGTATTCGGAGGCGGACAGAATCGCAAAGCTAATTCCGGAAAAATTGGGCATTACGCTAAAAGAGGCTTACGAGCAAGAGCCGAAAATCAAAGAGGTCGTAGAGTCTGACCCTAAAATCACGAAGATGTGGGAATTTGCGGTAAAACTGGAGGGGCTAAAGCGAAACGCAGGTACGCATGCCGCGGGGCTTGTTATCTCAAACGAAGAGTTGTGGCACAAAACTCCGCTTTTCAAAAGCAATGTCGGTACTATCGCAACGCAGTACGACGGTCGTTTTCTTGAAGATGTAGACCTTATCAAATTCGACTTCCTTGGGCTAAAAACTCTTACCGTCATCGATAACGCCGTTAGAATCATTCGTGAGAGCTACGGCGTAGACATAGACTTCAATAAAATGCCGATGGATGATGTCAAAGTGTTTGAGCTAATTCAGAGCGGCAATACGAGCGGGCTATTCCAGATAGAGTCTGACGGTATGCAAAACCTTGTTACGAGGCTACAGCCGACAAGTTTTGAGGACATCATCGCGATACTCGCCCTTTATCGTCCGGGTCCTATGGAGTCGGGGATGCTTGATGACTTTATCGAGAGAAAACATGGGCGCAAGGCTATCGAATACAGCTTTTCCGAGCTAAAAGAGATTTTGGAGCCTACATACGGCGTTATCGTCTATCAAGAGCAAGTTATGCAGATAGTGCAAAAGATAGGTGGTTTCTCGCTCGGGGAAGCCGACCTTATTCGTAGGGGTATGGGTAAAAAAGATATTCAATATATCGAAAAAGAAAAAGCGCACTTTGCCGAGGGAGCAGCGTCTCAAGGGCTTGACGGTAAAAAAGCGGAGGAGCTCTTCGACCTTATCTTAAAATTTGCCGGATACGGTTTTAATAAATCCCACTCAGCGGCGTATGCGATGATAACCTATCGTACGGCGTATCTCAAAGCGTACTACGGCGGCGCATTTATGGCGGCGCTTCTGACAAGCGAGATGGACAATACCGACAAAATAGTCAAATATATCGATGAGATAAAACGGATGGGAATAGAGCTGTTGCCGCCAAGCGTAGCCAAAAGCTCCATCGACTTTCGACCGACAAAAGAGGGCGACAAGGAGTTTATTCTATTTGGTCTTGGAGCCATCAAGGGTGTTGGTGCGGCGGCTTTGGAGAGCGTGCTTGAAAGCCGAAATGATGGCGAATTTACGGATATTAGCGATTTTGTAAGTCGAATTGATAGTCAAAAGGTAAACAAAAAAGTGCTTGAAAGCCTCTCAAAATCCGGTTCGATGGATAGTTTCGGATATTCGAGGCGTGCGCTTTTGTTCAATGTTGAGGCGCTAGTCGAGGCGGCGCACGCCTCATCAAGAGCCAAAAAAGAGGCGGGCGGTTCGCTTTTTGGGGATAACGAAGAGATGACGAAGGCAAGTGTCNNTTTGAGCCAAAAGAGATACTTGAATTTGAAAAAGAGACGCTAGGATTTTATGTCTCTGGTCATCCGCTTGATAGCTTCCGCTCTAAGATAGACGCCATACAGCACACCCTATCAAGTGAGATAGACGAACTGGCTGACGGCTCAAATACAATGATAATAGGCAAGGTCGAAAATATTACGCATAAGATTTCAAAGAAAAACAACCGTAAGTTTGCGATTTTGACCATTATGGATTTTCACGGTTCGGTTGAGCTGATGATATTTGACGACCATGTGAAGGCGTTGGAGGGCATGAATCTTGAAGAGCCTGTCGTCATTACGATCAATGTCTCCAAGACGGAGCAGTTTACGAGGATAAACGCTAGAAAAATCCTTACGCTAGACGAGGCAAAAAAGCAAAAAGTAGACATACGAAAAGAAAAACCAAAAGAGCCTGAGCTTGCGCCTTTGAAATTAAAGGGTGTGCGGGTAACTATAAATATAGACAAAGATGTTTCTATTTTGGACAAAATCAAAGAGTTGGCAATCGGACTCCCCGGCAATAATAAGCTTGTATTGGAGATAGTGGGAAAAGAAGAGAGGGTGGAGATTGACACTCAATTGTTTGTGTCCGATGAATTTGAGAAAAGACTTTTTGCTATAGCCGCAAGTCAGAGTGATGGAAATGCGGCGTGAAAAGAGCGGTTTTTTATCTAGCGTTTCCGCTCTCTCTTTTTGCCGATAACGGTTTTTTAATACAACCCAAGCCTTTTGATACCGAAAAGATAATAGAAAAAGTGGACAGTGCGGCGTTACCTGCGGTTGGACTGGAAGGGATAGTTGAGGCTGCGGCAATAAAAGGCGGTGTAGACAGCGCACTAGCGCTTTCAATTGCAAAAGTAGAGAGCAACTTTAACCCAAATGCGGTCAGCTCCTCAAATGCTCTCGGGCTAATGCAGCTAAAGATGGATACCGCCGTTAAAGATATTTACGAGACTATTTATCAGCAAACGGTTTTGCCGGAGTCGAGGACTCTTTTTGACCCTAAAGAGAATGCAAAGCTCGGGGTGGCATATCTATGGCTTATTCAAAAAAAATATTTTAAAGAGATAGAGGATAAAGATAAGCTGGAGTATTGCACGATAGCGGCTTATAACGCCGGAGCCGGAACGGTACTTCGCACTTTTCATGACGATAAAGCGCAGGCCGCAAAAGTCATAAATGCAATGTCTACCGATGAGGTGCTGAGGCGTTTGATGTTTAGTATGCAGAGCGAGCAGGGGCGCAGATATGTCCTAAAGGTGCTCGAGGCAAAAAAATTGTACCTAAAAAATTGTGCGCCTGCGGTGGAGTAGAATATGCCAAAAAGACAAAAAATTATAGATTCTGTATGCACTTACTGCGGCGTAGGATGTGACATCGCCGCCGTAGTAGAGGATGGCGAGATACAAAAAGTATATGCCAGAGAGGGCGGTAAGGTAAGTCACGGAAAGCTATGCATCAAGGGTAAAGAGGGGTGGAAATATCTCCATAGCCCGTTTAGAATCAAAGAGGCGAGGGTAAAGAGAAGCTTTTTTGAGGCAAATAAAGAGCTATTTTTCTCAAAAAAACCGTCTGTTTCAAAAGCAAACAGCGATTATTTTGCACTGCCTTACGAAGAGGCGTACGATGCGGTGGCGGCAAAGCTAAAAGAGATAGCGGCAAAGCACGGTGGCGATGCTGTGGCAGGGGTAGGCGGAGCTAGGACATCGTGTGAGAGTAGCTACGCTTTTCAGCGGTTTTTGCGCAAAGTCATAGGCTCGCCGCATATCGACAACTGCGCACGAGTCTGCCACTCCCCGTCTCTTGCGGGACTTCGCCGCACGGTTGGTGAGGGCGCGGCTACAAATCCGTTTGACGACATACCAAAAGCGGAGTTTTTGCTCGTTATAGGCTCCAACACCACGGAGGCTCACCCGATAGTCTCAAACAGGGTGCTTGATGCCGTAAATGCGGGAACTACGCTTGCCGTGATGGATGTACGAGAGATTCAACTGACCAAAAAGGCGAATTTTCAGCTAACTATTCCGTATGAGGCGAACCTGCTTGTGCTCAATATGATGGCGTTTGTAATCCTCAAAGAGAAGCTCTACGACAAAGAGTTTGTCAAAAAAAGAGTAGAATGGTTTGAGGAGTATAAAGCCTCAATAATAGTCGATAAGTATGCAAACCCTGAGTTTTTTGCTTCCGTCAAAGGGTACGAGAGCCTTGCTGTCAAAATAAAAGAGGTCGCCCGTACTTACGCCAAAAGCCGCTCGATGATACTTTGGGGACTTGGGGTTACCGAACATCTGGACGGTTCGGCGGCGGTCAGCGCTATCGCAAATTTAGCCCTAATGACCGGAAATATCGGCAAGGAGGGGGCAGGGCTAATGCCTCTAAGAGGGCAAAATAATGTGCAGGGCACTTGTGATATGGGGTGTCTGCCGTATTTTGCGCCAAACTACCAAACGCCCGAAAGAGAGGGGTATAAGACCCAAGATATGCTTGAAGCGGCAGTAAAGGGCGAGATAAAAGCTCTCTATAATGTCGGCGAAGACCTGTCTCATATACACGCAAATCTAAGTAAAGTCAAAAAAAGTCTGGAAGCTTTTGAGATGATAGTGACGCATGAGGTGATAGAGGCTGATATGACAAATATCGCAGATGTGGTTTTCGGCGTTAAGTCGGCGTATGAGAAAAAAGGCGTTTATACAAATGCGGAGCGGAGACTGCACCTCTCACAGCCTCTCGTAGAGTGCGATATGCCCGATGATTGGGAGGTTATCAACGAAATCACGAAGCGTATTGATAATTCTCTTGTGTTTGACTCGCAAGATGCGCTTTGGGATGAGGCGAGGAGTGTTATCAGCCGATATGAGGGGGCTAGCTACGAGAGGCTTTCCCAAAACAACGACGGGCTTCAATGGCCTGTGACGATGGAAGGCGATACGCCGAGGCTACATGAGAAAAAGTTTAGAACTGTTGACGGTATGGCGAAATTTTTCTACCAAGGGTATAGACTACGAGGTCATGTGGCAGAGCTTGTCGGCGAAAAAAGCGACGGATATTGGCTGACGACGGGGCGTACTATAGCTCACTATAACAATGCGGCGCAGACAAAAACGGTAGAAAAACTCCTAGCTAGCTACAAAGAAGATCTGTTGCTAATTAGTCATGACGATGCAAAAAAACTAGATATGGCAAAGATGGCTTTTTTGCGCTCAGAGTATGGCCAGAGTGCGCCGTTGCGGCTAAAAGAGTCAAAAACAATCAAAAAAGGCACGCTTTATACAACCTTTCACTTTAGTGAATCAAAAATAAATTATCTGTTCGGTGACGAGGGCGATGAGATAACCAAAACCTCCAGATTTAAGGCAGTAAAAGTTGAGCTTTGCCAGTAAGTAGATTAAATAAAAAACGGAAAATAAAAAATGCAAGAGAAAAATAACGGTCTTATCGATTTTATGGATGCCTTAAAAATGGTTGTAGAACAGACTAACCCGACCGCAAAAACTATTAGCGTTACTTTGTTTGAGGCGGTTGGTATGATTTTGGCCAAAGATATAGTGTGCCGCAAACCGCTTCCGGCTTTTGATAATTCCGCCATGGACGGATACGGGGTAAAAGTTTGCGATGCGGGTAAGAGAGTCAAAATAGTCGGAGCCGTATTTGCAGGAGATGATATAAACGGCGTAGAGATAAAAGAGGGCGAGTGCGTCAAGATAATGACAGGGGCTCCTGTGCCTCTATCGGTTGAGGCGGTTGTGCCGTTTGAAAATGCGCTTGGCGTAGAGGAAGACGGCGTAAGCTTGCCTCAAAATATCAGAAACGGTCTAAATATCAGAAAAAAAGGAGAAGAATCCAATTTGGGTGATATATTGCTTCAAAAAGGAGATAGATTAACCCCTGCTGCAATAGGAACTCTTGCCAGTCAAGGCGTTTTTGTCGTAAAAGTATCGGCAAGACCGAGAGTGGCTGTTGTCTCAAGCGGAGACGAGATAGCAGAGCCGTGGGAGGGGGCAAAAGAGCACCAAATATACAACTCCAACGCTTCCATGCTGATGGCGCTTTGTCTGGAGCGAGGTTGCGAGCCGCACTATGTCAAGCTTGTCGGCGACGGCTATGAGGCGACGCTAGAGACAATCCGTTCGCTAAAAGGATATGACCTTGTTTTGACAACAGGCGGCATTAGCATGGGTGAGGCTGATTTTGTCGGTAAGGCGTTTTTGGAGTGTGGACTAAAGCCGATATTCAAAAAAATAGCTCTAAAACCCGGTAAGCCGACGATGTTTGGCTATCTTGGCGATACGGTCGTGCTTGCGCTCCCAGGAAATCCAATATCGGCGATAGCGAATTTCTATATTTTCGGCTCCGTAGCGATAGCGAGACTCTCAGGTGCAAAAGCTTGCAACATAGGATATGTGGAGGCTACCAACAAAAGCGGTTTTAATATTAAAGCTTCAAGGGCAAATCTGATACTCGGCTATCTCAAAAACGGAGAGTTTGAGGTTTTTGAAAACAACTCTTACGGCTCTGGAATGCTTCGCCCGATGGTGGAAAGCAACGCATTTATTATGACCTCGGAGGGTGTAGAGCAAATGGATGCCGGAGAAAAAGTAAAAGCGGTAATGCTTGGTTCGCATCTGGTGGAGGAGTTTTGCGACTTTATGAGCGCAAAATGAGCAAAGAGAGATTTTCTTTAGGGTTGTTCATTTTTTCAACCACTCTTTTTATTTGGCTTTTTTATTTTTTTCTAAAATCGTTTATTGTAGCCTCTTTGCTTGTTTTGGCCACATTTGTGTTTGCGCAAAAGCTTGAGAGTAGGCTTGAGAAGTACAGATACGCCATCGTCTCAAAAAATAGAGAGCTTATTATCGCCTCTGTGCTCACTTTGATATTTGGAGTTCTTATTTTTGCGCCCATCGGATATGTCATTGTGCATGCGATGAACGATATATCAGGTTTTGATGTTGCGGGGCTTATTAAGATGAAAGAAAAGCTCTATGTCGCCGTAATGCAAAATGAGTTTTTAAACGACTATTTAAAATCAAAAATAACGGAATATATCAATACTCTATTTGGTGAAGAGTTTTGGATAAGAGAGGCAAAAAATATCTTCTCCGGCGTAGGTAGCCTGCTGCAAGGCGTAGCGTCATCCTTGACAGAGCTTGCGCTTATTGTTGTTTTCTTCTTTTTGCTTCATTGGTTCAAAAAAGAGATACTGTTTTTTGTAAAATCGCTACTGCCGATGGGTGATAGTGAGAAAGAGTCTATGGCAAAAGAGATTGTCGGCGCTATTTCTGTAGTATTTTTGACGCTAGTCGGTATTATGTTGGCTCAAGGGGTTGCTTTTTTTGTCTTAATGCTTTTTTTCGATTACAACGCCCCGCTTCTTGGATTTTTTACGGCTTTATCATCCGTCGTACCTATTCTTGGCACAGCCATCGTTTGGGTACCGATAGCCGCTTCCGAATTTTTGAAGGGCAATATCTTGAATGCCGTCGTTATATCGGCGTATAGCTGGTTTGTTATGGCGTTTCTTATCGATAACTTCCTAAGACTATTTTTGCTTGGCAAGGCTACGGAGCTATTGCGAACAGATTACAAAATAAACGAATTTTTGCTGTTTTTTTCAATCGCCGCAGGAATTGCAGCCTTTGGCTTTTGGGGTTTTATTATAGGTCCGTCAATAACGGCTCTATTTTTATCATCCGCTAGAAGCTACAAAAGCACAAACCGCAAATAGCCCATAACGCTTTAATACGTCGAGTGTGACGGCAAACTGTCAAAGATTTATTGGATAATATCTTTGGATATAAATCTATAATTAGTATGCAATTATACGCGGCGAAAAACGGAGCAAAGAACAATGCAAAACGAGCTGGAGAGAGAAAAAGAGAGACTTAGCGCTATTTTTGACACTATGAATCTGGGCATTGTCATGGTCGATAGTCACGGCGTTATAGTAGATTGCAACTTCACGGCGGCGCAGCTGCTGGGCATAGCAAAAGAGGAGTATCTCTCTCATAGTATTGAAAAAGACGAATTTGTAGCGTATAAGCAGGATATGAGCGTTTTTGGAAAAGGGGAGAGACCCGTTTCTATGGTTTTAAAGAGCGGCAAGCCCGTATATGCGACCGTTATGGGTATAGAAAAAAGAGACGGTTCTCTACTCTGGATAACACTGGACGCCGTACCTTTGGAGGACAAAAGTGTGCTCGTCACATTTAGTGACATTAGCAGGCTAAGAGAGGCCGAAGAGAAACAAAAAGAGCAGGAAAAACTGCTAATGCAACAGGCAAAGCTCGCCGCAATGGGTGAGATGGTCGGCGCAATAGCGCACCAGTGGAGACAGCCGCTAAATGTAATTAGTTATACGACTATGAATCTGGGTTTGCAGCATAAATTCGGCAAGTTAGACGAAGAGCTTCTTACCAAGATGATTGTAAGTATAGATACCCAGACGCAGAAGATGTCTAGTATCATCTCCGATTTTTTAGGATTTTTCAAGCCTAACAAAACAAAAGAAGAGTTTTTGGTAGTCGATGCGTTTAATACCGTGTTTGATATGATGGAGAGACAGCTTTCGAGCAAGGATATAATGGTTGCTATCTGCGTTGACGAAAATCAAAAATTCTACGGCTTCAAAAACGAACTTGAACAAGTTATTTTAAATATCATAGTAAACGCAAGAGACGCTTTTGGCGAGACGCATGAGACTGCGGATAGAGCTATTTTGATAGAGCTTAGACATAGACAACATCAAATTAACATTATTATAAGAGATAATGCGGGCGGAATTGACGAGAGTATTATAAATAGAGTATTTGAGCCGTATTTTACGACAAAAGAGGATGGCGTGGGAACAGGAATAGGTCTTTATATGAGTAAGCTTATCATGCAAAGAAGTTTTAACGGCGATGCCATAGTCCGTAACATCTATGAAAACGGCATAGCGGTAGGCGCCGAATTTGAGCTAATCATAAATATTTCTACCGAGGATGAAGAGTGAGTAAAGAACAGCTGTTTCAATTTACAAAATCATTGACTGTTTTGCTGGTAGAGGATGAGAACGATGCTAGAGAGATGGGTGCGGAGCTATTTGGACTCTTTTTTGTCGAAGTTTATCAGGCAAAAAACGGCGAAGAGGGGTTAGCTTTGTATCGCCAAAAAAAGCCGGATATTATTATTACGGATATACAGATGCCGATAATGGACGGTCTTGCTATGTTGCGAGAGATAAGAAAAGAAGACGCTCATATACCAATCATAGTAACTACTGCATTTAGCGATGATAAATACTTTATAGAGTCAATCAAGCTGGGAGTGGATAGATATATCCTAAAACCAATCGTAAAATACGAGTGTATCGAGGCGATAACTACGGTTTCAAAAAGATTATATGAGCGCAAAGTTGCCGAGGAGTATGAGAAGCAAAAAGCTGAAGCTGCGATAGAAAATGCAAAACAGGAGGCTTTAAGGCATGCAATGCGTACCGATAGGCTCACAAATCTTGCAAATAGATTTAGCCTCTCAGAGCTATTAGCTTTTACGCCTATAGCCTCTTTGCTTGTCGTAAACCTCGATAGATTAAAAGATATTAACAAAATATACGGCGTACAAATAGGCGATAAAGCTATCTTAAAAGTCTCTCAAATGCTTCTTGAGTGGTCGCAAAGCAGATTTGGTTTTAAAGTTTTTAGTATGGGTGGGGATGAGTTTGCGCTCTATTTTTTAGAGGCTTGCCGCTCTGAGCTTGAAGTGGTGGCGCGCGAGATAATAGATAAAATCGAAAATGAGTTTTTTGTTATCGATGATTTGGAGGTCAATCTAAGCGCAACGGTCGGTATCGCCTGTAATAGAGTTCGCCCGATAGAGGATGCGGAAACCGCTCTTAAAGTGGCGAAGCAGAAAAAAATGAGATTTTTCGTATACGAAGAAGAGCTGCTTCAAGACCACAAACAGGTAAACAATATCTTATGGCATCAAAAAATAAAAGAAGCGCTGAAGGAGGGGCGTATTCGACCGTTTTTTCAGCCAATAGTAGACACTAGGAGTAGGCAGGTTTTAAAATACGAATGTTTGGTGCGTCTAATAGAGCCTAATGGCGCCGTTGTATCGCCCTATTATTTTTTGGATATAGCCAAGCAGACTAGACTTTATACAGAGATAACTCAAGCGGTTGTTAAAAAAAGCATAGTACAATGCGCCAAATGCAAATGCGAATTTTCCATCAATCTCTCCGTAGAGGATATACTAAGTTGCGAGACGGCGGAGATGATAGTGGCTACCGTAAAAGAGAGTGGCGTCGGAGATAGAATAATTTTTGAGATACTTGAGTCCGAGGGTATAGAAAACTTTGAAGAGGTAACCAGCTTTATTGATAGACTAAAAGCTTTCGGGTGCCGTTTTTCGATAGACGATTTTGGCACAGGATACTCAAACTTTATAT
>DIZY01000048.1:43470-46105 GCA_002428055.1 Helicobacteraceae bacterium UBA6016
AAAATGTGAGAAAAGCTGTAGTGACTATTCACTCTTTTGCGCACAGCATAGGTATTCAGACCGTGGCCGAGTTTGTTAGCGACGAGGAGATTTATGCTAATGTGAAAGAGATTGGAATCGACTATTGTCAAGGGTACTATTTTTATGAGCCATTAGAGGCTCTTAGGCCGCATGGAACGGTTCTGTAGTATATTATTTTTAAAAAAATAGCATCAAATGATTGGATATTGACATAATTTATTGTCATAGTTCAAAAAAATATAGTACAATGAATGAAATTTATAAGAAATAAACTTTAAGGAGTAGAGCGTGGCTAAAAGAGTTGTATTGGTAGATGACTCCAAAACCATACTTGCGACGGCGCAAATGGCGGTCGAAGATTTGGTTGGGGCGGGTGTGATAGAGTTTAAGACCTATCTTAACCCCGCAGAGCTTCTTGCAAATTTGCAAAGTGGAGCGGAGAATTTTGATCTTTTAATAAGCGACATCAATATGCCGCAGATGAATGGTCTAGATCTGGCGCAAGCCGTAAAAGCAGACGCTAGATTTAAACAAAAACCGGTGCTTATCCTTACTACGGAGAGCTCCGCCGATATGAAGCAGCGGGGCAAGGATATAGGTGTAACGGGCTGGATGGTAAAACCTTTTAGCGACGACAAACTGGTCAAATCAATCAAAATGGTACTAGGAATATAAGATGAGCGACGCAGAAAACATAAAATTAAGAACCTCTAAAAATAAGTTTTTGACCTATTTTCTAGGGGAAGAAGAGTATGGCGTAGACATCTCTCAAGTAAGAGAGATAATCGCTATGATGAAAATAACTCCGGTGCCAAAAACCCCAAAATATGTAGCCGGCGTTATAAACCTAAGAGGCGCAATCATTCCTGTTATCGACACAAGACTTAGATTTGATATGTCAAGTCTTGAGTACACGGAGCAGACGGCTATTATTATCATCGAAATTAACAAAGTAAGCATAGGTTTTGTGGTAGATAAGGTTGAAGAGGTGCTTACGATAGATGAGTCAAGCATCTCTGAACCGCCGAAGTTCGGTACAAATATCAACACTGACTTTATCAAAAACATAGCAAGAATAGGAGAGATGGTTATTATGATACTTGATCTNNAAGTTTGGCGCAAATATAGATACGGAGTTTATCAAAAATGTCGCAAGAATGGGCGACATGGTTATTATGATACTTGATCTTGAAAAGCTATTTGAAGCGGAAGAGCTGTCTATGCTCGACGCTATCTCTAAAACAAACTAAAAGAGGAAGTGTAAAATGGGTTGGCTAGATAATATGATACTTAGAAGTAAGCTAATACTTCTTACGGTTGTGATGCTTGTTGGTATATTGTTTTTGTCGTATCAAGGTTTTAGTGGCGCCGCTCAGTGGATGGACGATGTAACCAGAATAGGCAAAGAGGCGAGTGTGCGACAAGCTGAGGCTCTGAAGATGGATAGAGAAAGACTTATTGTTAGAACTCAAACGCTAAGTCTTTTTGAGTATCAAGAAGATGCTAACGGTCATTCTCATTTTCTAAAAGTATTAGAAGATAGAAAAAAATCTTTTGAAAACTTTGAGAAGTTTATGAAAGAGTTTGAGAGGCTTATTAGAAATGAGGAAGTTGCCAAGCAGTTCGCAGATTTTTCTCAAAAATATAAGGTATGGAAGAGCGCTTATGCTGATATAGACGCAATTATCAAAAAACTTGCAGACAATAGAGACCCTGCTAATCAGCACCAATTATTTGTAGAGTATAAAGCTGCCGTTAAAGCTATGGTGCCAGTATCTGACGCTATGGGTTCAGCTCTTGGTACGCTTCTTAAAACGCAAGAAGATAGGGTGGTTGAGATAGTAGTAGGCGCAGAAGAGTCTGCCGCAACTTTCAAGGTTTTTGTGAGCGTAGTATCTGCTGTAACTATAGCATTATCTATTCTTCTTGCTATCCTAATCATTCGCTCAGTAACAGCCTCCATCACAAAAGCGGTAGTTACAATCAACGATGGAGCGTTGCAAATCTCTTCAGCCTCTGATCAGGTAGCCTCCAGCTCAACCTCTTTGGCTCAAGGCGCAAGCGAGCAGGCAAGTAGTGTTGAGGAGATAAGCGCAACCCTAGAAGAAGCAACAGCCGGAGTAACATCCAACACAGAAAATGCAAGACAAGCTGACATCCTAGCCAAGCAGACAAATGCAGCCGCAAAAGAGGGTCTATCAAAAGGCGAAGAGCTAATGGTCTCTATGAAAGATGTCACAGAATCAGCCGCAAAAATAGCAAACATAGTAAAAACAATAGACCAAATAGCATTCCAAGTAAACCTTCTTGCACTAAACGCAGCCGTAGAAGCCGCAAGAGCTGGTGAGCATGGTCTAGGTTTTGCAGTCGTCGCAGATGAGGTACGAAATCTAGCTCAAAGAGCGGCAAACTCAGCAAAAGAGACCGGAACTGTAATCGAAGAAGCGGTAACACAAATCAAAAAAGGCTCAGAGATAGCCAATGCCGCAAGCGCATCATTCAGAGAGATAGACGATAAAGCAAAAAAAGTGTCAGACCTAATCGGCGAGGTAACTCTCTCAAGTAGAGAGCAAGCAGAGGGCATGGGTCAACTAAGTATGGCAATGAGCCAAAT
>DIZY01000045.1:0-7059 GCA_002428055.1 Helicobacteraceae bacterium UBA6016
GATGGAGTTTTTTCATAAGATACCAGTAGTGTTTGCTCTGCTGGTATCATCGGCGCCGTAGTATTTGAGTTACCCGCTCCAAAGCAAAGTCCACTCAAAAAAATAACAATAAAAAGAAAAATCTGTTTAATTTTCAATTATATATTCTCCGATGTTATTGATTTTTTTAAAAACTTTTCTTTTGNNTGTTCTACCGCCGTCCAGGCACCGTCGGCTTTCGGCGGCCAGTGTAAAAACTTTTCTTTTGTGCTTTTGGTGAAAGCAAAAAATTCTTGGTCGTAAATTCTGCGCTCTTGCTTTCTAAAAAAAATAGCAGGATTTATATAGTGCCCGTCTTTCTTGACGCCAAAATGTAGATGCGGACCTGTTGCGAGTCCTGTTTGTCCAACAAGAGCTATTGTCTCTTTTTGTTCTACTTTTTTGCCGACAGATAAATCGCCTCTTATTTTACTCAGATGCCCATAGATGCTTTCAAAGCCGTTTTGATGTGCTATTCTAACATAATTTCCGATATTTGGGCTATAGCCAAGCTCGCTTATATATCCTTCAAGCACCGATACTACTGGCGTTCCATATTTGGCGACAAGATCTACGCCTTCATGTGCTCTGAAATAATTTAGTATCGGGTGTAGTCTGCTTGCAGAATAAAAATCGGAAACCCTATCAAAATCAACCGGCATAGATGGGGCAATACCTGATAATAACATACCGTTTTTGTCATAGAGTTCTCCGTTGTACACAAAAGCAAACATATATACGCCATCGCCCTCCAGCATTAATGCTTTTGTTTCAAGGGGCATTCTGATATTGCCGAATATCGTGCTTTTTGATAGTGTCGATATGCTTTGCAGCCGCTTTCCGGCATTTTTCAAAAATATATCCATAGCTGCCCGAATAAATTTTTTATTTTCATTGCTTGTTTCTAAATTATTGTCGGTGTTTGAGTTGTATTTTTGAACTGTGTATTTTTCTGCAAACTTTTCTTGTGTTGTCTTAATGGATATTTTTTGATAACCGCCGCTTTGCGTGATGCTGAGTCGCATATTTTGATTTTTTGGGGTTAATATATAGGCGTCCACGGTATTTGCCGTTTTGCCTATTACAACTATTTCCAGCGGAAAGCCGGAGTTAAACTCCAGTAGTTTGTCCGCTAGCTTTGTTGTTAAATGATAGTTTTTGGTAAAGAGATAAAGTTGTTCTTTTGATTTTGCGCTAAAGAGCTCAATTTGCGCCGTAAGTTCACAGGCGCACAAAACTAGCCAGATAAGCGCAAATTTAAACATGGCTATAGCGAACCAAGAAAGCCTTTTAGAAGCTTGGAGCCATCCTCGCTAAGAAGTGAACCCTCGCAAGCCCTCTCTGGATGTGGCATAAGCCCAAATACCGTTTTTTGCGCATTACAAACACCGGCTATGCAATCGGTAGAACCGTTTAGGTTTAGTTCATTGCCACTCTCATCCGCATATTTTAGAAGTACTTGACTGTTGTCGTACATTTTCTTTAGCATTTCATCGTCTATCGTATAGTTGCCATCTGCATGAGCCACAGGCATATTGAGTAGTTCACCGTTGCTCGTAAGTGATAAAAACGGATTATCGTTTGAGACGACTTTGAGATTTGCAAATTTGCTAATAAAGTGCAGGTTTTCGTTTCTTTTCATAGCTCCCGGTAGTAGTCCGGCTTCAAGAAGTATCTGAAAACCGTTGCAAATACCGAGTACTTTACCGCCGTTTTGCGCAAACTTCGCAACATCTTGCATAATAGGAGAAAATCTAGCGATAGCGCCGCTTCTAAGATAGTCGCCATAGCTAAATCCACCAGGAACGATAACGGCATCTGTGCCTGCTGGTAGAGAGGCGTCTTTGTGCCATATTACGGTTGCTTTGTGCCCCAGTTTTTCAACAGCATATTTTGTATCTTGCTCGCAGTTTGTGCCTGGGAAAAAGAGTACGGCTATACTCATTTTGCTAGCTCAAATGTGTAGTTTTCGATAACCGTATTAGCCAGTAGTGTTTCGCACATTTTTTCAACTTCAGCTCTTGCTTTTGCTTCGTCAGTTTCTTTTAGCTCCAAAATAACTTGTTTGCCCATTCTAACATCGCTTACGCCACCAAAACCCATAGTGGATAGCGCATGGTGTACCGCTTTGCCCTGAGGGTCCAGTACGCCTTCTTTTAGATAAATATTTACTATAGCTTTCAATCTTTTTCCTTACTTCAATATTTTTTCTAGGACTTTTTCATATCCGGCGCGCACTGAGCCGAGGTCTTGTCTGAATCTATCTTTATCTAGCTTTTCAAGTGTCTCTTTATCCCAAAACCTACAGCTATCAGGGCTTATCTCGTCTGCTAGCAGTATTTCGCCGTTTGCGTCTTTGCCAAATTCAAGTTTGAAATCCACAAGAATAAGTCCCTTGTCATCAAAAAACTTAAAGAGAATATCGTTTACTTTTCTCGCCATCGCTTTTAGCGTTTCCAAATCCTCTTTTTTGTCTACGAGTTTCATCAAGAGTGCATGCTCGTCGTTGATGATAGGGTCACCCAAAGCGTCGTCTTTGTAGTAGAACTCAACAAGCGTAAAGTCAAGCTTTTTACCTTCTTCTATCGCAAGTCTTTTCGTAAGGCTTCCGGTGGCTATATTTCTAGTGACTACTTCTATGGGAATAATAGACACTTTTTTGATTGCCATTTCGTTGTCGGAAAGCACTTTTATCATGTGTGTTTTGATACCGTTTGCTTCAAGCAGGTCAAAAAGCTCTTTTGATATTTTACAGTTTAGGGCACCTTTGCCCTCTTCACTCCCTTTTTTAAGAGCGTTAAAAGCGGTCAAATCGTCCTTAAACTCTGCGATAAAAATGTTTTCATCGTCTGTTTTAAAGATTTTTTTACCTTTACCTTCGTATAAAAGTTCAGTTTTGTTCATTAATTGTTCCTTTACTTTTTTGTAATTATAAGCGCTTTAACGATACCCAGAGCTGTTTGAAGCTGAAGGTCTTTTGCCATGTTCTCATCACTAAGAGCCTCCTCTTTTTTAGATTTCATCGTTTTTTCACCCGTCGGTTTGTCGGCAGGTTTTTCTTTTTCTAGTTTTTCTAACTCTCCGGCAAGGTGCTGCTTGAGATCCGCCTCTTTGACGCTAAAGTTGTCGTCTCCATTGTCTTTTACGATACCCGCCATCACAGGCACATCGGGGGTTACTCCTACGGCTTGTATCGTTCTTCCGCTTGGGAGGTAATATCTAGCGATTGTTAGTCTGATAGCGTCGTTTTTATCTATTGGAAGTACAACCTGTACGCTTCCTTTGCCAAAGCTTTTTTCACCGACTACGACAGCTCTTTTGTTGTCCTGTAGACTTCCGCTTACGATTTCACTGGCAGATGCACTCCCGCCGTTGATTAGCACCGTCATCGGTATGCCTTTGTATTCCGCTTTCCCGCTTGCATCGTACACTATATTTTCATCGGCAACTCTACCTTTTTGAGAGACGATAATGCCTTTTTCGACGAACATATCGGTTAGCCCTACCGCTTGGTCAAGCAGTCCGCCCGGATTGTTTCTAAGGTCGAGGACTATGCCTTTAGGATTTTTGATTTTTTCAAGCTCTTTTTTTACTGAATCTACTACTTTTTTATCAAATGAGGTGACTCTGATGTATGCGATGTCGCCGTCTAGTCTCTTTCCGTACACTGATTGGATGTTTATAATGTCTCTGATGATAGCCGTTTTGAATGGTTTGGCTTCAGATTTTCTGACGATTGTAAGCTCTATTTTTGTTTTCGGCTTACCTCTCATTATGTTGACAGCTTCATCTATCGTCATGTTGATAGTAGATTTGTCGTTGATTTTGAGGATAATGTCGCCCGATTGGATACCCGCTTTGTATGCCGGAGTGCCCTCTATTGGAGCTATGACCGTTAATGCGCCGTTTTTCATACCAACCGTAATGCCTAGTCCTCCAAACTCGCCCTCGGTTTCGACTTTTAAGTCTTTATACTGTTTTTCATCCAAGTAACCGGAGTGCGCATCTAGATTTGCCAAAAGACCTTGAAGCGATTTTTTGATGATGTCCTCTATTGTGAGTTCATCGACATAATACTTTTGTATTGTTCCGACAACCTTAGTAAACTTGGCGAATGAGGCAAGCTTGGTGTCTTGTGGAGCGTCGCCGCTAGGCTGTAAGGCATTTAGGGAAGTATTATAGATAAACAAACCGGCAAAAACTGCGCTCAATGCGCCGAGCGCCATAAACTTTTTATTCTTCACTTTTGTGGGTTTCCTTAGGGGTTTAAAGTGTGAAATTTGCCGCAATGATACAATTTTTTCCCTTTTACCGCCGCCTAATTGTTTTGGTTTTAGACTTGACAATAGTACGCTCAAAGTTGTAAAATTTTCACCGTAAAATCAAATAAATTATAAGGAGCATTTTATGAGCCTATTTGAAAAATTAACACACCAAATGACCGAAGCCGTCGAGTCTGGGCTGAGTCTTGCGCTTCATAGTAAAAATCAAGAGATAGAGCCTTTGCATGTAGTATGGGGGCTGGTGACAAATACAGATTCGGTTCTTAATCAAGCCCTAAACAGGGCATCGGCAGATAAAGCCGCTTTAGAGCTGGAGCTAAAAAGCGCCGTCGATAAATTTCCGAAAGTCTCCACCGTGTCAAAAGAAAATATCAAAGTATCAAGAAATTTACATAGGACGCTTGAAGCGGCAGAAGGGTTTTCTGTCAAAAACGGAGATAGCTACATAGCCGTCGATAGCTGGATAATAGCAAACCTAAACGAGTCATTTTTTAAAGAGAGTATTGGCAAGTATGTAGACCTAATGGAGCTCAAAAAAAATCTTGAAGCCTCTCGTGCGGGGCGCAAGATAGACTCTCAAAGCGCAGATGAAAAGCTAGAGTCTCTCTCAAAGTACGGTATAGACCTTACGCAAAGAGCGGCAGAGGGTAAGCTTGATCCAGTAATCGGTAGAGATGAAGAGGTAAGCAGAACGATGCAAATCCTCATCCGAAAATCCAAAAACAATCCGATACTTCTAGGCGAACCGGGTGTCGGTAAGACGGCTATAGTAGAGGGATTGGCTCAGCGGATAGTAAGGGGTGATGTGCCGACAAGCCTTCAAAACAAAAAGCTGATAGCTCTTGATATGGGCAGCCTGATAGCGGGTGCAAAATATAGGGGCGAGTTTGAAGATAGGCTAAAAGCGGTTATCGAAGAGGTACAAAAAGATAAAAATATCATACTTTTTATCGATGAAATACACACCATTATAGGCGCAGGAGCAAGTGAGGGTTCAATGGACGCCGCAAATTTGCTCAAACCCGCTCTTGCCAGAGGTGAGCTCCGTACGATTGGGGCTACGACGCTAAAAGAGTATAGAAAGTACTTTGAAAAAGATGCCGCAATGCAGAGGCGTTTTCAGCCCGTAACCATTAATGAGCCTAGCCAAAACGAAGCTATATCCATCATGCGGGGCATCAGAGACTCTCTTGAGGCGCATCACAACATAACGATACAAGATAGCGCCCTAGTGTCGGCGGTCAAGCTCTCAAGCAGATATATTACCGATAGATTTTTGCCGGATAAGGCGATAGACCTCATAGACGAGGCGGCGGCTGGACTAAAAATGCAGATAGAATCCGAGCCGGCGGAACTTGATAAGGCAAAAAGGGAGATTTCTAGGCTGAATGTAGAAAAAGAGGCTCTCAAATTTGAAAAGCTAGAGAAAAACGATGCAAGGTTAAGGGATTTGCGTAAAGAACTTGCCGACCTTGAGGAGCAAAAAAGAGCGCTTGAAGGTAAGTTTGACGAGGAAAAAAGAGTATTTAGCGATATAGCAAAAACAAAATCAAAAATAGAGGACGCCAAAAGAGAGGCGGAGATAGCCAAAAGAGAGGCGAACTTTAACAAGGCAGCAGAGATAGAGTACGGAAGCGTACCAAATCTTCAAAAAGAGCTTGAAGAGCTGGAAAATAGATGGAAGAGAATGGAAGAGGAGGGGGTGCTTCTCAAAAATAGCGTAGACGAGGAGTCGGTAGCCGCTGTCATATCCAAATGGACCGGCATCTCAATATCCAAAATGTTGCAAAGCGAAAAAGATAAGATACTGCACATTGAAGATACTCTAAAAAAAGAGGTAATCGGACAAGAAAACGCCGTAAGGGCAGTAGCTAGGGCAATAAAAAGAAATAAAGCGGGACTCTCCGATACGAACCGTCCGATAGGAAGCTTTCTGTTTTTGGGACCTACTGGCGTCGGTAAGACGGAGACGGCAAAGAGTCTTGCAAGATTTTTGTTTGATTCTGAAAAGTCGATGATACGCCTTGATATGAGCGAATACATGGAAAAACACGCTGCATCGAGGCTAGTAGGCGCACCTCCGGGCTATGTAGGATATGAAGAGGGTGGGCAACTGACTGAAGCCGTGCGAAGAAAGCCGTATAGTGTAGTGTTGTTTGATGAGATAGAAAAGGCTCATCCAGATGTGTTTAATATGCTCCTTCAAGTGCTTGACGACGGAAGACTTACGGACAATAAGGGCGTGACGATAGATTTTAAAAATACGATAATCATACTAACATCAAATATAGCCTCCGCAAAAATTATGAATATCGCGGACGAAAAAGAGAGAGAAGCCGCCGTTTGGGAAGAGCTAAAGACTCATTTTAGACCTGAGTTTTTAAATAGACTTGACGATGTGGTGGTTTTCAATCCGCTTGGGCTAGCGCAAATATCGAGAATAGTCGACAATATGTTGGGCGGCATACAGGCAAAACTCAAAGAGAGAGATATAACGATAGAACTCTCTCCTGAGGCAAAACAGTTTGTTGCAAATGCGGGGTTTGACCCAAGTTACGGCGCAAGACCTCTGAAACGGGCACTATATGATATAGTGGAAGATAGTTTGGCGGAGCTCATACTTGAAGACAAGATACGAGAGGGCGACAGGGTATTGTTTACCGTGGAAGACGCAGATATAAAGGTCGCAGTAAACCCGTAACGCAATTTTTAAGTAAACCTGCGTATAATTGCGACCTTAAATTCTAAAAATTTTAAA
>DIZY01000045.1:7162-7298 GCA_002428055.1 Helicobacteraceae bacterium UBA6016
AGAGCAAGGCTCGCCGTATAACACCGTTTAGCCATATTAAAGACTCCGAGCTTTTTAATAAGGTTTATAATAAGTCAAAAGCCTACCATTCCGACACGGTTATACTTATGTATATGCCTTCAAAAGAGCGGATGGT
>DIZY01000045.1:7330-9130 GCA_002428055.1 Helicobacteraceae bacterium UBA6016
AAAATAAAAAGAAGATTGAGAGCTATTTTTAGAGCCGAGCAGTCGTCTTTAAAAGAGGGCTTCTATCTACTTGTGGCAAAACAAAACGCAAGTAGTGCTGAGTTTAAAAAGCTTTATGAAGATGCAAAACGCTCACTCACTCTTTTTTATTCAGGCTCCTAAAGCTCAAGACAAATTACAACGGTCAAGGTAAAATNNAATGCTCGAAAATCTCTCCTCCACAAAAAGGCTAGTCCTAGCAACAGCTCTATCAGCAGTTTTTTTTATAGGTTATGAAGTTTTTGTAGCTAGCAAGTTTCGTCCTGAAATCAATGCAACGAAACAAGAGACGGCACAGACGCTAACAGCTTCTGCTAAAATTCAAGATTCAAATATCTCCGGCACATCTTCCGCAGTACAGAACAAAACAACTTCCGGCAGTGTTATATCTACCGTCAAGCTGAGAGAGTCTGAATTGTTAATAGGTTCTGACGGTACCATNNAAGTTTAAAGATGACCATGGTAATGCCGTTAAGCTATTTGCCGAGCTAAAAACAAAACCTCTTTCAATTAAGTTTTCAGATAGAGGGCTTGAAGAAGCCGCGGCAAAAGCCACATATACAGCTTCTNNCACCGGTTATTGATGCGGTTAGCGGCTCAAAAACTTTGACGCTTACGCAAGAAGTACTTGATATTAATGTGACAAAGCAGATAGTGTTTCAGCCAAGCGGTGCGTATAGTGTCAAGATAACAACAAGCAAGGACATTCCGTTTTTCGTAACAACCGGCTTCAGACCGGATGTGCTTGCGGATAGTTTTGCATTTAAAGGCGCTTTATTTCTTGACTCCGAAGAGACCGTAAAGACTATCGAAGACGGAGATTTGAAAGCGGACGAAACGCACTCTAAAATTCATGCCGTTGCTACGGTTGACAGATACTACTCTTCTGTATTGTATAGCTTTAAAACACCTATGTCCGTAATAGCGGTAGCCGATATTCATAAAAATGCTACTCCGTATGTAGAGGCAAAAAAAGAGATAGAGCTTGGCGGATATGTAGGACCTAAATATGTAGACACGCTAAGGGCGATAGATCCTAGGCTTACAGGCGTTGTTGAATACGGCTTTTTCACTTTTATCGCAAATCCTATGTTTACCGCTCTTGAGTGGATAGAAAGTGAAGTGGGCAACTGGGGTTGGGCGATCGTTATTTTGACTATTCTCATAAGGCTTATTCTATTCCCGCTTACTTTTAAGGGTATGGTGTCAATGAGTAAGCTCAAGGATCTTGCGCCAAAACTTACAGAGCTTAGAGAGAAGTATAAGGGCGATCCACAAAAACTTAATATCCATATGATGGATTTATATAAAAAACACGGTGCAAATCCTCTTGGCGGTTGTCTACCATTACTGCTTCAGATACCTGTTTTCTTTGCAATCTATAGAGTGCTTTTAAATGCGATAGAGCTAAAAGGCGCTCCATGGATTTTATGGATACATGACTTATCTCTAATGGATCAATATTATATTTTACCGCTNNTTAATGGGTGCTACTATGTTTTTGCAACAAAGAATAACACCGACAAATTTTACAGATCCACTTCAAGAAAAGATATTTAAATATTTACCTGTTGTGTTTACATTCTTTTTCTTAGCTTTTGCCGCAGGCCTTACGCTATACTGGTTTGTAAATAATCTTCTATCTATCGCACAGCAATTTGCGGTAAATAAGATACTTGACAGACAAAAAGAGCTAAAGCGTGAGCATCATGATAAAGATTGAGGCCTGGAGTTTAGAGGAAGCATACACGCTTGCCTCTG
>DIZY01000045.1:9177-10545 GCA_002428055.1 Helicobacteraceae bacterium UBA6016
CGTAAAAAAGCTATTTTGGTTGCTATGCAAAAAGAGGCTGTAAAAAAACAACCTACGGATAGTGCTAGACTAGAAATCAAACAACAACCAAAACAAGTAAGGCAAGAGCAAAAGATTCAAGTTCAAGAGAGCGAACAACTGCAAATTGATAAGCATGTTGAACCGAAACCTGACATTGCTATTGCAAAAAAAGATGACTATATGTCAAAAAGCAAAATAGAAGATAACTTCTTTCGGGAAAAGAAAGATATTTCGGAAATTTGCGAAGAGATAGAGGCAGACATAAACAAACTTTTTGCCTACTCATGTTTCGAGCTGGATTTTGTAAAAGTGGAACCGTTTTCGGAAGATACGGTCCTTGTTACATTTAGCGGTCCGGATAGCGCTCTTCTTATAGGTAAAGAGGGCTATAGATACAAGGCACTCAGTTATCTTATTTTTAATTGGGTGAATTCAAAATATGATTTATTGATTAGACTTGAAATAGCAGAATTTTTGAGAAATCAAGAAGATATGATAGAGAGCTATCTGGAACCACTTATCGAACATATAAGGGAGACTAGAAGAGGGCAGACAAAAGTCCTTGACGGCGTACTTATTCAGATTGCGCTTAAAGTCCTAAGAGAAGAGTTCACCGACCTCTATGTTGGCGTCAAAACAAATGACGATGGAAGTAAATACATTATAGTAAACGAGTTTTATACAAAACAAAATGTTAGATGAAACAATATGCGCAATAGCCTCCGCATCTAAAGAGGGGGCTATCTCTATTGTCAGGCTTTGCGGCAAAGATGCCTACAATACGGCTCTCACTCTCTCAAAAAAAGAGTACATAACTCCCAGAAACGCAACTCTCTCATATATATACGACGCTTCGAACAATCCGATAGACTCCGTAATTATCATTTATTTCAAAGGCCCAAATAGCTACAACGGCGAAGATATAGTCGAACTCCAGTGTCATGGTGGCGTTATGTCGGCCTCACTTATTCTGTCTAGGTGTTTGGAGTGTGGAGCGAGGCTCGCCGAGCCGGGAGAGTTTACAAAACTTGCTGTGCTAAATTCCAAGCTTAGCATAGACCAAGCGGAAGCAATCAATGCTCTCATAAATGCAAACAGCGAAAAATCAGCTAAATATTTAGCAAAACACCTGCAAGGCTCGCTTGGTGTCATGGTGAATGAGATGCGCTCTTCTCTTGTAGATGCGCTTTCGTTTAGTGAAGCGTGTATAGATTATGCAGATGAAGATTTGCCGGAGGACACCATAGATAGACTCAAAAACAAAATAGCAAAAATAGCCGATACGCTTGAATACACCGTAAAAGCTAGCGTTGCGAGAGAGGGGCTATTTCAAGGCTTTAAAGTAAG
>DIZY01000045.1:10565-11152 GCA_002428055.1 Helicobacteraceae bacterium UBA6016
AAATAAAATACTAAATTTTGAAAGAGCCATAGTAAGCCATATTGCTGGAACGACGAGAGATACGATAGAAGAGCAGATAAAAATAGGAGGTTTTGCGATAAGACTGGTCGATACCGCCGGAATTAGAAAGACGGAAGACGAAATAGAGCGCATAGGAATCGAATACTCCATCAAAGCTTTTAACGATGCGGAGATTGTTTTGGCTCTGTTTGACTCCTCAAGAGAGCTTGACGAAGAAGATGAGGAGATAATAAGGCTTATAAATTCCGATAAGAATAAAAAAATTATCGTAGTTTTGACAAAGTCTGATTTGGACATTCATATAGATAGGGCAGTTTTGGAAAATTTCCACACTATACAATATAGTAAAAATGAAAATCCTGTAACTATATATAAAGCACTAGAGCGTATTTTGGAAGAGTCATACGACTATGAGGGCGATATTCTTATTAATAAAAGACAGATAGAGGCTGCAACTTCTGCATCCAATGAGGTTTCTAGCTCGCTTTTGTTTTTGGATACTCTTGAACTTGAGTTTTTTTCTTACCATATCAAAGAGGCAATTATCCATATTTCTTCAATTACAA
>DIZY01000136.1 GCA_002428055.1 Helicobacteraceae bacterium UBA6016
AAAGCTTACCATGAGGGCAACTCGATAGTTATAGAGATAACAGACGACGGAAAAGGTCTTGATCCGTTGGTGCTCAAGAGCAAAGCAGTCGAAAAAGGCGTTATCAGTGAAAAAGAAGCTGACGCTATGAGTGATAAAGAGGCGTATAGCCTTATCTTTAAGCCTGGCTTCTCCACAGCGGCAAAAATTACCAATGTCTCCGGAAGAGGTGTCGGTATGGATGTTGTTAAGACAAATATCGAAAAACTCAACGGTATCATAGAGGTAGATAGCGGTGTCGGCAAAGGCACTACGATTAAACTAAAAATTCCTTTGACGCTCGCCATCATCCAAGCGCTACTAGTCGGCGTACAAGAAGAGTTCTTTGCAATTCCTCTTTCAAGCGTACTTGAGACGGTCAGAATCACCCAAGACGACATCTTTCTTGTTGAGGGCAAAAGCGTTTTGCGCCTGAGAAGCGAAGTGCTTAGCCTAGTCAAGCTATCCGATATTTTCGGTATCGAAGCGACAATGGAAGAAAACGAAAACCTATATGTCGTCATTATCGGTCTAGCCGATGCAAAAATAGGTCTTGTAATAGATAGGCTAGTAGGGCAAGAGGAGATAGTTATCAAATCTCTAGGCTACTATCTCAAAGGCGTAGACGGAATAGCCGGAGCAACAATCAGAGGCGACGGCAGAGTGACGCTAATCGCCGATGTAGCAGCCTTAATGCAAATGGCAAAAACAGCACACAAAAAAGTAGACACAAGCAAAAAAGCAACAGCCGCAATAGCTCAAGTGGCTAAAAAAACAGAACCGTCAGACTATAGGGTTTTAATAGTTGACGACTCAAAAACAGATAGATCGATTATGAAAAACTCGCTAAAACCTTTGGGTGTTACAATTGTTGAAGCGGGCGACGGCATAGAGGCTCTAAATATTATCAAAAACGGCGACCAACCTTTTGACGCCTGCCTTATCGATATAGAGATGCCAAAAATGGACGGCTATTCGCTAGCAAGCGAAATCAGAAAATACAATAAATACAGAAATATGCCGCTAATAGCCGTAACAAGCCGAACCGGTAAAACCGATAGAATGAGGGGTGTAGAAGTGGGTATGAGCGAATACATTACAAAACCTTATTCGCCTGATTATCTAATGAATGTCGTCAAAAGACATACCAACATAACGGCGGAGGCATAAGATGAGTGAAAAACTTCAAGATGTAATAAAAAAACAGCAAAAACAAAAAGTCCAACCTCTGAAAAAAGATGAGGATACGCTTCAAGTAGTAGGTTTTAATGTCGGCGACGAAGAGTTTGCGGTATCAATCCTAAATATTCAAGAGATTATAAAGCCGATAGACTACACGAGAGTACCCGGCACACCCGGATATGTTCTGGGTGTTTTCAACCTTAGAGGAAATGTACTGCCGCTTATTAGCCTTAGACTAAAATTTGGCTTGCCTTTTGCGAGATATACAGAAGATACTAGATTTATCGTTGTCAAAAACGGCGTCCAGACCGTAGGGTTTGTAATAGACAAACTGACTCAAGCATTCATACTAAAAGAGTCAGAGATAGACCATACTCTTGATATGCAAAGCGAACAAGAGGGTCTAATCTACGGTATCGGAAAAAGAGAGGATAGAATTATTACTATCCTAAAAGCAGAGGGTCTGCTAAAAAGAGAGTTTTAGGACAAATGGGGATTTTCCCCTTAGTCCAACAACTCATCTAACATTGAGAATTTATTTGCACACATTAGATGAATTCTAGGATTTATCGCTTTTACTTTTTTATAAATACTCTTCGACAACTCCATCCCGACTTTATACTCTTCCTCCGGTGACACCTTTGAAGCTCTGAACATAGCGTCTATAAAACTCTCAGGTACATAAATTCCGGGTACATGAGCATACAAAAACTGCGCCGTTTTGAGGCTAACTATCGGGAACACGCCAAATATCATTTTTGCATTTTTGCGCTCATCATCAAAACCGCCCTTTACTTCATCAAAAATTTCAAGCAGTTTTTTCGCTATATCTTCGTCAAACACGGGTTGCGTAATTATCCCGCAACTGTAGTTTTCTATTTTTTTGTGCAACTTTTTTTTGATATTTGAAAAGCTTTTTGCGTAAGAGTTTGTGACGCTAAAAGCGTACATTGTCTCAGGTTTCGGGTTTATCACTTTTCCGGCAAAGTCCACCCCCTCGTTAAAAAGCCTCACCGCATGCAAGAGTTGCGTACTATCACACTCGAACACCCCTTTGACATTTGGCTGATCGGAGAGCCTTGCAGGGTCCCCCGTAAGCGCAAGTACGGCGCGCACGCCGAAGTCGTTAAGCCCCAAAAGCTCCGATTGCATCGCAAGCTTATTTTTGTCCCTCATCGATACGGTGCAGATAACAGGCTTTTTTAGCTCGTTTTGCGCCTTTACCGAGGCTAGGACGGAAGAGTATTTGAGCTTTGCAAGCGGATTATCGGTTATCGTGATGCCGTCTATTTTTGAAAGACTTTTTATAGATTTTACCGCATCCAGAGTCTTTGAAAAATCAGGCGATTTTGGCGGCGTAATCTCAAGCGTCAAAAGCTTAGAATCTAGCTTTTTAATCATAGTTTCGGTCATAAAACCTCTTTTACATTTAATCTTATGCGGATTTTAAAATAAAAGTCCTAAAAGGCTAAAATACCCGAAAACATTTGAGGATATAGCGTTTGAAGCTTTGCGTATTTGATTTTGATTCTACACTAATGGACGGTGAAACGATAGATATTTTGGCCTCGCTTGCGGGATGCGAAGCCGAAGTCTCTAAAATTACAGAAGCGGCGATGGCTGGAGAGCTTGATTTTTTTGAGAGTCTTACAAGAAGGGTAGCTTTTTTAAAAGGGGTAGACGCAGCAAAAGCAAAAGCAAGATGTGCAGACTTACCGTTTATCAACGGAGCAGCAGATATTATTAAGGCGCTAAAAGCCAATAACTATAAAGTCATAGTCTTCTCCGGCGGCTTTAGCATGGGCACGGCTCCGGCACGGGCAAAACTGGGCTTTGATATGGATTTTTCAAACAAGCTGCATGAAAAAGACGGGGTTCTCACGGGACTTGTCGGCGGAGAGATGATGTACTCCGACTCCAAGGGTGTCATGCTGAGCAAGCTCCAAAATATACTCGGCATATCTATTGAAAATACGATAGCCGTAGGCGACGGAGCTAACGACGCTTCGATGTTTGAATTTGCCGCCAAAAAAATAGCCTTTTGCGCCAAGCCGAAATTAAAAGAACTCGCAAACATTGTCGTAGACACGAAAAACCTTAGAGAGATAGAGAAATATATATGAACGAAAAACAGCAAACAATCGTAGTGATGTTCGACAAAATAGCGCCTACTTACGACATCGCAAACCGCATACTTAGCTTTGGCACGGACATTAACTGGCGCAAAGAGGGAATCAAAAAAGCCCTTATGCTAGGCGGCGTACAAAACCCGCAAATACTTGATGTGGCAACGGGAACAGGCGATATGCTAGTGTTTTGGAAAAGGGCGATAGAGGGCGAAGCGGCATATACAGGCGTAGACCCATCGGTCGGGATGCTAGAAGTGGCGAAGCAGAAAGTCTCGTTCGCCTCATTTCACGAGGGGTATGCACAAAAACTTCCGTTTGAAGACTCTAAGTTTGACTTTCTGTCCATCTCATACGGCTTTCGCAATGTTACGGAAAAAGAGGAAGCGGTAAGAGAATTTGCAAGGGCGCTAAAAACAAACGGTAGACTGCTAATACTTGAATTTGCAAAGAACGAATCCAAAAATCCTTTCCGAATAGCGGCGCAGTGGTATGTCAAAAAAGTACTTCCACTCCTCGGCGGTCTAATTAGCGGCAATCTTTCGGCATATAGATACCTGCCAAACTCCATTGAAGGGTTTTTGACAAGAGGCGAGATAGTCGCAATGCTTGAACGAAACGGCTTTGAGGCAGAGATCGCAAAAGATTTTAGTTTTGGCGTCAGCTCCCTTATTATCGCTCGTAAAAAATGAACGAACTCACCGTCTCAGACCTCAATCGCCAAATAAAAAGCATTCTGGAGTCGCACTTCTCGCTTCTTTTTGTTAGCGGCGAGATTTCAAACCTCGTTGCGCACACATCGGGACACATCTACTTCTCGCTAAAAGACGATGAGAGCTCGGTACGGTGCGTACTCTTCAAAGGCAACGCCTCAAAGCTAAAGTTCAAACTAGAAAACGGGCAAAAAGTCATCCTTGAAGCGGGGCTTAGCGTCTATGCGCCAAGAGGCGAATATCAGCTAATGGTCTCCTCAGTCACTCCAAGCGGCAAAGGCTCACTCGCCGTGGCGCTAGAACAGCTCAAAAAAAAGCTATCCGAAAAAGGGTACTTCGACGCCGGAGCCAAAAAACCTATTCCGAAATTTCCAAAAAAAGTGGCCCTTATCACCTCCGCAACAGGAGCGGCGCTTCAGGATATGCGCCGTGTGGCAGAGAAAAGATGGAGTCTGACAGAGTTTAAACTGTTTAATACGCTCGTACAGGGAGAGAGTGCGGCGGCGCAGATAGCGGACAATATCTTGCTTGCCGACAAACTCGGTTTTGACGCTATAGTATTGGCAAGAGGCGGCGGGAGTATTGAGGATTTGTGGGCTTTTAACGAAGAGGTCGTGGCGGACGCGATATTTGCGGCAAACACGCCCGTACTGACGGGAATAGGTCACGAGATAGACTTCACGATAGCCGACTTCGTAGCCGATGTCAGAGCCCCTACTCCATCGGCTGCAATAGAAACGCTTTTGCCTGATAAAAACGAGATAATGATGATGCTTGACTCCATAGGTGAGAGCTACAAAAATATACTGCTTCAGACCATCGCAAAAAAAGAGCTAGCCGCAAAACACATAAAAGAACTTTTTGCCTCCTCCTCGCCAACCGCAAAGCTAAACTTCGCCGCAAACGACATAGCGATGTGTGTCAAAAACTTTGGAAACACGATAAATATGGTATTGGCGGCAAAAAAAGCGGAGGTTGTAGCCTTACAAAACAACTTTGAGGCAAGAGACCCGTCAAAAGCAATCGACAAATCACTAGCAATGGTAGTAAAAGAGGGCAAAAAAAGCTCACTCAAAACCTTAAAAAAAGGTGACGAATTCGAACTTCAAAGCAAAGACACCATCATACAAGCCACCGTCAACAACAAAAAGAGCGTGTAAATCTAATACGCCTTTAACCCGCTAAAACCAACCGCAAGCTTGGAAGCCGTTTCCGTAACGAGACGCTCTAAAAATTGATTCATTTTTGTTTTTTCAAGCCATACAGGGTCTTTCACATTTGCTAGTTTTGCCAATGCGGCTTCCGCCTCATGTCTAGTGCCCAGTTCATCCACTAGTCCTTCTTTTTGTGCGCTTCTAGCCGTAAACACTTTTGCGTCTGCAAATGCAGCGGTTTTATTGATGTCAAGTTTTCTAGCTGCTGCAACATCTTCGGTAAACATCGTATATGTGTCATCTATCAAAGATTCGATATGCGCCCTCTCTTTTGGGCTCCATTTGCGAAACATTGTTCCGACCTCTTTATACTCTCCCGCTTTTACGACTTGACTCTCAACCCCAAGTTTTTTCATCAGCCCTTCGACATTGGCGCCCTCAAATAGTACGCCTATGGAGCCTATCGTGCTTCCCGGATTTGCTATTATTTTGTTGGACCAGATAGAGGCGTAGTAGCTTCCGCTTGCCATAGTGCCGGCGGCGTATGTGACTACCGGCATTTTCGCTTTCAACCTTTTAATCGTCAAAGCCATCTCGACAGAGGGAGCCACAGCGCCTCCCGGAGAATCTACAATAAGCAGTAGACCTTTGACCTTTGTTTCTTCCACCTCTTTAATATCTTCCAAAAATTTGTCAGCAGACATTATCGGACCGCTAATGTAGACTTTTGCGAGGTTTGGATGTGTTATCTTATCCTCGGAAGATGAGTAAAAGATTGCAAAAACAATCAGCAAAAATATCAGAGCTTTAAAATTATTCTGGATAAAACCAATAGGGGCAGTTATCGGCCATAACGCCCTTGCTACAACATCACCCATTTATCTCGACTCCATTTATTATCAATTTATCAACCTTATTGGTATGTAAAATTATCTGAAGCGGCAGATATTCATCCTCTTCCACAAAACCGGGCAAACAAAACGCTATCAAATCGGCGTTTTGACCCACTTCCAGCTTTCCGCTATTGATGCCGAGAGCTTTTGCCGCATTAATCGTAACGCTTTTTAGCAAGTCGTAAGGCAGTAGCTTTAGGCTAAGATCCGCATACCCAAAGAGCGCATTGCGCATTTCGTTCCATAGGTTTAGAGTGTAGTTTGAGCTAAGCCCGTCCGTTGCCGTTATGTACTCTATTCCCATATTTTTTGCGGTCTCGACATCAAGTAGGCGTCCACCCAAAAGCCTATTTGAAACCGGACAGTGAACGACAAACCCGCCGTCGTTTCTTATAAGCTCCAACTCCGCATCGGTAGCGTGCGTACAGTGTACAAAAATAGCTTTTAGGCCGGAGAGCTTAGACAAAAAATCATCCGCCTTAATAACGCTTCTCTCTACACCAAAATAGGCTTTAAAAAAAACCTTAAACTCGCCTCTATTTTTATCAAGCCAAAACCGTTCCGCTTTACTTTCCATAAAATGTGTGCATATCTTTAGCGAGTTCTCTTTTGCGAATGAGGCGGCAAAATCTATAAGACGCCTTGAGGAGGAGTATGTAGAGTGAAGCGAGATAGCCGGAGTTAACATACTGGAGGCATATCGTTTGCTAGTTTCAAAACGCCTCAAAAAATCGCTTTTTATCTCTTCCGCCCTCTCTTCGCCTGTACCGAGTATCTCGTTAAAAAGTGTTACTCTCATACCGCTTGAGGCCAAAACCTCCACATCTTTGCCAAAAGAGCTCACCGCCCCAAGTGCGCCGATTCCGCTTTTTTTCATAAGCCTCAGCGCATCTTGCATTGAGCTTACAAGATCAATTTCAGATGTAAGCTCTTTTTTTTCTATAACGCTACTTAGCCAATCTATAAAATTTCCATAGTGAAGAGTGGTCTTATTCTTGCTAAACTCCAAATGCACATGAGCGTTAATAAGAGAGGGCATAATCACGGAATTTGAGCCAAGGTACTCAAACTCGGCATCAGGGTATTTAGAGCGGGCGAGCTCGCGATCAAAACTAATATCGACTATCTGAGAACCCTCAAATAGCACGGCGCCGTTTCTAATAATCTTGCGGGTCTCATCCATTGTAACAAGATAGTCGGCCGCCAAAATCTTCATCAAATCTACCCTAAAAGCTTATATTGCCGTGATTTTAGCCCAATTAGCGTTTAAAAATAATTAAAGAAAGCCCGCAAACATTAAGCGCTAAAAACATAGAATAGAAACAGAGCTAAAAAAATAAAACTAAGAGACAGTTTGCAGCAAGAAATACTACTGGCTACCATCAATGCAATGGGTGCAATTTTTTATGTTATCGATGTAAAAACACAGGAAGTACTATTTGCCAACGAAGCGTGCAAAAAAACTTTCGGGGATGTGGTCGGTAAAAAGTGTTTTAGCGCCATACAAGGACTAAGCGAAAGTTGTAGTTTTTGCGTCATACCAAAAATGAACACTGAAGAGATAAGCTCAGCGGTAACATGTGAGTACAAAAACAATCTCAACGGCAAGTTTTACGAATCTCACGACACCGTCATCAAATGGGTGGACGGAAGAGTCGTAAAAGCGCAGGTAGCTTTTGATGTTACAGACAAAAAAGTGGCAGAGGAGAAGCTAAGAAAAAGCGAGGCTAGATTTCGCTTGTTGTTTGAAGAACATAAGGCGATGATGTATATCGTAGATCCGCAAGACGGTGTACTTCTGGATGTTAATAACGCAGCGGCAGAGTTTTACGGATATGACAGAGACGAGCTATGCGGCAAACATATATCGATAATACATACTTTTACAAAAGAGCAGATAGACGAGGCGAGGCAAAAGGCGGCGGTAACACCGCAAACTATTTTTACGGTAAACCACAGGCTAAGAAACGGTGAAATAAGAAGTATGGAGATTTACACCTCGCCAATAGAGGTGGACGGCAAAAAAGCGCTTTTTTCTATTTTGCACGATGTCACCGAACGCAAAAAAGCGGAAGATGCATTAAAAAAACTAAACGAAACTCTAGAGCATAGAGTCACAGAAGAGTCAGCCAAAAGAGTGGAGCAAGAAAGAGTCATGATGCAACAAAGCAGAATGGCGGCAATGGGCGAAATGATAGGGGCGATAGCGCACCAATGGAGGCAGCCGCTAAACGCTCTTGGCATAATGGTTCAAGATACTCTCGTGGCCCAAAGATACGATGAAATGAACGAAGTATATCTGGAGGATTTTGTTCAAAAATCGATGTCTCAGATACAATTCATGTCTTCAACAATAGATGATTTTAGAAGTTTTTTTAGGCAGGATAAAAGCAAAAAAGAGTTTGTTCTTAACGGCAAGGTAAAAGAGGTCGTGCAAATGCTGTCGGCGCAATTTGCCATAAATTCTATATCATCGATAATTGAAGAGGAGTGTGAATTATCGTTTAACGGTTTTGAAAACGAATTCAAGCAAGTAGTATTAAATCTTTTGACGAATGCTAAAGACCAGTTATCAGATACAAAAATAAAAAATCCAGAGATACGGATAAAAATATTTAAAAACGGCGGCGCAAGCGTTATCAGTATAGAAGATAACGGCGGCGGCATAGATAAGGAGTGTATCGAGAAGATATTTGACCCATACTTTACAACGAAAACGCCAGACAAAGGAACCGGAATAGGGCTTTATATGGCAAAAACAATAATAGAATCGCATATGGGTGGAATACTAAGCGCTCAAAACACGAATAGCGGAGCAGAGTTTCGCATAGAGCTAGGCTCGGCGTAATTTTCGTTTGTTGTTGTTATAATCAAGGCATAAAAAATTTATAAAAAGGGTTTTAATGAAAGTAGTAGTCATCCAAGGACCGAATATCAATCTTCTCGGAATGAGAGAGCCGCATATATACGGACCGATGAGAATGGAAGATATACACGAAAATATGAGAACATTCGCATCTCAAAACGATATAGAACTAGAGTTTTTCCAGAGCAACCTTGAGGGCGAAATAGTAGACAGAATCCAAGAGTGCATAGGTAATACCAATGCAATCGTTATCAATCCGGCAGCCTATACGCACACATCTATCGCGATTAGAGACGCACTTCTTGCATGCGGTATTCCGGCAATAGAGACACACATATCAAACCCGGCAAGAAGAGAAGAGTTTAGACATGCATCAATGGTAGCTGCGGCATGCCACGGTACAATAGCCGGTTTTGGTCCGTTTTCTTATCACCTTGCCCTTATAGCGGCCATTCAAATAGCAAACGAAGTCAAAGCCATAGAGGAAGCGCAAACACAAGCACAGCACGCATAAATGTTCACTATTACCAAGAATGAGTCGGAGATATTTTACGAAATCTCCTACTCAAACGACAACTCCCTACTGCTAACCGACGGCGTAAGTAACTATCTTTTTACCGACGGCAGATACTTCGAAGAGGCAAAAAGCGCCGCAAAAAACTGTGAAGTTATTTTGTCTCAAACGCTTTTCAAATCAGTCGCCGGAACTATCAGAAAAGAGCGTATACAAAAGCTTTTCTTTGACCCCAAAAATATAACCCATTTTGAGCATGAAGAGCTAAACAGACTTTCAACTGCCGCCCTCTATCCAAAAAAAGGTATTTTGTCGAAAAAAAGAGTTGTCAAAAGCGAAGAAGAGCTAAAAAAGATAAAAACAGCCGTCAAGCTTGGCAAAAAAGGGTTTAAAAAATTTGCCGCAAAACTAAGCGAAATCAAAAAAGAACCCGATGAGTTTGAGCTTGCATACTTGGCAAAAGAGTGTTTAACTTGGAGAGGCTCTTTTGAAGCCAGCTTTGAGCCGATAACTGCAATAGATGAAAACGGAGCAAATCCACACGCAAGAGCAACGGCAAAAAAACTCAAAAAAGGCTCACTGCTACTCTTTGACGGCGGCGTAAAATTTGAAAGATACTGCTCAGACAGGACAAGAACCGCATACTATCAAGACGGCTTTGAATTTAAAAAAAAGCAAAGCTTTAAAGATAAAAAGCTCCAACACATTTACGACACCGTACTGGCGGCTCAAGAGTCGGCGATAGGGGCGGCAAGAGTCGGAATGAAAGCGAGCGAACTTGACGCCGTAGCAAGGGGCGTTATAGAAAAAGCCGGCTACGGTGAGCAGTTTGTGCACTCACTGGGGCACGGTGTCGGACTGGATATTCACGAATATCCATATATCAGCAAAAAATCGGATGATATACTGTGTGAAAATATGGTCTTTACGATTGAACCGGGCATATATATTCCAGGTCACTACGGCGTAAGGATAGAAGATATGGTTGTTTTAACGGCCGACGGCGCAGAGGTGCTCTAATTTTTAGGCGAATAGGTCAAAAAAGAACAAACATAGTAGAGGGATACACTGCGATAGAGACCCCTTTTTTTCCAAAACTAAGTGCTGCGCTATCACAAAAAAGACACACGGCTCTTATCGGTGTCGGCTCAAATATCAACAATCCGCTCCGCACCATCCATAGACTCTACTTTTTTTTATCAAAAGACAGCTTTTTGGACATCGTATGCACATTTTCTATCCTACAAAATCCACCTTTTGGGTATACTAACCAACCTGATTTTTTTAATACGCTAATTGCCGTCAAAACAAACTTGCCTCCGATGGCGCTTTTAAGAAGAGTTTTGTGGATAGAAAAGAGATTCGGGCGCAAGAGAAGCTTCAAAAATGCGCCAAGAACTCTTGATCTAGACATTATTTTTTTTGAAAATTTGATAATATACAATAAACAGCTTACCGTACCGCATCCTGAATACAAAAATAGAACGAGCGTCTTGTTGCCCATGATACACAAAAGAAGTAAGTTAAAATGGAAAAAATGAAACTACTAAGTTTTCAAGCCGAAACCCCCGCCCTTGCGCTCAAAAAAGCTCAAGAACAGTGCGGCGAAGACGCCCTAGTCATCAACACAAAGCAGATACGCCCAAAAACAGCTATGACGCCGTCACTCTATGAGGTAGTCGTAGCGATAGAAAACGAGCCAAAGCAAGAGACGCAAACTAGAAAACCGGCTGAGTCGGCAAGAGTATATGCAAAAGAGAGAGAGCCAGACGATGTTGTCTTTTCTATATCTGCCGTAGCAAAGCAGATGAATGAGATAGATAGACTCTCAGAGGCCTCAAAGAGCGTAATCGCCCCAATAAGAAAAGAGGCGCCTGCTCAAACAGAAAGCAGAGAGGATGCCTCAAAACAGCCTATGCACCTCGAAGAGATAAAAACGATAAAAAC
>DIZY01000119.1:0-1778 GCA_002428055.1 Helicobacteraceae bacterium UBA6016
ATGTCGGCGATAGGCGAGGGAAGCAAGCAGACCATCAACGACTCTATTGCGGCGATGGGGAGCAATCTATTTATCGTGTTATCGGGCTCTACTACCTCCGGCGGAGCGCGCGCTGGGTTTGGTTCGTCTCCTACGCTGACGCTAAAAGACGCCGCCGCCATATCGGAGTTGTCAGGGGTGGCTGCTGTGGCTCCTGGGGTGCAGGGCGCTGTTCAGATGATATACGGCTCAAACAACTGGAGCGCAAGGGTAGGCGGCTCTACGACCGGATTTTTTCAGGTCAGGGAGTGGAGCGTGGAAAAAGGGTACCCCTTCAGCGATGCGGATGTTAGAAACGGAGCTAGGGTCGTAGTGCTAGGGCAAACGGTAGCGACAAATCTTTTTGGCGACGAAGACCCTGTAGGCAAGACGATACGAATCAAGCAAAGCCCGTACACGGTCGTCGGCGTGCTCGCTAGNNGCTAGAAAAGGGCAGAGCATGATGGGTGACGACCAAGACGATACGGCTGTAGTGCCTATTACGACTGCTCAGAGAAATCTTTTTGGGGCGCAGTTTAAAGATAGCGTGCGGATGATTATGGCAAAGGCCCAGAGTGAAGAGATAATGCCGAAAGTCGAAAACTCGATAAACGAGCTACTAAGAGAAAGACATAGGATTAGAGCTGGGGCGGAAGACGACTTTAGCGTGCGAAACCTCTCCGCAGTGCTTGCCACCTCCGCCGAAGCCGCTAATGTAATGTCGATGCTGCTCGGCGCTATCGCCTCCATATCACTTCTTGTAGGCGGTATAGGCATTATGAATATCATGCTCGTATCGGTGACGGAGAGGACAAGGGAGATAGGTATCCGTATAGCCATAGGCGCTAGAGAGAAGGATATTTTGATGCAGTTTTTGATGGAGGCGGTGATGATTTCGCTTATCGGCTGTATCATCGGAGTCGTTATCGGCGTGGGCGGAGCTTTTTTGGTTGAAAAGATATTTTCTACGGCTATCGTGATTACGCAGAGCTCTATCGTCGTTGCCTTCTTGGTGGCGACGGGGGTCGGCGTATTTTTTGGCTTTTATCCCGCTAGAAAAGCGGCAAAGCTAGAGCCTATTGAAGCTTTGAGGTACCAATAATGGCGTTAGATTTATCCGATACTCTCGTAGTCGGCATCACCGCTACGGCTCTCTTTGACCTCGAAGAAGCCGATAGGGTGTTTCGCCAAACATACAAAAACAATCCGGATACGGCGATAGAAGAGTATCGGGCGTATATGCTTGAAAGAGAGGATGAGGAGCTAGGCGAGGGTACGGGATTTGCGCTCGTAAAGGCGCTCTTGGAACTCAATAAATATCAGCAAAAAAATGAGAGTCCGCTTGTCGAGGTGGTCGTCATGTCTAGAAACAGCCCTGAGACGGGCTTAAGAATACTAAAAACGATACGCAAAAAAGGACTCCAAATATCCCGCTCAGCCTTTACGGCAGGGGAGACTGTCGTGGATTATTTGGATGCTTTCGATGTGGACTTATTTCTGACTACCGATATTTCGGACGCTCAAAAGGTTATAGATAGCAAGATATGCGCCGCCGCAATGGTAAAAGAACTACCGAGGGAGCCGGGCGATATTCCGAAAGGGCAGGTGCGCATAGCTTTTGACGGGGATGCTGTGCTGTTCGATGAGAGTAGCGAGCTTGTATACAAAAGAGATGGGCTGAAGGCATTTCACGAAGCCGAAGACGCCAACCAAAACACGCCGCTAAATGAAGGACCGTACGCCTCGTTTTTGAAAAAGCT
>DIZY01000119.1:1854-61866 GCA_002428055.1 Helicobacteraceae bacterium UBA6016
GTCATCAAAACTCTTAGAAATTGGGGCGTATATGTGGACGAAGCCTTTTTTCTAGGTGGAGTGGAGAAAAGCAAAGTGCTAAAAGCCTTCAAACCGCATATCTTCTTCGACGACCAAGACATTCATCTAGATACCGCCTCAAAGTCCGTACCCTCCGGAAAAGTGCCATATCCAAGTGATTCAAAAATGAATAGTAACGGAGATTTAAAATGAGTAAATTTATCTATCAATATTCCGCAGAGTTAGAGTTTAGCACGAAAAGAGCGGATGGGATATTGGAGTGGGGTGCTAAGATACTGGGTACGGATGAGTATAGAAAAGCCAAAAGCGTAATCGCCAGAAATATGTTTGGGCTAGAAGACGGCACAAAAATATTTCTGATAAGCCTCAATTTTTTGGGCGAAAAATAAAAAAGGAGTTCACATGACGCTACACAAACAGATAAACGATATAGAGGCCGTAAGTCAAAAAGCAGGGAAGGGCGTGAGTATGAAAATGCTACTCTCATCTGACGAGTCGCCGAATTTTGCGATGCGTAACTTTATTATAGAGGTCGGCGGATATATGCCTTTGCATACAAATACGGTGGAACATGAACAGTATGTGCTTAGCGGCAAAGCCAAAGTTCAACTGGCAGATAAAACAGTGGAAGCAAAGGCTGGAGATATTTTGTTGATACCTGCCGGAGTTGCACATAGTTATGAGACGATAGGCGATGAGGCTTATAGCTTTTTATGTCTGGTTCCGAAGGCTGACGATAAGATAGAGATACTTTCTTGCTAAAAAACCAAGGTAGCCTTGGCGGTTACCTTTGTATTTGTATTGGCGTGTATATATTTTCAAGAGAATATACATTATGTTAACCAAATAGTATTTATACTTTTACATACCTCATTGAGCCGACTCACAGTTTTGCGAAATCGGCTCCAAGGACTACTATTAAAACTTTGCGTGAGGCACCGGATAGTTTTCGATTACAAAATCAATATCTTTATCTCCTCGACCGCTTAGGTTTACAAGAATTGTTTTGTCTTTATCTAGTGTTTTTGCTAGCTTCATAGCAAACGCTACGGCGTGAGCTGATTCAAGTGCGGGGATTATTCCCTCCAGCTGAGAGAGCTTATAGAATGCGTCTACGGCTTCGTTATCGTCGCACAAGCCCACTTTTGTTCTTCCGCTCTCTTTGAGATACGCATGCTCGGGCCCCACAGATGGATAGTCGATGCCTGAGCCGATGGAGTATACCGGAGCCGGTTCGCCGTTTTCGTCTTTTAACATTATGGAGTTAAATCCGTGCATGATGCCCTCTTCCCCATATGTCAAGGTCGCCGCATGTTCTCCAAGCTTCTCCCCTCTTCCCAGAGGCTCTACGCCGTAAAGATTTACCTCTTTATCGTCAATAAAGCCTGCGAAGATACCCATCGCATTTGAGCCGCCGCCTACACACGCCGCTATATTATCAGGAAGCCTTCCTTCCAGCTCCAAAAACTGCTCTTTTGCCTCAAAACCGATAACCGACTGAAAATCCCTAACCATCATAGGAAACGGATGTGGACCGACGACGGAGCCGATGCAGTAAATAGAGTTTTCAGGGTCTTTGACATACGCCTCAAATGCCGAATCTACGGCTTCTTTGAGCGTTTTTAGCCCGTGTGTAGCGGGCACTACTTTTGCGCCGAGAATTTTCATTCTGACTACATTTGGATGTTCTTTTGCGATGTCTACTTCGCCCATGTGTATCTCACACTCAAGCCCGAAATATGCCGCCGCAGTAGCTAGGGCGACACCGTGCTGCCCTGCCCCCGTCTCTGCGATAACTTTCTTTTTGCCAAGATGTTTTGCAAGGATAACTTCCGCCATGCAGTGATTTAGCTTGTGCGCGCCGGTATGATTGAGGTCTTCTCGTTTTAGATATATTTTTGCTCCACCGCAATACTCTGTTAGGTTTTTGGCGAAAGAAATCGGAGTTGGACGACCTTGATAATGCTTTCTGACATATTTGAGTTCATTGATAAATGCGGGAGAATTTTTGAGTTCTTGATACGCCTCGGCGATTTCGGCAAACGGCTTTTCCAAAACAGGAGGAATATATGCGCCTCCGAATTTACCGAAATATCCGTTTTTGTCAGGATGCGACTCTAGGTAGGTTGTTGCCATATATTTTCTCCCAAACTGTGTAATTTGCGGTTATTATATAGAAAATACGAAATTTTTTTCTATATTTTTTTGTTATACTCCATAAATATCAGCCGATACATTACAGCGGAGGAAAGCGTGCCATATAAAGAAAATAGCTTCTCGGAAAACAAGGAAGTCAACGACTTTGTGCACCGCGTACTGGCAGAAGTGCACACATTTGCCCAAAAGCAAGCCGACCACATCCAAAGACTAAACGAGATAGGTGCGGCGCTCTCAGCAGAAAACAATCTAGCAAAACTCTTAGAAATGATACTTACAGAGGCAAAGAACTTCACAAATGCCGACGGTGGAACGCTGTATATGATGACCGATGATGAACAGCATCTAAAGTTTACGGTCGTCGAAACCGACTCTTTGGGTATCAAAATGGGCGGAACTATGGGTGAGATTACATGGCCTCCCCTGCCGCTATACAAAGATGATGGCGCTCAAAATAGAGAGATGGTCGCCGCTCTTTGTGCATTAGAGGGCAAGCTTATCAATATTGAAGATGTATACACCGCCGCCGGATTTAACTTTGAGGGAACAAAAAAGTTCGACCAAGGCACGGGCTATCACTCAAAATCGATGCTTGTTATACCGATGAAAAACTACGAAAACGAAGTAATCGGAGTTTGTCAACTGCTGAATAGAAAAGACCCGCAAACAGGCGAGGTAACACACTTCTCAAAAGACGACGAAAAATCCACTACATCCCTCGCCTCTCAGGCTGCAGTCGCCATCACAAACGCAAAGCTGATTAACGACCTCAGAAACCTCCTCGAATCATTCATCAAAAGCATCGCTTCCGCAATCGATGCCAAATCGCCGTACACGGGCGGTCATGTTAGAAAAGTTGCGGAAATCACGATGATGGTGGCAGATGCTCTTAATAATGCAAATGACGGGGGTTATAAAGAGGTCAAATACGGATTTGATCAGCTAAATGAACTTCGTATTGCAGCCCTTATGCATGATGTGGGGAAAATTACTACTCCGGAGTATGTGGTCGATAAATCTACAAAGCTTGAGACGGTATATGACCGTATAGGGGTTATTAAAACCCGTTTTGAGGTGCTTAAACGGGATTATAGGATAGAGTTTTTGGAGAAAAAACAGGCTTTGGAAAAAGAGGGTAAAAGTGACGAAATAGCCTTTTTGGAGGCTGAATATGAGAGTCAAATAGCGATACTAGATGATGACATAAGCTTTTTAGAGGTTGCCAACATCGGCGGCGAATTTATGGCGGATGAAAAAATAGCAAGAGTCCATTCGATAGCAGAAAAAAAATGGAACGAGTGTGGCATCGAAAAACCGCTTCTTAGCGAAGATGAGGTCATGAATATCACAATTCGAAAAGGCACACTAACCGAGGATGAGAGACAAAAGATAAACGACCACGCCAGAATGAGCAAAGAGATGCTAGATCAGCTGCCATTTCCAAAAAAACTTCGCCGTGTGCCGGAGATAGCCGGAAGTCACCACGAAAAGCTAAACGGCAAAGGCTACCCACAAGGACTTACCGCAGAACAGTTAAGCCTAGAATCCAGAATACTAGCTCTTGCCGACATATTTGAAGCGCTTACCGCCTCAGACCGTCCATATAAAGACGCCAAAAAACTAAGCGAAGTAGCAAAAATAATTGGTTTCATGGTTAAGGATGGAGAGTTGGATGGAGAGTTGGTCAAATTCTTTTATGAGCAGAAGCTTCATATGGAGTATGGAGAAAAAGAGCTAAAACCGGAACAAATCGACATCTAAAAAGTACTTGTTTGCACAGGCCGACAAGACCCGTGCAAAAGGTTTTGCTACAGCGGTCTAAAGCCTATAAGTGTCATATCATCTCTTCTAGGCTCCCCTGCCCTATACTCCATCAGCGCTTCTTCTATTCGAGCCATTTGCTCATTCATATTTAGGCTTTGATTTTGCAGAATAATATCTCCAAGCCTTTTGCGTCCGAGTAGTCTTTTTGGTGCGCCGCCCATATGGTCAGGAATACCGTCTGTAAGCATATAAAACGACATCCCCGCCTCTACTTTTATCGTATGGTTTTCAAACGGATTTTTCGGTCTTATGCTTCTATATCCTAGGCTTGCTCTAGTGGGTCTAATCTCTTCAAGCGAGCCGTTTTTGACATAGATAAGCGGTAGATTGGCGCCTGCGTATGTTAAGGTTTGCGTATCTGTTTCGTAGACGCAGATAGCACAGTCCAGTCCGTCGTCGGAGTCGGTATCCGGATAGTCTTGTCGAAGCTTTGTTCGCACTCTTTCATCAATAGCCGATAGAAGTTCGGACGGGTTGCTTATTTTTAGATCATGAATAGCCCTATGAAGCGCCGCAGAGGCAACCATAGTCATAAATGCGCCCGGTACCCCGTGCCCTGTGCAGTCTATAACTACTATAAAGCATTTATTATCTCGCCTTTCAATCCAAAAATAATCGCCGCCGACAACATGCAAAGGCTCCCAGCATACGAAAATATCTGCTATTGCACCGTCTAGCGCATGTTTGTCCGGCAAGGAGGCCTCTTGTATTTTTCTGGCATACCCTATACTCTCCATAACGAGAGAGTTTGCATGATCCAGTTTTGCGTGCGCTTCATCCAAAGCGGCCTTTTCTTTTTGAAGCTGTAACTGCTGCGCCCTCACCTGTCTTAACGAGCCTATTAGATGCGCCATAAATGCAAGAACTATTAGTATAACAAACCAATATTTTTTTAGCACATCCGTTAAATTGAACTTTCCTAAATCCTTGTACGGTCCTATCTTTAAATCTCTGTAAAGCTCATGCACTGGATTGTAGTCTGCCGGAACAGACCACCCTTTTATTTTTGCCGCTTTTGCTGCTGTGCTGTCTTCCGGCATCTCAAGCAGGGCGATGGCTACAAACTGAGCCAGCTGCTCATCCGTGTCTTTTAACTTGCTAAATGGCCACTCCGGATAGAGTCTTGTGCTCCTCAAATACGGAAATTTTTTATCGGCGCCTTGCGAATTTAGAATTTTGATATTTTTGAGCTCTATCTTGCCCTCTTTCGCCATTCTCTCCAATATATCAGTTCTTATAGCCCCTGCGTCACCCTCGCCTTTTAATACTCCAAGCACCACTTTTTCATGGTCGCCCAGCGTTTTTACCGTCAAATCACTTTCTGCATCTATGCCTGCATCTTTCATCTCTCTAAGCTGCATTAGCCAGCCGCCGAATGATGTTTTATCTACGGACAATAGTGTTTTGCCTTTCAGCTCTTCCAAGGTTTTTATTTTGCTGTCCGCTTTTGTCAAAAATACGCCGCCGAAACGATTGCATAAGCAGCCGTCTGGACCATGGTTTGTTAGTGTGGCTATACGGCTGATACCGTACGATGCTTCAAGCTCTATATATTGCCCGGTGTTTACTACGACAAAATCAACTTCTTTTTTGCCGACGGCATCGTATAGTTTTTTAAAATCAAGAGGTACAAGCTCAAATTTGTATCCGGCAATGCTTTCGCTTAGATAATTCATCGTCGGTTGCCACATTGTTTTGGCTACTGCCTCGCCCCTGTGTGCCAATACGCCTATCTTGACGGTCTTTACATCCGCAAAAAGCGTTGCCGTAAAAATAGAAAAAACAAAAATTGCGCTAAATAACCTCTTTATAAACAATAACACTATTTCTTCCTCCTCTTTTTGCTTCATAAAGAGCGTTATCCGCCTTTATCATGATTTGCTCAAACGAGCTGTCCGTATCAACGGCGCTATAAGCCCCTATGCTAACCGTAACCTTTAGAGATAAACCAAAATCCTCTATCAAAAACTCTTTGGCTTCTACATTTTTTCTGATTCTCTCTGCAACCTCAAAAGCTTCGTTACTCTGTGACTCAGGCATTATTACGACAAACTCCTCACCGCCTATGCGCCCCAAAATATCCGTCGTGCGGATGGACTCTTGGCAGATTGTCGTAAAACATTTAAGAGCGGTGTCCCCTGCCGCATGTCCGTGCGTATCGTTGATATTTTTGAAATGGTCTATGTCAAGCATCAAAATACACAGTGGGCGTTTGGTGCGTAAAAATCGTTTAATTTCATTTTCGCCAAACTCTATTAGTTGGCGTCTAGTATATACCCCTGTTAGGGCGTCGGTCGTAGCTATCGCTCTTAGCTCCGCCTCTAGTAGTTTTTTTTTGTTTTATCTCTTCTTCGAGGGCAGCGTTTAGTTCGGCAAGTCTCGTTGCTTGCTCTTCAAGTCTACTATTTGCCCCTTGCAGTTCGATAGTAATATTTCTAAGTTGTCCTTGTTGGCGGTCGCTTAGTCTGATTAGTCGTTGTTGCTCTCTAAAACTTCTGCGGTAGCCGATTGCTAAGCTTTGCATATTTTCGTGCACTAGCTTTGCATGTTCGTCAAAACTGCTTGCAAGCTCTTCGGCTTGTTTGATTACCCTCTCTTCATTGTCAAAGATACTAAAATCGTTAGATTTTGCATCATTAAGCATGTTTAGCCTAGCAGACAGAGATTGAAAGTAGCGTGTTCCATATCGGAGGCAAAATCTTCGCCAAACTCTAGCATCGTATCGTCATCCTCGTTGTAATGCCAATTGATAACCGTTTTTTTACCCATATTTTCGGCGGCGTCTTCTAGGAGCTGAAAAAGATTCATCAACACTTTTGCGCTGGAGCTATTAAAATAAGCAAACTCCACATCAAATACAACCAGAGCGTCAAATTCGCTTGCCAAAAACTCCTCTAGCGCTTGATGTAGCGGTCCAAAAAAGGCGGATGCATCTTCCGGATACGACTCCCCTTTCATACTAAACACACCGCTTTCAAAATCAAACAAAACAGCGGGCGTTCTATCGGTCGCTTCTCTTACGATTTTTTCCATATTCCCCCCCCCTCTTTAAATGTATGCTTTTAAGCAAAAAAATGTCGTATCGCCGTCTATCATCGGCTCAAAATCAAATTCAATAGGCTCACTCGCTCTTTTGGCTATCTCAATAATGCCGATAGTAGCGCCCTTACTTTGTTCCTCCGGCGGCTCTTTTAGTTTTTCTCTATAGTATGCTTTAAGTCCCTCTTTATCGAGGCCTCTTACAATTTCAAGCCTCTGTCTTAAGAGCTCCACATCGGAGTTATCTACCGTATTTGAGCAGACAACAAAAAATTTATCACCCTCATATCCGACCGTTATCGTACCGCTTCCAAGTTCCACTTTTGTAGGTATTTCGCCCTCCACTCTCTCGGCGGAGTAGCGGATAATGTTTTGAACCTGTTCTACGAATACGGAAAATACTTTTTTTGTCGTATTTGGATCCGTAGCGTCAAGCGTCATTTTTTGTTTTAATGATTCGCCTAGGGCAAATAGTATGCCATCAGATACGAAACCGCTAAAAGAAAACATAATTCCTTTTTCATCAAGCGATTTTTTAAAATTGTAATACTCTTTCGCAAGCATATTTTTGACCTTTATATGGTTGTAATACGAGATTATATTAAAATCAAGTCACTTTATGCTCGCCGATATATCTATATTATCACCGTTATTTAGTGACTTTGGTCACTTTTTGAGGTTTTTTTCGCTATATTTTGCAACTAAAAATAAAAAGAGTATCTAGGGTGATTCAATTTAAAAAATATACTATTCTTGTGGTGGAAGATGATGAGCTCATTAGGGAGTCGTTTGTTAGATGCTTGGGCATGCTTTTTAGGGAGGTTTATATAGCCTCAAGCGCCGAGGACGGACTAAAAGAGTGGAATAGACGGCTACCGGATATAATTATTACTGATATTTATCTCCCAAAAATGAGCGGGATAGAGCTGGTAAAACTGATTAGAGAACAGGATTTGAAAATTCCTATTTTGTTTATGAGCGCCCATAGTGACCCACAGACATTTATGAAGACAATCCCTGTAAGCGCCGATGGATATATGATTAAGCCTTTTACATTTGAGGGTTGTTTGGATAGTTTGCAAAAATGCGTCCAAAAGTTAGAGCAAAAAACATCCGATGATATATTCCTAAAAGGCGGCGCAAAAGTAAATTTATCGACAAAAATAGTTACGATAGAAAATAAAACGAGCAAGCTTACCCCGCAGGAGTCGAGACTGCTATCGCTGTTTCTCAAATCTCAAGATACGACGCTGCATCAAGAGAGTATAATAAACACCCTCTGGGGCGGTGAGCAGATAAGCCCGAGCGCCATAAAAAATTTACTTCTAAAGATGCGTAAAAAGCTTGGAACAGATGCCATAGATACGCTAGTGGGGCATGGATATAAGCTTAATGTAATCCACTAAATACCATTTTAAAACAAACCCCGTTATTTGTATTATAAGCCTCTATTTTTCCGCCTAGTTTTTCGGTAACTATTAGTTTTACAAGGTGGAGTCCTACGCCTGTGCCGCCACTGTTTGCTTTTGTCGTAAAGCGGTAATCAAATATTTTGTCTAAATTTGCCGTATCTATCCCGCCGCCGTTATCTGTTATCGCAAGTATCGCCTTGCCGTTTTCTTTTGCTAACTCTATATCTATTTTTGGAGAGTCGGTATGGTTTTGTTGAAATACATCTTTGGAGTTGCTGATAATACTTAGTATGATGTTTTGGAATGAGTTTTTTGATCCTTCTAGCCAAATATCAGTATCTATTTTTGCGTTAATTTCTATGTTTAGTTCCTTGAAAACACACTGCAAAATACCAAGCATATCTTTTGTTGCTTCTCCTACATTAAACAGACTCTCTTTTTGATTTGGATTTAGAAAACCTCTCGTGTCGTCTAGCATTTTTACTAGAAAAGATATTCTATCGTTTACGCTTTTTTTGGAGCTCAAAAGAAGCTCATTTGTTAGCTCGTTATACTCATTTGCCATAGCTATTTCGCTCATTGTCAAAGAGATGGCAGTAAGCGGCTGCTTCCATTGGTGCGCCATCATGTCTAGCAGTTCGCCGATTTGCGCCATTTTTGAGCGCTCCGTTATCAGCTGTTCCCCTGCAAGCCGTTTTTTTGTCTCTTCATTAACTCTTTTCTCTAAAATTACATTTTTATAATAGAGCAAAAACACTACTATCAATATCGCAACAAGCCCTTTTAGGACGGTTTCATAACTTACCCCCTCTTCTACTACGACGCTAAACCATTTGTTTAAGATAGCATCTTTTTCGGTTTGAGTTATGCTTTGCAACCCTTTTTCTACTATGCTTACCAATGGTTGATCATCATTTCGTACGGCAGCGCCAAGCTCAAATCGCTCGTCAAATCGAGCAGATACTTTAAGTCCATTCCACCCCTCTTTGCCCAAAGCGTAGCTGATAGCCGATAGAGCATCAATATAGCCGTATACAAAACCGTCAGCCACCTTTTTTAGTCCTTCATTGCGATTTTTTACCTCGACAAAATGAGCATTTGGGTATTTTTTCTTTAAAATATCGACAATGGCGTATTCTTTTACGATAGCAAGTGGTTGTTCGAAGGCGTCCGAAGAGTTGCCGATGAACTGCTTATCATCTTTTGTGACCAAGGCTAGCGGAGATGAGAAATACGGCTTTGTAAATGTAAAAAAGTTCTGTCTTTGTTGTGTCTCCATTGCCATAGACAACATATCACACTCTCTGTTTTTTGCTTTTTGCAAAGACTCTTCCCAATTTTTTGTCGGCACTACGCTAATTTTTATTTTTAGCCTTTCGGAAAGTATTTTTAGCATATCAGCGGCTATACCCTCGTGAGTACCGCTATTTGTTAGTCGCTCTAGCGGTAGCCAATCAGGGTCTACACATACTTTTATTTCGCCTTTTTCCGCTAAGTATGCCTTTTCTTTATCGGTTAGCGTAAGATGTTCGGAGCGTATTTTTTGAAGGTAGTTTTCTAGAATAAAGTCGTTTAACGGCTGTTTGCCGTCATGTTGAGCCATGCCGAGCTCCTCGTAAACGCCAAGTATCTGTGTGAGCCTCCAGGGATACAAGTATCCAAGTTCTACGGTGTCACTCTTAATAAGTTTTTGCATCTGCGAGGCTTCAAATAGGAGTTGTTCTTTTGTTTTGTTTTCCGTATTGTAGTGCCTTAAAATAATCTCGCTAATCTCATCCGGATGCGAAAGCGCATACTCCCAGCCTTTCATAGATGCTTTTTTGAAGTTTTCTACCAATTCGGGGTTGTTTTTTGCAAAACTTTGAGTCGTAAAAAGTATATCCCCGTAAAAATCTATCCCGACGCTTTTTGGATAAAAAAGACGATATTTCGCCTTTTGTTTGCCAAGATAATAAGGCTCATCGGTAACATATACGGACATAGCATCCACGCTTTTATCCAGTAGCGCTTTTGGGGTGTTTGTATGCTCTATGATATTTTTCTGGTTAAGCTTGATACCCTCTCTTTTGAAGTATGCTTCCAGTTCTGCCGAGCCGTGCTCTAGCATTATTTTTTTATCCCTCAGGCTTTGCATAGATGATAGATTGCTATTTTGCAGTGTCATTAAGGCGAATGGAGAGTGTTGGAATATAGCGCCTAAGGCTACTACCGGATCCCCTCTATGATAGCGCAGTAAAAGCTCGCTGGTATATATGCCAAACTCAGCCTTTCCATGCAAAACATCTCCGTAGCTATCTTTTGTCTCTTTGATTTGGCGAAAGCGGACATCTAGCCCTACATCTTTATAAAACCCTTTCTCCTTGGCGGCGTAGTATCCTGCAAATTGAAACTGGTGATTCCATTTGAGTTGTAAAGTGACGCTTTTTGGCGCTGTGGCTTGCGCTGCGAAAAGTGTTAATACCGATAGGAATATAAGGAGTATTTTCTTCATTTTCTAATTATAGCAATTTAAAAACTTATAAGGAGTATTTGGTTGGATATATTTTGGAGTTAAGAAGAGAACCCGCCGTAGCGGGTGTGATTGCGGTGTTTTATTTTACTTTGTCTAGGTAGTCGCCTGTTTTTGTATCAACTCTTACTTTATCGCCCTCAAGAACATGGTAAGGAACTTGCACGGTAACACCTGTTTCAAGTTTTGCAGGTTTTCTGCTTCCGCTTGTAGTATCGCCTTTGAAGTTTGGCGGCGTCTCTACTACCAGTAGCTCAACTACGGCAGGTACATCAACCGTAATAGGCTTACCGTTATGGAAAAGTACTTCCACTTCCGTAGAGTCGATAATATAGTCTTTTGCGTCGCCTACTTGGTCATGCGTAAGCGGGTACATTTCAAATGTCTCTTGCTCGATAAAGTGCATATAATCATCATCGGAGTATGAGAAGTTCATTACTCTTTGCTCCAGATTCGGCTCATCCGCTTTATCGCCTGCGTGGAATGTCTTTTCTAGTACTCTTCCGTCTATAAGAGATTTGATTTTTGCCCTTACAAAAGCTGCGCCCTTGCCAGGTTTTACATGTTGATACTCTACAACCCTATATGGGATGCCTTCGAGTTCTATTTTGAGACCTTTTTTAAGGTCACCCATTGAATATGCCATGCAACTACCTTTTTTATTTAATTATTAATTATAAATTATAACGAAGCTATCGTAAATTTTACGATTATAGCTTCGGTTCAAGATGCTCTAGTCCGACCTGGTCGGGATTTGTTCCTAATACTTTATGTAGCCCTTTTCTTCTAACAAATCTCCAGAATAGCAGAGGAATGACGACAAGCGTCAATACCGTAGAGACCAAAACGCCAAAGATCAAAGAGACCGCAAGACCTTGCCATACCGGATCTATGACGATGACGGTGGAGGCCAAAATAATAGCCAAAGCGGTCAATAAAATAGGCTTAAATCTAGTAGCGGCAGCCTCTATGACGGCATCTTCAAGCGACATTCCGGAGCGCAACAGATCAATGGTAAAGTCGATAAGCAGCAATGCATTTCTTACGACGATACCGGCAAGCGCAATAAAGCCTATCATACTGGTAGCCGTAAAATAAGTAGGCATTGCAAAATTCATAATAAAATGCCCGAAAAGCACACCGATAAATGTAAGCGGAATAGTCGACAAAACGATACCTGGAATTCCGAAGTTGCCGTAATATACGACCATCAAAAGGTAGATAAGGACTACGGCGATACCGAATGCGCCGCCAAGATCCCTAAATACATCAAATGTAATATCCCATTCGCCGCCCCATTTTATATCATATACTTCACCGGTCTTATTGTCTTTTGCTTTTAGCGCTAGTCGTGGATTGCCGTCGTAGCTGAAGGTATACCCCTCTAAAAACTTATTATTTTTTAGTTCAGACCAAGCGTCGGCAAGAGCGTATACGGAGCCTCTTTTGTTCATCTCGCCGGTTACCATCGTAATCTCTCTTAGGTCTTTACTGGTAACAACGCCCTCTCTTGGAATCATCGTCACTTTGGTCACCTCGGAGAGCGGCACCATTCTTCCGGTCGCCATAGACATAAGCTTGATATTTGCCAAATCCTCTGGAGAGTTTCTACTCTCTTTATCGAATCTTACAAAAATACCTACCTGCTCTTTTTCATCAGGCAGATGCGCTACGCTCACAACGGCTCCGCCCATAGACATAGCCAAAGTTTGTGCTATCTGCTCTGTTGTAATTCCACTTAGAGCCGCCTTTTGTCTATCCGGCACTATCGAGTATTTCATTACTGCATCGTCTGCGAATATATCTATATCAACGATACCATCTGTCTTATGGTAAAGCTTTTTGATACCCTCGGCAAGACGCATTCTGCCCTCATAATCGCCGCCGAATATCTCCGTTACCATCGTGGCTACGACCGGAGGCCCCGGAGGGTCTTCTACGAGTTTTATCTTGGCGTCTGCGATAGATTGGCATTGCCCTTGAATAATCGGTCTCATGCGACCTACCATCGGTGCTGATTGCTCATTTCTATCGTTTTTATCTTTTAGATTTACCCTGATTTCAGCTACATTGTCCCCTTTTTTCATTCCCGTTCCGCGAAGAAGTCCGTTAAAGTCTATGACTCCGGTCATTCCGGTAAATGTCTCATAATCGGCGACTTCAACCTCTTTTGCCAAAATATTTTCAACGCATTGCGCCGTCTTTTTGGTCTGCTCTATAGAGGAACCTGTAGGCAAATCTATCGTGATATTGAATGTATTGTTATTGCCGCTCGGTAGCATTTTGAATAACACCAAGTGAAAAACCGGCAAAGTAAGCGAAATAAAGAATAAAATAATAATTCCGCCCATAAATGAGTATCGTTTTGAACGAACTTGAAGCATAGGTCTTACATATTGTTGATAAAAACCGTAGATTTTTGTCTTTTTCAGATCAAACGGTTCGGCATGGCTATCGTGTTTTAAAAACTTAAGCGCCAACCACGGTGTAAACATATACGCTATAGCAAGCGAGGCTAGCATCGCAACGGGCACATTGAACGGAATCGGACGCATATAAGGACCCATCATTCCCGTAACAAACATCATCGGCAAGAATGCAAATATAACGGCAATTGTGGCAACATTTGTCGGATTGCCTATTTCGTTTGTTGCTCTGACTGCCGCCTCATCTCTCGGCTCTTTTGCCATCGCAAAGTGTCTGTGAATATTTTCGATAACGACGATAGCAGAGTCGACCAATAGCCCAAGCGCCAAAATAAGCGCAAAGAGGGTGATTCTATTGATGGTCTGTCCGACAAGCATGCCTATAAAGAGCGTTATCGCCAAAATAAGCGGCACGGTAAAGGCGACTATCAAAGCCTCTTTCCAACCCAATGTAAAAATGAGCAGAATGACTATAATCGCAATAGAGATAAAAATATGGAAAATTAGCTCATTTACAGCCTCATCCGCCTTGTGTCCATCGTTTCTAGTCGTAATAATATCAACTCCGGCGGGAAGCGTAGATTTTAGCTCCTCTATTTTTTTCATTACATCTTCGGCTACAAATACCGCATTTGTGCTTCGTTTTTTTGCCAAATAGAGCGTTACCTGCCCTACTTTGTTTTTGCCAAAACTAGTCTCGCCTTTAAAGGCAAGTCCCGGCGTAATCGTTGTTTCCTGTTTTTCTTGAGCGTTTATACCGTCTTCTATTTCGGCTATATCTTTTAGATAGATAGGTCTGCCTTGGTAGTTTGCGACAAGAATATTTTTTAGATCATCAACGGAGTTTATAAAACCGGAAAATGAAGCAGAGAGAGAGAACTTATCCCCCTCGAAATTGCCTAGCGGGTAGCTTTTTGAAGCGCCGCCGAGCGCCATTGCTATTTGACCTGGAGCTATATTGTATCCGGCGAGTTGCGCTGAGTTCATTTTGATATTAAACTGCTTTTTGTGACCGCCTTTGATGCCGAGCACTGATACATTTGGCACAACGGATAGAGGCTCAATCAGCCTTTGCGCCATTCTGTACAGATCCGTGTCGTTATATTTTGAGCTTGAAAGCGCAAGTGTTAGTATCGGCACCTCATCGATGTCTACAGGTTTTACCAGTGGAGACATAGCCTCTTTTGGCAAAATATCCATATTTTGCATAACTCTATCGTAGAGCTTTACCAGAGATTTTTCTTTGTTTTCGCCCACTTTGAAAGCTACCGTGACGACTCCGAAGTTTTCAAAAGCCATACCGTAGATATGGTCAACCTCTGTCATTTCGTTGAGTTTTCTTTGAAGAGGGTTGACTATGATATTTTGCACCTCCTCCGGTGTGGCTCCCGGATATGCGACTATTACACTGCCGCTAGGTACATCTATCTGTGGATTTTCTTCTCTTGGCGTAAATGATACGGCAATTACGCCCACCAGAATGATAAACATAGCGATAATCGCCGTTATAGGACTAAATAGAAACTTTCTAGCAAGTTTTCCGGCGCTATTTAACGATAGCTCTTCTTCGATTTTTGCTATTTCTTTTAGCGCAAGCGGATTTTCGCACTCTATTTTTTCTTGTTTTTTATGCATCTTGGCTTTCCTAATTTATCGCCTGGCCGTCAACTAGGTCAGCCTTTGGATACTCTATAACTTTTGCGCCTACTTTGACGCCCTCGACTTGAACCTGATCGTTTAACGCTCTAACTACTCTAACCGGATAGAATTTTACTTTTCCAGCTTCCACCGCAAATACACCTTTTATCCCGCCTCTGCTTGTCAGCATACTTGGAAGTATTGATACGCCGCCGCTTTTGTCGCTTGAGGCTACCAAAAGTTTTGCGTACATACCCGGAATTAGCCCAGCTTGGTCTTTTATGCTTGCCCTAACGCTAAAAGAGTGCGTAGCCATATCGGCGGCAGGTGTTACGGATATTACGGTTGCATCGCTTTTTTTGTTGGCTGAAGGAACGACTACCATGGCGGTTGCGCCTGGTTTTATTTTGCCTGCGTCTTGCTCCGGTAGCGTCACATTGATTCTAAGATTATCGGAACCTGACACTATTAAAACAGGGTGACCGGGAAGCGCCATTTCCGATACATTTGCCATTTTTCGTACAACCACACCGTTTACCGTTGAGCGTACTGTTGTATATTTGTACTGCTCGCTAGCTTGATTTTGCCCCTCTTTTGCCATCTGCATACTCTGCTCTCGCATCTGCATATTGAGCTTCATTTTTTCCAAATCTCTAAGCGGTACCGCACCTTTTTCATAGAGGGTCTGAAATCTATCGTAGTCTCTTTTTGCGTCATCATACGCTAGTTTTGCCTGCATGGCGCCCGCATCCGCCATTCTTTTTCCGGCATCTATATCGGCAGGGTCTACCTCAAAAAGCAGCTGCCCTTTTTTGATTTTGTCGCCCTCTTCGACCGCTATTCTTTTGATATATCCCATCATTCTAGTGGATACCATCGTCTCGGTAGGAGAGTATAAAACGCCGACAAACTCTTTGCCGCCGCCGCCGTTGATAGCTTTTGCCTCTCCTATCTTATAATTAGAACCCGCCAAGGCGATAGAAGCCATGGCGCTCAAAAGCAATAAAACTGGTTTTTTCATTCTCCGTCCTTTTCTACAAATTTCATTCCTAGCGCCAATCTAAGCTCGGCCGCCGCCATCGCTTCATCATATTTTGCCTGTATTAGCTCTGCCCTTGCTTTTGCGGCATCAGCCTCTTTTAGTAGCAAGTTTGCCATCGGGGTTAGACCGTTTTTGTACATCTCTGTCGTATGTCCGACAACCTCTTCTGAGAACTCTTTGCTTTTTTGTTTTTCGATAATAACCGCTTTTTTGGCTTGATATGTCAGAAAATTTTTCTCAACATCAAGGGCTATTCCGTCTCTCATATATTCATAGTAGTTTTTTGTCTGTAGATATTCGACTTTTGCTTTTTGTGCATCTGCTCTTGTTTTACCGCCGTCAAATAGCGTATAGTTCAGACCCACGCCGACAAGATAGTAGCTTTTTTCGTTATTCGTAGTTATTCTATCGTCACTAAAACCGTATTTGGCTTGAAGCCCTATCATCGGCCACTGATCGGCGCTTTCAAAACCGACTTTATTGTGCATGGTTTTGAGATTGTAATCCATCCATTTGAAGTCTTCACGATTTAAAAGAGCGTCTTGTTTTAGTGTTTGTAGGCTCTCTTTTGTAAGAACTGTTACATTTTCAAAAGCGCCGACATCCGTGATAGTCTCATCTGAGCTTAAAAATCTAAGGTACGCTAAGGCTAGTTGATATGCGTTGTTAGCCTCTATAAGTTTTGCATTGACTTGTGCATCATAACTCTCGGCCTGCAACTTATCTGATTTTACCACCATTCCGGCATCTAGAAAATCACCCGCCAGCTTTACAAAGCTACTCGTTGTCTCCTTGCCTTTTTTTGCAGCCTCTATAAAGTATTTTGCAGCAACCGCTCCATTGTAGGCGCTTAGAGTCTCTTTTGCAAGAAGCTTTTCATCTCTTTGGAACTTAATCTCGTTGGCTTTTACCTGAAGCGCCGCCATTTGTCTTGCGTGATATAGTTTAAAGCCTGTAAAGATAGGCAGTTCGTAGCTAATAGAAGTATCGAAATTCTCTATTGATTTTGGTTTATTCAAATCTTTTGGCACAACATTTAGCAAATTTGGATTTGTCATATCAAACGCTGCAAAACCAAAATCGGCAAATGTTGCCTTTCTGCTTCCTAGTTTGGAGGCGAAAACATACATTGGATTGTTTGTATTCATATATGTCTCAGAGACTACCACTTTACCTAGGTTCATGCCTTGCGCCGCGTTTAGTTGTTCTTTTGCAATATCTATATTTAATCGCTTGGCTTGAATCTCTTTATTGCTCTGTAGAGTTTTTTGTAATATTTCTTTAAATTCGTATTGTTTTGCAAGCAACAAAGCAGGCAACGCAACAGCTAAAACAAATCTAATCAAGCTTTTCTCCTTTAAAATAAAAAATAAAAAATCGTAATAATTACTACGAATAATAAATGTAATTATAAAATACGATAATTCTGAAGTCTAAATTGTAGCATAATTAGCCATATTCAAAGCAGTCGGTAGAAGACTTTTTTTACGGTTTCATCCAGATAAAAACTCCTACTAAGGCAACGATAAATTGCAACGCCAAAATAAACATCGAACCTATTATATTACCGACTTGACAACTTGTGCACTGTTTGTATTTTTTGGCCTCGTATTGCGCATAGAAAAAATAAACTACGATTAAAATCGGAACCAGCCAAATTGCATATTTTTCGATTGCGTATATATATTCTTTTGAACCGTGAGAAAAAAACGGAATAATGAATGTTACGATAATTCCCAATATTAGATATTTAGCTGTTTTTTTGATATATTCCCTGTAAAAAATAGTAGGACAAGAGCCGCTGCTACTATCTTTTACAAGCCCGAATTTTAGGTAGTCGTTGATTTGCTGTTTTACGCCATTATCTACTCTGTCCACAAAGGTGCTTCCAAAGCTATAATCAAGCTGATGCTGCAATACCCTCGCCGCTTCGCCCTCCAAATCTTTATGATGAGCTTCGCCTCGCATATCTTCGTATATAATTGTAATTCTCTCATACCTATCGACATCCACGCTTATGCCCTTATAGTATAAGCTTCGCTCCGTTGCCGTAGCTTTGCCGCTATGTTTTATGATTCTTGCGTTTATATAGGGCGTATAAATGTTATTTTCTTTAATTACGATGATATTGTATTGAACGCCTATGAGAATGGCGCTAAGAGCCTCGATGTCATGCGCTTTCATGGTGTCTATCATGTCGCTAATCCAGCCTTGAAGCTCGTCGTTAAAGAAACGAACATTTGCGCTAATAAGCTTGACGGTTGGGTCTGGGTATTTGATTATATCTTTTTGCATTTATTGGGCTTTCGAAAGTTACCCGGCAAAAGCCGGGTAAAAAGTTTTAGTGGCTTTTGCTTACCACAACAAGCATTTTTAGATTTATCGCAACAAATCTAATAAGCTGCCAAATTTTGCAAGTTCTAAGAAATCTTGCCGTTTTGCCGGGAATCATAGCCGTGTTAAATTTTTCATTTTTACCGAAGTTTACTTCTTCTACTTTTGCCATTTTTTTCTCCTTCTTTTTATTCTGGAATTAGCGTCCAGCCTGGTTTGAGCTTCGCTTTGTAAAGAAACATATAATGTAAGATATGCTTAATCCAGTGACCAGCAAGACCTATTTCACCAAATGTGTAGTCCGTATCCCTACCCGTTCCCGGATATTTATCAAAGTTTGGAACAACCGGATATACCGTCATTGCCGCAGCTTGACCGTCAAGCCAGCCTTTTCCGGCAGAAGCCACACACGCCGCTCCCATTTCCGCCATAGAGGCCTCATGTAGATGAGCGTTTGCCCCTTTTGTGATTAGGTCGCATATACTGTGAGCTACCGCTTTTCCAATGATACCGCTTGGCATACCTGTTCTTGGAGGAGTCGGGTTGATTACGGTGCCGTTAGGCGACTTCATCGGTTTTGAGATGATATGCGGAGGCGCAAAAGCGATTCCGGCTGCAAATATATTTTTGTATGTCGGATTTTGGTATTTTCTAGGCCAATCGGACGCTTTCCACTCTGCGTACGGTTTTGGCGTATAGTCGGCATCCACTTTCATAAAGCCGTTCGGCGCAAATATCTGATCAGTAATATCCTCACCCGCTTTGTTGTAAGCTTTTAGTCCTTGTCCTGCAAATGGCGGAATAAGCATTGAAAAATCAAATGTCTCCTCGCTCATTGTGCCATCCAGCTGCTCATAGCTTACTTTTCCGGCTTCTACCTTATTTACATGAGCGCCAAGGATATAGTCCACATCTCTCTCCGCAAAAAGAGACTCCGTAAAGATTCTAGAGCTTACGACATAACCGCCGACTTTCATATGAAGTCCGCCCATGCCGAAATCACCCAAAAACGATTCATTTGAAATCCATTTTATTTCGGCTTTGTCTCTAACGCCTGCTTTACGAATCTCATGGTCCACATTGAAAATATATTCAAAAGCGGCGCCCTGACAAGTACACATACCGTGCCCCGTGCCTATCAAAAACTTCTGTTTTTCGCCTTTTTTCATCTTCTCTATACATTTTTGAAGCTCATGCGCCGCATGCTCGGCGTGGTCTGCGGTACATACCGATACCGTATGGCTTCCGAGTTGTGACCCCTCTCCTAGTCCTGGAGTGGCGCCAAAGTTTAGTTTTGGTCCCGTGGCGTTAAGAAGATAATCGTATGTTATCTCTTCGCTTTGACCGTTTTTGCCTTGGCCTGTATACTCTACGGTCACAAAAGGCTTATCGCTTGATGCGCCGCCTTCTGGATTGATACTTATCGCTTTAGCTTGTTTGTAGGTGATTCCGGCTTTTTCGTACACCGGCGCCAAATCAAATGTAACATCTTCTTTTGTCATTTGCCCTACGCCGACCCAGATATTGGAAGGTATCCAATTCCATTTTGCATTAGGCGTCACTACGACGACCTCATGCCCTTTTCCTAGCCATTTGGCTGCAAAAGTAGCAGCCGTATGCCCTGCGACTCCGGCACCCAAAACAACAACTCTTGCCATTTCTATCCTTTTTGTTAAGCTTGTTTTACGAAATCAATAAAAAGCCAAATCAAAGCGAATAATAATCTTGGATTCATTTTGTTGAAGATTATTATTCAATATGACTATTATAATTTTTTACAATAATCAAGTTGGTTAATAATTGTATAATTAAGCTTAAAATAAAATTACAAAATAGTGTCAAATATGTTGTTTTTTTAATAAATACTATGATTGTAGTATTATGTAAAAGATTGTTATTGATTTATTATATGAGTTAGTTAAGAATTGGTGATTTAATGTTTACTTACACATTCAAAAATTTTTCAAAAAGACGCCTAAGTATTAGCGCATCTTTCGGGCTTCCGTTGACTTTTGCCCTATCTTCCAATGAGAGTATCTCTTCTTTCGAGAGGTTAAAGTATATAACGCTTACTGCCGCATCAAACTCTTGCTCGGCAAGTTTTTTGGTTAGCACGGTTTTGCCTATATTTACGGATATAGGCTTCTCGTCCGGCGAGGGTTCGTTTTCTTCAAATATCCGCATAAGACTCATAAAGTTGGTATAAAAGTCAACAATAAAGGCTATCTGCTCGTCAGACGAATAGTGCGCTTTTTGGCGGAAAAAAGGTCCCGCCTCCTCTATGTAATCTTTGAGTTTGGCGTGCTTTTTTCTTATCTCTTCTATTTTTTGCATTTCGTTATGCCTATATTATGCCGTTTAGTCGTAAAAGCGCAGAGCTATCGGTGTCTCTTCCCATAAACTCTCTAAAAATATCCCTCATATCCTCGGCTCCGCCTTTTGCAAAGACGCTCTCTCTTAGTTTTTCGCCCTTTGAATAATCGAGCGCACCGTTTGAGTCCGTGAAGGCATAAAATGCATCTGCACTCAGCACTTCCGCCCACTTGTAGCTATAGTATCCGGCCGCATACCCTCCGGCAAAAATATGTGAAAACGAGTTTTTAAACTTGTTATATTCCGGCGGATTCATTACTGCTACCTCTCTTCTGACCTCTTCAAGTATCTTTTCGGCGCCAGCTTCGTCGGTATGGCTTGCGTGCACTCTCATATCAAAAATCCCAAACTCAAGCTGTCTTAACATACCGAGCGCAGAGTGGAAGTTGCGAGCCGCTTTGAGCCGCTCTATATCATTATCGCTCATTGGCTTTTTGGTTTTATAGTGAAAAGAAAAAAGTTTTAATACCTCTTTTTTGTAAGCAAAATTTTCCAAAAATTGAGACGGAAACTCAACTACATCCCACATTACTCCGTTTACGCCGGATACCGAAGCAACGCTATTTTTAGCCAGCAAGTGGTGAAGTGCGTGCCCCATTTCATGAAATAGCGTCTCTATGTCGTAGTGTCTTAGAAGCGAGGGCTCTTTTTTGGTTGGTTTTGGAAAGTTGCAGACGACAAATGCGACAGGCAGGCTTTGTTTGCCTTTTGGGTCTATGTGTGCATTTTCCCAATTATCCATCCATGCGCCGCCTTTTTTGTCTTTTCTTGCGCAAAGATCCATATACAGCCTGCCGATTAGCTCCCCTTTTTCGTACAAGTCAAACGCCGATGCGTTTTTGTCCCACATCTTTGCCTTAACTTGGCGAAATTCCACGCCGAATAGATTGTTTAAAAACTCAAACATCCCTTTTAGAACCGAGCTTAACTCAAAGTATTGCTTGAAGTGCTCCTCATCTATCTCAAAAGCCTCTTTTCTAAGTTTTTCGGCAAAATATGCGCTATCATAGCTTTGCATATCACTAACGCCGTGTTTTGCGGCAAATGCTTTCAAATCTTCTATCTCTTTTTCTCCGGCAGGCTTCGACTTTGCAGCTATTGAGCCGAGAAATTCTAAAACTTCCGCATGAGAACCAGCCATTTTTGTAGCAAGAGACAAAGATGCGAAAGAGTCAAAACCCAAAATTTTTGCTTTTTCGTCTCGCAGTGCCAAAATCTTTGTAATAAGTTCACCGTTTTTTGAGCCTCTTGTCACATGGGCGCGGTAGAGCTCCTCTCTTTTTGCCCTGTCTGAGCCGTAAGTCATATAGGCGATAAAACTTGGACCCTGTAGCGTAAACTTGTACCCTTTTTCTGTTTTTGCGGAGCTTTTCTCAAAATGCGGCATCTCGCGAACTGCCTCTTCATCCACTATCATTTCATAGGCGTTTGTATCGTCGAGGACATTTTGGCTAAAGTCGTTTTCGTAGCCGCTCAGCTCTTCGTTTATCTCCCCTATTCTCTTCTTGTCGGCTTTGTCTACTCCTACGCCCTCAAGTTCAAAACCTTGTATTTCAAGCTCAAGTGCGGTTTTTTGCTCTTTTGATAACGACTCTTTTTCGGATTCATATATCGCTTTTAGCGACGCATAAACAGCTTCGTTTTGAGAGAGCTCGGTGTGGTATTCGCTAAGTAGCGGTAAAATCTCTTTGACTATTTTTTGTGTTTTTTTTGAGTTTTTTACGCCGTTGAGATGAAATATCGGCTGTGTGCAAAAGCTTAGCTTTTCGTCCAGTTCAATAAGCGGCAAGAAAAACGAGTTAAAAGTTTTATCCGGCTCTTTCAGTAGTTTTTTGATTTTTTTTCTGTTTTTTTCTATTCTCTCTACACTTTTTTGTTTCATAACACCTAGATAGGTCGGAAAGTTTGGGAAATAGCTCATATTTAGAATGCTCCGTTTTTTATAAAATTAGCGCCTAGCGCCTGTGAAAAATCATCTGCAATGTCTTCAAAATCCTCTATTCCAAGAGATATTCTAAGCATTCCGGGGCTTATCCTCATCGCCGCTTTTTGCTCTTCGTTATACTCTGCGTAAATTGTTGAGTGGGGATGGATGACAAGTGTTTTATTATCGCAAAGATTTGTCGAACGCCTTGCGATTTTTAGAGAGTCCATAAAAGCGTAACACGCCTCTTTGCTTCCAAGATCAAAAGTGAGAGTAGAACCAGGATAGCGAAACTGCATAGATGCCAGCTTATAAAACTTACTCTCCTCTAGACCTGGATAGTTTACGCTTTTAATATCTGTTTGGTTTTTGAGCCATTTGGCCAGCAAAAGCGCATTAATGCAAGCTTTATCAGCCCTAAGCGCCATGGTTTCTAGACCTAGGCTTTGAAGATAAGCGTTGTGTGGGCTCATTGCCGCCCCAAAATTTCTAAACACCTCTTTTTTGAGGCGATTAAAAAAAGCTCCGGAGCCAAACTTATGCGCCCAATCTTTTAAAGCTGGATTTTTGCCCCACTCGTATACTCCGTAATCAAGCACGGCGCCGCCGATACTGGTGGCTCCGCCTGAGAAAAACTTTGTCGTAGATACAACCTCTATATCAAATCCTAGCGCCTCTCCGTCACTAAGATACGGCGGCGTCATCGTGCTATCTGCTATCAGTAGTATTCCGTGTCTATCTGCCATCTCTCGCAGGGCCGCTATATCTGCTACTTCAAGTTGTGGATTTGTAACGGTCTCAAAAAATAGGGCTCTAGTATTTTTGTCTATCAGCTTCTCGACCGATTCTAGGTCACAAAAATCCGCCGTTCTTGTCTCTACGCCAAATCCGGCAAGTGTTTTTGTGAAAAGAGAGTATGTGTGTCCAAACAGATACCTTGAGGATATAATATTGTCGCCTAAGGCGCATATCGTCATAACGGTGTTTGAAATAGCCGCCATACCGCTAGCAAAAGCCACGGCATACTTGGCTTTTGAGACGCTCTTTAATTTTCTCTCAAAAAAATCAACCGTCGGGTTACCCGCTCTTGTGTATGCAAAACCGGCTTTTTGTCCGGAAAATACCGCTTCTATCTCCTCGGAATCTTCAAACTCAAAAGCGGCGCTATCGTAAACCGGAAAATTAAGAGAGCCGTACGGGTCTTTTTGGTTGTAGGCTACATGAATAGCTTTTGTATTAAAACCTTTCAAAAAACAAATCCTAAAATAAAATTACAGAGATAACGCAAACTCTTCATAGCTCATGCCAACCGAGCTTAGCGTTGCATCGATTAGTTTCATACTTTCGTTCATTCCGCCTGTTTTTTCGGCGTTTATAAGGGCTTGATAGACCGGATCGATTTTGTTTATCGCTTCACGAGATGGTTTTCGCCTAACGGAGTAGTACCCTATAATATTGCCTTTTAAGTCATAGCTAGGAGTAACATTGGCAAGCACCCAGTAGTAACTTCCGTCCTTTGACATATTTTTGACATACGCAAAGATCTCTTTGCCGGCTTGCACCGTATCCCATAGTAGTTTAAATACGATTTTTGGCATATCGGGATGCCTTATTATGTTGTGATTTGCACCGAGTAGCTCATCTTCAGTATAGCCGCTCATCTTGATAAATAGCTCATTGCCGTAAGTAATAATCCCTTTTGTGTCCGTCTTTGAGACTATTATCTCATCTTCTGCGAATGTTTTTTCCGTATTGTTTGGAGTTGACACTTTTTGTAGCCTCCCTCAAAATTTATCAGCTTAATATATCTCTATTTCCCTTGTTGTTTGCCTGAGAAAGAACACCCATCGCTTCTAACTGCTCCACTATTCTTGCGGCTCTGTTATAGCCTATTTGAAGCCGTCTTTGAATATAGCTAATCGAAGACTTGCGTTCGGTTAGAACTATATTTTTTGCCTCATCGTACAGCTCGTCTAGTTCACCGCTATCATATTCGCCGCTACCACCGTCGCCCTTTAGTGAAGCTTCCATCAAAAAGCTCTCGTCATAATCAGGCCCTCTTTGGTCTTTTAAAAACTCAACAACTTTTTCTATCTCAGCTTCAGAACTCCATGGGGCATGCAGACGCACAACGCCACTCATTCCCGGAGGGGTAAAGAGCATATCGCCCCTTCCAAGCAAACTTTCCGCTCCCATTTGATCCAAAATGACCTTGCTATCTATCTTTTGCCCGACTTTGAAGCTCACACGGGATGGTAGATTTGCCTTGATAAGCCCCGTTACGACATCTACGCTTGGGCGTTGCGTGGCGACTATGAGATGTATCCCCGAAGCCCTCGCCATCTGCGCAAGACGGGCGATGCTTAGCTCCACTTCCTTGCCGCTAGTCATCATAAGGTCGGCAAGCTCGTCGATGATAACGACAATATAAGGCAGTTTCTCTTCGCCTACAGAGTGCGCTTTTTCATTGAAGTTTTCTATATTTTTGGTCTTTGTTTTACTCATGAGCAAATATCTTCGCTCCATCTCAAGCACCATATTTGCCAGAGCGTTTATCGCCTGTTTTGGCTTTGTGATTACCGGTGTGAGTAGATGCGGAATGCCGTCATACATCGAAAACTCAAGCATTTTCGGGTCTATCATTACAACCTTTAGCTCGTCTGGAGAGTTTTTGTACAGTAGTGAGAGTATCATCGCATTGATACCCACAGATTTACCGCTTCCCGTCGTTCCCGCTATGAGCAGATGCGGAAGCTTTTTGAGGTCGGTGACAAAAGGATTGCCGACTATATCTTTGCCCAGAATGAGCGTCAGAGGTGACATCGATTTTTTAAATATATCGCTTTCGATGATTTCACGCATATAGATGGTTTCTATCTCTTTGTTGGGTATCTCTATGCCCACCACATCTTTACCGGGGATTGGAGCTTGTATCCTGATGGTTTGGGCTTTGAGAGCCATCGCTATATCGTCTTGAAGAGTCAGGATACGGGAGACTTTGATATGTGCGGCTGGTTTGAACTCAAATGTCGTGACGACAGGCCCCGCATAAGTACGGATAACATCGCCTTCTATCTTAAATCTTCGTAGCTTTTCTATGAGCTCTTTGATTTTTTCGTCTATCTCATCTTCGTTTGCTTCATTTTTTTTCGGTGGGGATTTTGCGAAAAACTCAGAGAGAGGGAGTTTCCATCCCTTTGGTTTGCCTATCTCTCCTAGCTCTATCTCGTCCATCAATGCTTTGTTTTCTTCCAGTTCCGTTACTATCTCTACATCGCTTGAACTGTTTTTTTTGATTCTTTTTGGCTTTCTTGGCTCTTCTTCTACCGGCACAGCCTCTTCTTTTGTTGCTACTATTGGTTTTTCGTCTACTACAGCGGTCTCTACTGTATCGGGAGTAAAAGGCGGCTCATCGACCGATATTTGCACTTCCTGATTTTTATGTGCCTTTACGGCTTTTGGTTCTTCTTTGGTTTTGTTTGCAAAAGAGAGGGACGGTTTGAGCGTTTTAACAAAAAGCATAAATTTTTGAAATAGCCTATCTACGCCCTCTTCTGCCATTAAAGCAAGCGCCAAAACAAACGAACAGGCCCAAATTATCCAAAACCCGCCCCTTCCTATAATCGGCGTTACGCCGTCAACAAGACCTTTACCTATAATGCCTTTATACTCTGTGCCTTCAAATACGATAGATTGAAGCATCAAAAAAAGTATAAAAAGCAAAGATACCGAAGCGGCAAAAGAGGCTCTTTTGAAATCCACCGTAGGATTTTTATAGAGCTTGTATGAGGCATAGATGAGAGCAAGCGGATAGATATACGCAAGCACTCCGAATAACTCGATATTTCTAGTTGCAAAAGAAGCTCCAAAACTTCCAACCAAAGCCTCGGAGCCTATCATGGTGGCAAACGCCAAAAATGCCAAGACGGCAAGTCCCGCCAAAAATGCTACATCTCGTAAAATAACGCCGTCCTTGAGTGTTTTTGACTCATTATAACAAAACTACACTATTACATATAATTTACAAGGCTTAGGCCGTTTATTTTATTTACGGTTGCTAACAGCGCTTGGTAGTTAATGCTTCTTTGATTTAGCTCTAGATATGCGGAGCCTATGTCGGTATCAAGCACCTCCGAACGAACCGTTTTGACATTTATTTTTAGCGTCGTAGACCTATCTACGCTTAGCTGAAACGAGTTGCCCACAGCTCCAATATCTGTATGCTTTCTTACCACATGGTCAAATATATGGTCAATCGCCAAAATGGCGTTTTGCATACCTGTATTTCTAGGGTCATCACCGTTATCCGACGCTCTTGTTTTACCGGATATTACAGAGTCTATCGCCGCTTGTAACTGGTCAAATATGGAGACATACGGGTCGTCTAGCGTTAGAGCGTTGTTTGAGTTTAGCGTCAAACTATTAGTGCTTATCTGTGAGGACTTAGTGTATCCCATATTTGTACCGACGCCGGCAGTAGAATCATACATAGAGAGGTTGGCTCTAGTCGCAGAATGTGTCTTGTCTTCCACGACTATTTTACCGGTGTCATCTATACTTACCGTAGCTTTTCTAGAGGCAGCGTCTACCGCACTGTTATAATCTTTTGCGCTCATAACAATAGCTCCGGTTGTAGCGGCTGCCGTTAGAGCCGGAGATAGCGTAAGAGTTGTACCTGCGATTGCACCAATCGTATATGAGCTTGTTCCGTTGCCTATTGTTATCTTATCCCCAACGCTATAACCGCTCACACTAGCCAAATCAATACTGGTAGCCCCGATGGCCGCTCCAGGAGCCGCAACGGTAGTGGATGACGGTAGCGTATTGCCTATTACCATGCTCATAACATCTGTTAGCTGCCTATATGTTACATCATTTGGCATTGTTATCGTTTGAGGAGAGTCGGCATTTAGTATGCTATATTTATTTGCCCCTACTGTAAATGTCGCCCCTGTCGCCGCAAAATCAATAGTAACGGTTTGGTTGTTGCCGTCCACATTTGTCATCTCCATTGTTAGCTGTTTGCCGACCATTGTCGTGGAGCCAGAGGTGGAGAGTAGCGTGTCGGTAGGCTTGGCGTACGCATTTGTACTGCTAACAACCTGCGAGACATTAGAGCTCAAAATTGCGCCGTCCTTTTTGAAGTATACCTTGTCGGACTCTACGCCGTTAATTGATGCAAATGTCTTTACGCCGACGGTAGTATCTCCGTTTAGCGTCATTGTTCTTAGCCGTGAAGACTGCGTATCGGTATACTTAGGGTCTATATTTTTATCTTTAACGACTATTTTTCCACTTACTAGTGTCGTAGAAAACTGGTTTGCGCCAAATTCCGAATCAAGAGCTCCTTGTATTTCGTCTACTAGATTTCGCATAGTAGAGCTTGTCGTTAGGCTAAAAGCGTGAGCTGTACCATTGAGCGTAATGCCGCTAGGTATGCCGCCCAAAACACTTGTGAGTAGCTCTTGAGGTTGTGCATTAGCGGCGCTTTGTCTGTTTTTAAACTCTACATTGAAGTTAAAAGTGGAATGATCCCACTGGTCATTCCAAGCCGGGGCATTTACGACGGTTAAGGGCGCCATTCCGCTTTTCATAAACTCTGTAACACTTTGTCCCGAAGAGGCTAGCGCTCCGACATCTGTTAGCGGCGTAACGATACTCACTGGATCTCCCGCTGCCACATTTGCTTTTAGCCCTGATGATAGGTTGATTGTATCCGGTGGCCCGGCAGTCGTAGATGAAATCGTATATTTTTCACCGCCTATAATTATCTCGTCCCCTGCTGCCATACCTGTTGCGGAGGCCACATTGAGGCTTGTGGCTCCCGCCAAATATGGCGCTGCGCCCGCATCCGCCGTAGTGCTTGATGCGTTGACTTTTTTGATGCTAACTTCGGTTACTTCTGCTTTCGGTGATGCGCCAAGCGGCGGCTTATAGTTTATAATATCGCTTAGCGGTGTTGTAGCGGAAGCCGTTATCGATGCTACTTGCACCTGCCCCAACCCTTCGATATTGAGCACATCACCGACGGCTATACCTGTCGAGCTTTGCACCGTCATGGCCGTAGATCCGGAGGTAAACCCGGTTGTTGCTTTCGTAAGAGCCCCGCTATTATCGCTTCCGACCATGTGAAATTGCAGCTTACTACTTCCCTTTTGCAGGTCTTTTACCTCTATTTCACCATAGTTATTGAGCGTAACATCTACATTACCCTTATAGGTATCCTTGATTTTGTCTAGTAGGTCGCTTATCTTGGAGTCTGCGCTTACATCTATTCGTTGTTTAAAGCTTGTGCCGTCAGATTGGGTACCCGTAACATAAAAATAGCTTTTTTCTCCGTCTCCGTTATTTCCGGTCATATCTTTTATTTTATCATCTACCGTAATATAGCGGTCAGTTGGCGGTTGGTCGTACAGTAGCGTTATATTTTTTTTCGGCACATTGGTAGATACGGTTCTAGCATAGTCATTGTCGGACCCAAGAAAAAGACTATTGCCGTCAATATTAAAAGGCAGTTGTACCCCAGAGCTTATAAGAGATTTTACTTCATCGCTATTTCCTTGATAGTTTCCGCTAGCGTCTATCGGCTTTTGGGCAAAAGCGGAGCCGGAAAACAGATATTGCCCATTGATGGATGTATTCGCAAGATTCATCATATGTTGTCTTAGCCCGACAAGCTCTTGAGCTATTGCTCTTCTGTCGGTTGTGCTGTTGGATTCACTTGTTGCATTAATTAGTTTTGTTTTAAATTCGGTAAGCGTTTTTACCATTTGATTCATCGTATTGTCTGAGTTTGAAGCAAACTGTCTCGCCATATCTGCGCCAAGCGCATTCTGAGAAAGGGTATACTCCTCTTGATCTAGCCTAAGAGTGTTTACAAATGTGCTCGTATCTTGATAGCCGTACTCTATTTTTGTACCGCTATATATCTGTCTGTTTACATCATTTAAATATTTTATGCTTTTTTCTTGATTTCTAGTGAAATCATGATACATAGTGAATGTGCCGACTCTCATGAGAGGCCTCCAGATGCGTATTTTCAGACTAAGAAGCAAATAGAGTTCCAACGGATAATACCCCCACACAAGAGGAAGATTAAGGCTTTGGCGTGTAGAATTTCACTCTTACTTTACTACACAATGCCGAAGTGGTGGAATGGTAGACGCGCTCGACTCAAAATCGAGTATCGAGAGATGTGGGGGTTCGAGTCCCCCCTTCGGCACCATCTATAGTTTTCAAACAATCCCAAAAAGACCTTTCAACCCCTTATAAATCAAGCTTCTAGCAACTTTTTAGTTTCACAGCGTTTCAAAATAATTTGCAAAAATCTAAGTTTTTTGGTACATTCTTTGGTACATATTTAAAAAGTACCAAAAAAATCCATCTAGGATGTACCAAAAAATGCCAAAACTTACTACACCTCTCACAGACACACAAATCAAAAATTTAAAACCAAAAGAAAAAGATTACACTTTGGCGGACGGTAATGGCTTGCAACTACTCGTTAAGCAAAGCGGTTCAAAGCTTTGGGAGTTTAGATATACGATAGACGGTAAGCGAAAAAAAGCAAGTTTTGGTACATATCCGAATGTACCATTAGCCAAGGCTAGAGAAAAAGCTTCGATGTACCAAAAAATGTTAAAAGACGAAATAGACCCGATAGAAAACAAACGAGAGAAAAAACAATTAAAAAAAGATGAAGTCGAAAAACAAGTAAATACATTTGAGCTGGTTTTTAATAAATGGGTTGAAGTTAAACGAGGCAAAATCACAAAAGGTTCAGCCGATAAGCTACAAAGAACATTTGAGCTTTACTTTTTACCGATTATCGGTCAAAAGCCAATCACGGAAATATCCAAACAGGAATACATAGACCTCATTTTGCGAATGAGGGATAAAGGCATACATTACTACGCCCATAAAACAAAAGGAATGTTGCAACAATTTCTAAATTACCTAGAAGAGACTAATATATTAGAAAATGCACCGCAATTAAGACTTGAAAACGCACTACCAAAACCAAAAGAAACCAACTACCCACATATTACGGATTTAAGAGAGCTAGGAGAGCTTTTAAGAGCGATTGACGGTTATCAGGGAGATATATCTACAAAATACGCCCTTATGCTTGCACCGCTTGTTTTTGTGCGTCCAGCAAATATTCGTTTTATGGAGTGGAATGAGATAGATTTTGAAAAAGGTATTTGGAAAATATCAGCCGACAAAATGAAAGTGCGTTCTCCTCATATTGTGCCGCTAAGTAAGCAAGCTATCAAAATACTAAAAGAGATAAAAAAAGTTAACGGAGTTTATAAGTATGTGTTTGTAAGCCCCGTAAGCACATTAAAACCGCTTATAACCATGCGGAGTATCTCAAAGAGAGAAAAGAGCTTATGCAATGGTGGGCGGACTTTTTGGATAAAATCAAGCAAATTAACAACTAGGTTTATAATAGTGTTTTGTCTGCTTTTTCTTTCATAAAGTGCAATATTTCATCGTAATCGCTTGAATCAATAAGTCTTAAATCTTCTTTTGAAGCCTGCTCTTTGACGAATCTTATTTTATCAGTAAGTCCACTAGTATTGCCGATAATTGGCATATATATAATCTTGTCGGTAATGGTGCTATCATGTAAATGTCTAAGCAATAGTGCATTTTGAAATGTATCCCAAAAATCAACATGCAATGATATTAATTGCGTAGCAACAACTGGGGTATTTTTAGACATCGACACAAGACTAATTTCTTTATCCTCGCCGAACACTGTAGGCAGATGCTTCCGTGTCTTTAGTTCTTTGCTCCATTTTTTTTCTTTTATCACATTTTGTATGTTAGTAATTAATTTTGTTTTTGAAAATGGGTTTATGTTTCTTTTCTGCCCTGTTTTTTTAGATAAAGATACTTTTGCGGCAAATAGAGCATTAAGCTCTTCTTCCATGCTTAGTGAAGTAATAATATGTTTTGACGGCTCTAAGACAGTTAAAGAGCGAGAAAGTTCACCAATACAAATTTCACCATTTTGAGATTGACGTTTTTGTAAAATCTCGATTGCATATTCAATATTGTCATGTTCCGATAATTGAAAGCAAGATTTGATGTTTTTAAAATTTTCAATAGTTTTTATTTTTACCTCACCAGTATCTTGATTTTTCAAAATAATACCAATATTTAATGTCTCTCCAGTATATGGCATACTTAGCCTTATTACAGACAATAGAGCTTTTGAATTTTTGTTAATATCTGCATAGTTAATAGGCATTATTTGAATACCATCCTTCCAGATTTAAGATTTTTATAACAAGTAACATTCGTAACGCATGCGTTATAAATATTTTCTTTTCTTCCCTTTAAAAATATTTCTAAATTTTCAGCTTCTGTTTTATTCATATCGGATATATTTACGCATATATCGACCATATCATCAATATCCATATCTTCTATTTTTCCTATGGCCATGGAATAATTAAAAATTTCATTAAATGAAAACTCTTCTATTATGTCATATAAAATTTTGCCATGTGTTGCTGGATAATGGCAGTTATAATTCATATTTTCAAGTAAAATATCTTTGAATTCATAACCAGCAAAAATTCTATCCGCATCTATAGAATTGTAAAAAGTTTTTTTATTTTTATTTTTTACTATTAAATGATTGTTTGCATGCCTATCATAATTTCTAAGATATTGGTCGTATGAATATATTGACAGAAACTTTTCATAGTTAGAAACATCAAATAATTCACTTATAAATTCGTCATAGTTAAACCATTTTACAATATCGTCATACCATTCGACGCCAAAATAATAGCCGCTTTTAAATGGCAATACACCTGTAATCTCGGTTTTAATATCATCAATTAGATATTTATCTATTTGTATAATTTTACCACTCGGGACAGGAACGCCAATTATTGAGGCTACATAATGGGCTATAAATTCTTTGGGATTTGATATATTAAACTTTACTTGATAGTTTGTATTGTCTGCTCTTGCGATTGCATAGTCAGATGTTCCACCGCGCTCTTTACGGTACTCCTTAAGCCATCCGGTAGCAACTGAAACATCATAACTTATCACGGTGTATATCCCCAAATAGTAGCTTTTTTCATTATAGCAATTCTATACTAAGCAAAAGATGACTAGTGCTCGCTACTAATCTTTTTTATGTATTCTTGAATCTCGCTAAGCTTCCACGCTATTGTTCTAACTGTTATTTTATAATGCTTTGGAAATTGACCTGTCTTTTCATAACGCCAAATAGTTGTTTTCGATAAACCTGTCATTTGGATAACAAGAGGAAGTCTTAAAAGTCTTTCATTCGTAATTTCAACCTTTATAAAATATGTTCACAAACTGGACTATCAGGGTAATACTCTTTCAAAAGTGACTTTATATAGCCACCTCTTATCTCATACTCTGTTTTTTGATACGCAGGATTACAGCTAGTCGCTCTTTCATTTGTACTAGCTATAAAAATATTATGTATTAAATCAACCCGTTTAATTTGCGTGTTGTCTTTGGTTTTTATAACTCTAGTTTCGTACTCGCCGCTTTTAAACTCTCGCAATAGAAAAAACAGTTCTTTCCGCCTATCATCATCGCCTATTAAGTAATGCCGTATTTTTCGCCATACGGTAAGTTTTAGCGGTCTAAAGGTCTTTAGCGAGAAAGAGAAAGGACGAAGCCCTATGAGTGCAAAAATATGTTGATAGCCTAAAGCATCATCGTTTAGCCTATCTCTTCAAGGTTTTGTTTTGTCGGAGCGAGTTTTAAAGATATATTTACAAATATAGCCCGTTATTTTTTCATTTAGATTTTCGCTACTGTCGAAAAAGCGTATAAAAAATCCTGCGCCGTTTCTAAACTTTTTACAGTCGGCATCATCTCTTTTTAAATAATACTCGTCACTATAGTAATGCGATTTTTTCTGATTTTTTGTTTTCTCTAGCTTTAAATGCCCTAAGACTATATTTTTATATTTCGGGTCTATTTTGATAACAGTGCGCCCTATTTCTGCATTATTCCATTTTCTAATAAGTAGGTCTACATAGGCGATTATATGCTCTTTTGTATCGGGCACAAATTCAAGAGAGTGCAAGTGCAGATTTAAGTTTTCGTGCAATTCATAAACTAACAGATAATTATAATCTAGACAATGCACCCAATCACTTTTATAGCCTAGTTGTTTTTTTCGCCTCTCCGTAGGCTCTTTGAAGAAATTATCATCTCTTATTGATTTTCTAAACTTTCTAAATGCTTTTTTCTGTTCTCTCATACATTCGTCAAATTCTGTTATCGTGTATGTTTTTGGCAGTTTATATTCGCTGGTAAGTGTATATGTTACGTAAATAGGTGTCTGATTGTTTGTTTTTGTAGTTTTCAAAAAAGCGTCAAGCATATTTTGCAATTCCGCTTTTGCATTTTTAGCATTTTGTTCGTGCATAATTTGCAAATTACTAACCCATCCGCCAATTGAGTTAAACAAATCGACACCTACACGATAGGTCTGATTTTTCAGCTCCTGTTCATATCTCTCATTTTTCATATATTCTAAAAGAGTTTTAGAATTAAAAATAAATTCATCTTTTGAATATTTTTCACTAAGAGAAATGCGCTTTTTTGAAGATTGTATACTACACATTTTTTCTATTTCCTTTTTATCTTTTTGCTTCCTACCGCTACTTAAATATAAGAACTCTAGGGAGCGGCTGCGCCGCACACTCTTCGTCGCACAGCTCCGAAAGAGAGTGCGGCTTGCAAATGTAGTTTTAAATATTTGTAATGTAATTACATTAGCAATCTATCGTATTTATTTAGTAATGTCAAGACAAAATGTGCTAATGTAGTTGAAAAAGTAGGAGTTAGTAATGGAAAAGCAAAAACGAAAAGAAGTTACTAGGGATATTCTTATACAAATAAGAGTTAGTGAGGAAGAAAATCAAAAGATTGAAGAACTTGCGGAAAGGTTGAAAATGAATAAGTCAAAACTAATTAGAAACATTGTGCTTGGTGAAATTGAAGATGGGCTTCTTGTAAATATAGGTGCGCTACCAATTATGCAAAAAGCTTTTGCGTTTTATCAAAAAAACTTTAAAGGTGTAGACTATTGGACAGAAGCTAGAAAAGATGGCTAATAAAAATGATGATAAGTTTGTGCTTTTCTTGGATATTTTAGGATTTTCGGAACTGGTATTAAACAACACACCTGAACAATTACGCCAATTATATGATAGTGAACTACATCAAACACTCGGAGCGGTAAACTTTTTATCGGCTGCTTTTTTCAAAAAACCAACAAATGTTACCGTTGTTGCAAAAGAAAGTCACTCATTGACAGATGTGATTCAAGACGACTTGGGATTTCATGTCATGTCAGACAGCGTGCTTATTTGGAGCAAAGATGTTAGTTTAAATTCACTCGAAAATATTACTAACTATGCAGCGATTCTATTAAGTATGTTGTTTGTGCTGGGTTTGCCATGCAGGGGTGGTTTATCCATAGGCAAAATTCAGTTTATAGAGCTACCATTAAACGGCAGACTTCAACCAAATGTTGTCGGAAGCGGAGTTGTAAATGCCCATAGACTTGAGGCGGGACAAGAATGGATGGGTTGTGCCGTTGGAAGTGAATGTTTTGATGGTTTTAAGGAGAAAGAGTTAAAGTCTTTAACTGATAAAAATAAGGCGATTGTTGGATATGAAATTCCATACAATGAAAATGCAAAATATAAAATGAAGCATGCTATAAACTGGACAATCTTCAATATGGTGATAGAAGATAATATTGAATTTTTCTATAATAAATTTTCAAGACACAATAAAACAATAAGCGCTAGAACAGAATTAAAAATTTCAAATACATACAAGTTTTTAAAAGATATGCTTTAAATAAGAAAAACACAAAAATTATGCGGCTATCCTTTTTATTACTTACGCCGCACCCTTCGGGCTTGTAATTTTTGTTATAGATTTTGTTTTTGGTACATTTTAAGGTACATTATAAAAAAATCAAATCGTATAAAAGCCTTTAAAACAGTGCTTTAAAGGCTAAAATATTAGTCTCCCCTTCGCACCATCGAACAATCCGATATAGAACAATTGTCAAACGAACTGCTAAAATAGCCACCCTATAAATAATAAATCCTAATATCGCTAGAAACTTCAACTTTAAAGGGCGTAGACATTTTGTCTTTGCAACTTATATATCTAGCGTTTTGTATCAAACCCAGAATATGCCCCCGATATATGCGATAATTCCAGCAAAAAAAAGATACGACCAAAGAAACCATTATTGTGCTGGAACCACTAAAGAGATTTAACGACGGACAAAAGGTGTGTATCGAAAATCTGAACCCTTCTTATTGTTGCTAAATTATTTTTACAAAACTTATAAAGATGAAAAGAACAGTTGAATCTATCCTGAAAATAGCCCTTGATACTTTTCCAGTGGTACTCATCAGCGGATCAAGGCAGGTTGGTAAGTCAACACTGGCGCTTGAAAACTTCGCAAACTATCTTACATTTGACGATGGAGAGCTGAGGCTTTATGCAAAAGAAAACCCAAAGGCATTTTTGAAAAATATAGAGCTACCTATATGTCTTGATGAGATACAAAAAGTACCGACATTGCTAGAATATATCAAAATTCAAATAGACTCAAATAGAGCCAATGGCTTACAGGTAGCTCAAATGTGCTAGACAACAAGGACAGTAAAGACACCCTTGCGGGCAGGCTTTGCGAGCTCAGGCTCCATTCGCTAAGCCTCAAAGAAAAAAACGACAAACCAGACGAGAATGTAATAGAAAAACTGCACAAAAAACTCTAGGCGTGGTGTTTTATAACGGCGATATAGTGGTAGAGTTTGGCGATGATCTAGTAGCAGTTCCGTTCGCACTTTTTTATAAGAGGCTTTGAGAGGGCTGAGTTATCAAGCAAATTGAATTATGAATACCAAAAATATCTCCATTAATCTATTAAATAATCTGGGGTTGACGAATCAGTTTGCACTGGCAATTTTTCACCCCAACACAAACGGATTTATCTCATACCGACTCCCCTCGCGCTCAATAGTCAAATGCTTTTGGACAATAGCCGGATACTCCTCTAGCTTGCCGTTTATCTTTGAGACCGTTTGGCGAAATCTGCCCGTAAACTCCTCTACAAATACACGGTAGTTGTCGTAAAATTCGTTTGCCTCGCAAAAGGCGTTAAACTCTGTCGTGTAGTCGTTTTCGAGGTCAACCGCTCCGCCGCAAACCGCCAAAAATGCAAACATTGCCGCTTCTTGAAGTGTCAGCTCTATCTCGTGTCCCAAAAAGTAGACGCTTCGCTCTTTGACAAAAAACCTTTGTTCGCCGCACTCCCCAGATAGTCTTTGCAGGTAGACTATCGGAGTTTTGCCGTCGCTTATCGAGACCTCGCCGCACTGAGATACCGCTACCTTCTCGTTTTGGGGGAAAAATGATTTTTCTTCGAACGCTTTTAGGGTCTTTACGACAAATGTCGGTATCTCGCCAAGTTCTTGTGCAAAAAGATATGTCATCCAGTTGGTTCCGCTGGCTACTACTCCTAGAGGCGGGTACTTGAGCGAGCCTATGATGTGCCTGAGGCTTATTTTGTACTCGTTTTGGTCGCTATCGCTTCCAGATGCATCTACAAACTCTCCGTATACACTGTAGTTAAGCTCAGCAAAAAAAGCATCCATCACCTCCTCTGCCCCTTTCATCGCCGAATGAGTCGTGATTATGTGTAGCTTGTGAATGTCGTATTGCCCTTTTAGCAGTGAAACGGCGATGGTTAGCGGCTGATATGTGAGTCCGCATTGAATTATTAGCTCTATTTTTTCCATTTAATCTCCTTGTTTTTAATATATCTGCTAGTCATCCCAATCGCTATCACAAAAGCCGTCCATATCATTGTCAAAACAGCTCCACGGAGAGCCAAAGTTATCATCGCAGCTGCATCCATCGCCTGCGCCGGAAGAACATCCTCTGGATGACGGGAAAAATAGCGAAATAAATACCATAAAACCAAAAATCGCTCCAATTGTCTGCATTTTATATCTCCTAGTTTAAGAAACGCTAATCGCCCATTTAAAAAATGCGATCCACATCTTCACAATACCTTTGGCAAGCTCATTGTCGGTTGTCAAGCTAATCACCAAAAACATCAGAGAAGCCAACAGATAAGCTAACAGCCAAAATCTTATCCCCCGTTCAATCCGAAAATATTTATATAAAAAATCAGTGTACGGCACAAAATACCACCATGCGCCAAACCCAAGACCAAAGAGCGTTCCGCCCCATTTAGCAATATTTAGCCCACCGCCAATCCAATTGCCTATCTCATACCCGATGATCGCAAACGGAAGATATGGATAAACAAAAATAAATATCGCAATAGCAAAGCCAATAGCAAAACCGTTGTCATTGTCGCCGCCGGAGCTGCCTACGGCATAACCGAAAATAAAATCATCATTCACAATGTTTGCTCCAAAAATAAAATTTTAGAGCGATTTTATGAGGTTTTCAAGCTGTTTCGTTGTATGGGAATTTTTCTGAAGCGAGAGGGCTTTGAAGTTATAAATTTTTAGATTTTATTCTTCACCGAAATTGTCGGTAATATTTTTATGATTTTTCCAGAAAGATATGCGTACACGGTTTTCTCGGATAAGTTATCAGCTCCGCCTGTTGCGTTTATGTATCTCCATCACTGCTCCAAGAAAATACTTATAGTTATAAAGCTAGAAATTCTATTTTTCAATAACAATTTGCTAAATTAGCTCTATTTTTAATAGAATTAACGAGTTTGTATAAATTTTGTAAAAGATTATTGGTTGAAATATGATTATTGATACGAATTTTGTTGATTTTTTTTACTATCAAATCAGGGTAACGCTTGCCGATGAGGTATTGCCAAAGTATTCCGGCTCAATGCTCAGAGGGGCATTCGGCTATGCACTAAAAACTGTTTGTTGCATCAATCCGACATGTGAATGCGATGGATGTTTTGCTGCTAGCCAGTGTCTTTACCATGACTTCTATGAAGAAAAAAACAAGGCGCATAAATATAGATTTTTGCCGCTAAGCGAAACAAGCTTTGAGCTGTTTTTGTATGACAAGGCTATAGAGAAGCTACCGTATGTTTTGGCTGCCGTCAAAAAGATGATAGAAGAGCAAGGACTAGGGGCAAATAGGCGGATAAGTAAGCCAAAAAGCATATATATCGGCGACAAACTAGTCTATGATGGCGCAAGGTTTGAGCTTGCAGGCGTAGTCGCACAAAAATTCCCCCCAAAAACTCTCTCAAAAAAATTAACAATCCATCTCCTAACGCCGCTAAGGCTCAAAAGCAACGAACAAAGAATCAAATCGGAGGAGATAGATCTCATAAAGATATGTGTATCAATTCTTCACAGGCTAGGCGAGCTGCTTGAAAAACCGAGACAAAAATATTTTTTGCCGCCTGGAGCTACCGAAATAAGTAGAGAGCTAAGGTTTGAAGACCCGGCTAGATACTCAAACCGTCAAAAAACAAAAATGAATATGGGCGGCTTTTTGGGAAAATTCCTGTACGACAATGTGGATGAGCAAACGGCTAATATATTACAACTTGGGGAGCTTATCGGAGTTGGTAAATCTTGTGTTTTTGGGCTGGGGCAAATTAAACTTGAGGAGGGGGAATGAGTAAGTATTTGTATGGCGCAAGCGTGCAAGGGATTCAGGATTTTATTTTTAAGACAAACACTCTTCGAGAGATAGTCGGGGCTAGCGAGATAGTGAAAAATATATCAAATGATTTTTTGAGACTTTCAAACGCCGATGAACAATCTATATTGGTCAATGCCGCCGGAAATATAAAAGCCGTATTTGAAGATAAGGCAAAACTTGAAACGGTGGTAAACACTTTTGCTAAGCAAATCATGCAAAAAGCATTTGGAATATCTATTTCGCAAGCGGTAGTCAAGATAGATGGAGATACTCCGACAAAAGAAGATTTTTCAAGACTGGAGAGTCGGCTAAAAATACAGAGAAGCAAAGTGGCAATCCCTCTTGATATGAGTATAAACATTATGGAGCTCTCACCTAGGACTGCAAAGCCGGCAGTTGCAAGAGATGGCGATGAGGCGGTAGACAAATCATCAAAGCAAAAAAGAGATGCGAACGCAAGGCTTTATAGAAATAACACGGAACTAAAAGAGCTAAAAGAGATTTCGCAAATCTCAAACACTAAAAACAAAATAGCGGTAATCCACGCTGACGGCAATGGGCTTGGAGCTATTATCCCAAATCTTGGCGGCAAACTGAGCGAATTTTCCAAAAAACTGGATGAGGCAACAAAAAAAGCGTTTGAGAAAGCAAAAGGAGAAAGCAAAAAAATACGCCCTATTATTTTGGGCGGCGACGATATGACGGTGATATGTGATGCAAACGACGCATTGGAATTTACAAAAAACTTTCTTCTACACTTTGAAGAACAAACTGAAAAACATACAGAATACAAGCTAACCGCTTGCGCCGGAATAGCATTTTGCAATGAAAAATATCCATTTCATTATGCGGTTCATTTGGCGGAACAGCTGTGTAGCATAGCAAAAAAAGATGCCAAAAAAATAGATGAGAACAAAGCCCCCTCTTCTGTGATGTTTCACAATATTCAAAGCTCAAACTTTCAAAGCTGGGAGAAGTTTGTAACCGACGAGCTAACTATCAAAAACGACAAAGAGACAATCCGTTGCGACTTTGGCCCATACTATCTGCATAAACAAAACGGTAAAACCTCCATAGTCGACTTTCAGCATCTGGTGTACGCCTTAGCCCAAAAGAACTCTCCTATTTCAAGCCTTAGAAAATGGCTAGGAGAGCTTCACAAATCTGCCGATAGCGCCGAGAGGATGATAAGAAGAATAGATGAAATGGCAGAGTATCAAAAAGAGTACAGCAAAAACAGCCTCAATAACAATCTGGCCGCAATAGACGCCAATCTTTCGCTCAAAACCCCAATAGTAGACGGCAAAACTCCAATTTATGATGTACTACAAATTCTCTCGGTGACGGAGGGCAAACTATGACGCTTAAATATAAAATTACTTTTTTTGACTACTGGCATCTTAGCAGCGGGCTTAGCGCCGGCACAAAGCTTGATAGCAGTGTTGTAAAAGATCAATACGGCTTACCGTATGTGCCTGGCAAGACGCTAAAAGGGCTTTTGAGAGAGCAGGCAGAGCTTGTCAATCCAAGCCTTGCCGCTCAATGCTTCGGAGATGAAAAAGAGTGTGTGGGAGTTTGTTATTTTGGGAATTCGACCATTGAAAAAAGTGTTGCAGATGAAATTATTTCAAACAGCCTACAAGCAGAGCTGTACGATACGATAACATCCACAAAGATTGATGACAACGGCGTTGCAGAGGATAACAGCCTTAGGGAGATTGAAGTTGTCATACCTTTGGAGCTTTACGGCGAGATAGTTGATATAGCGACGCCCGAGCAAGAGAAGATATTAAATGACGCTATAGGGCTCATAAAAAGAGTGGGTCTAAATCGCAATAGAGGGCTCGGTAGATGCAAGATAGAGGTACTAAACCAATGAGAGAGCTGTATTTTAGAGTTAAATTCTTAAGCGATATTATCTTTCAAGCATCATCGAATACCGAGGGAAAGGTGGTGCAGCTGGATTTTATTCCGGGAAGCATTTTTTTGGGGATAGTTGCCCAAAAATATAGTGAGTTTCTAAATCCATTTGATATTTTCCATAGCGGTAAGGTTCGCTTTGGGGATGCGCATATTCTTTGCGGGGGTAAAGCGACATACAAGATACCGTTATCGTATTTTCAAGAAAAACTAGACGCATTAAAAATAATTAATAGACACCTAGCCACTTCAGACAAACAGCTAAAGCAAATCAGGGAAGGATTTATTACAAAAGACGGCGAAGTGATATATATCGAATACGACTACTCTCAAAAATCCGCATACGATAGAGAAAAACGAAGAAGCAAAGATAGCCAGATGTATGGCTATAAGGCGATGAGAAGCGGGCTTTGTTGGAGCTTTTGCATTAGGATTGATGACTCCATCGCCTTAGAGGACGAGCAAAAAATTGCGGATTCGCTTGTCGGAATAAAAAGAGCCGGAAAATCAAAATCTGCACAATACGGGCTAATCGAGATAAGCAAGGGCGGTTCTTTTGAAAATATCGAAAATATGAGTCTTGGCGAAGAGGTCACGATATACGCCAATAGCCGCATTGCGCTGTTTGACGCAAACGGTGCGCCCGTATGCATACCGACCATTGAAAATTTGGGACTAACGAGCGGCAAAATACTTTGGGATAAATGCCAAATACGAACAACAAGTTTTGCGCCGTACAACTCCAAAAGAGCGGTAAGGGATTATGAGAGGGCGGTAATCGACAAAGGAAGCGTTATGGTCGTTGGCGGTTTAAATAGCGATGATGCGGCAAGGCTAAAAAGAGGAGTCGGCGGTTATCTGAGCGAAGGGTTTGGAGATGTGCTAATAAATCCAACACTTACTCAAAAACCAACTCCTGTTTTTGCGGTACGCCAAGAGACGCGGATTAAATTAGCAAATACTCCGGTAGCTACGCATATTGGAAGATTTTTGCAAAAAAGGCGAGAAACAAAAACAGATATGCTGGATATATCGCAATCCGTTAGGGAGTTTATCGAGAAGCACAAAGACAAATTTGCAAAAGTATCAAAATCGCAATGGGGTCAGATAAGGGCTATCTGCCAAAATGCAAATGATGAAAATATTGCTCAAAAAATCGATGATTTTATCTCCAAGGGGGTTAGTAAGACAAAGTGGGATGACGGCAAGAAACTGCTACTAGAAAACGCAAACCAAAACATAACTTTTGTGAGGCTACTATCAATGCAGATGCCGAAACTAAAATTTGAAAACAGCAATGGAGGTAAAAAATGAGCACAGTTAGATTTTTGGCTCATATCACTCTGGAGGCGCAAACCCCACTAAAAGTCGGCAGCAACAAAAGCGATTTTTTGCAAGATAGTCCCGTACAAAGAGACTGGAATGGGCTGCCGATGATTCTCGGCACCTCAATAGCCGGTGTTTTGAGACGAAGTTTTAGCGAGGCAGAAAGGGATGAGTATTTTGGTTTTCAAAAAGGAGAGGACGGTGTTGGCTCTAGAGTTATGGTTTCAAATGCGCTTTTGCTAGACGAAAACAAAAATGTAAATGAGTCATTGCTTATCCAAAAGAGCGATTTTTTGAAAATTTTTGAAGTGTTACCAATCAGAGAACACACCGCCATAACCTCAAAAGGTAGCGCCAAAGATAAAAGCAAATTTGACGAAGAGGTTGTTTATAAAGGTGCGAGATTCAAATTTGCGCTAGAGCTTATTGATGGCGGACTAAGTGATGCTCAGTGGCGCAACCTGCTTTATATCATCAAAAGCGACGAGTTTAGGCTGGGAGGCGGAAGCACAAAAGGGTTTGGTGGTTTTAAGATTGTAAACATCAAAAGCGGCGTGTTCAATCTTGACGACCCAAATGAGAGAGCCAAATACACCCAAAACAGCTCGTCGCTAAACGATGAGTTGCATCTAATAAAGCTTCAGGAAGATAACGACAATAAACCAAAACCAAACTATTGCCGCTATTTTCTCAAAATAAAGCCTGACGACTTTTTTATATTTGGCAGTGGTTTTGGAGATGATGAGGCCGATATGACCCCAGTTTATGAGCCCATTATTGATTATAAAAACGGTGTTTTGAGCGAAGAGCAGATACTAATTCCAGCAAGCTCCATCAAGGGCGCTATCTCACACAGAGCCACATATCACTACAACAAACTAAACGGATTTTATATAGGAAGCGGCAAGGAGCTATCCGCAGTTACCGAACTATTCGGCGAGGCAAAAGAGTCAAAAGACACCGAAAACAAAAAGGGTGTAAAAGGCAAACTGCTCTTTAGCGACTGCTACAAAACCAAGTCAAAAGAAAAAGTATTTGACCATGTGGCGATAGATAGATTTACCGGCGGGGCGATAGAGGGCGCTTTGTTTCAAGAAAAGACGGTGGCGGATGATAGGGAATATGAGATAGAGATACTGCTAGACAAAAGCGTGCAAGACGAAAAAGTGATAAAAGCGTTTGAAAACTCTCTTGACGACATTTGCAATTCAATGCTATCCTTGGGTGGCGCAACGACAAAGGGACACGGTATTTTTAGCGGAAGCTGGAGCAAACAATGAGAAAAAATCAAGAAGAAATTATAGAGTTTATCAATTCGCTAAAGGGCTACCAAGGCTATGTGCAATTTAGCGATAGACTCATAGAGGATATTTTTGATTCTCCGTGCGACATATCGGTAGACCCAAAAGCCGGATTTGTCTATGAGGCGCATTTTTGCAATAACAAAAACTCAATCTCGATAAGACAGATAAATGACACATGGCTGGTTGATGAAACGGATATATCAGCCGTGTCAGATGAAGATATGGAGAGCTATCACGCCATAGGGGGTCGCAAAGTCAAAATGGCTCAGATATGGAATGACGAAGAAGATGAGCTTTGCGAGGGTATGAAAGCCAAAAAACTAAAAAAAGTAGTATTTGCAGGCTTTGACAACGGAGGGACAAAATGATTACGGCGCCATACAACTTTGTACCGCTAAACAAAGAGGTCTTTTATCCAGAGTGGAGCGAACAGGTGAGCCATGATACTCCGTTTGAGGATGGGGAGAGCGGGATGCTGGAGATAGAAATAGAAGCCGTATCACCAATCTTTATAAAGGATTCAAAAAATAAAGAAGAGTTTTGTAATCACGAAGGGGCATATTATATTCCAGGCAGTAGCGTTAAGGGTGTTATTCGAAATGTATTAGAAATTATGAGTTTTTCAAAAATGAATCCTAGTTTGGTGGATGATAAAACTTACGCCGTGAGAGATCTGAGAAACCAAAAATTATATATGAACAAGATGCGCCCACAGAATCTATTTTGCGGTTGGCTTAAAAAATCCAGAGATGGTTATATAATAGAAGATTGCGGAGTGCCGGGGAGAATCAGTCAAGACGAGATAAGTAAAGAATTTGCTTCTAAATTTAAACATCAAAATTTTAAAAATAAACCTGAGTTTAAAACTGCAAAGTACAAATATAGTCTGCTTGAGATGGTAAAGCTAACTCAAAAATTTGATTTTCAACGAGAAGATAAAGGGAGAAGAGTTTATATAAAAGGCGCTAAAGACGAGGGAACAATTGTGCTCACTGGTCAGGCAAGCGGCAGAAAAGACAATGGCAGGATCGGTGATGCAAAGATATATGAGTTTATATTTTTCAAATCAAAAAGTGAAATACATGTAGAAAAAGAAGTTGTAGACAACTTCAAGTTTGCCTATTTTGATGAAAGAAAAACAGAGCCAAAAGAGTCTCCGGATTGGGCGTATTGGAAAAATAAGCTAAAAAAAGGCGAAAAAATACCTGTGTTTTTTCAAAAAGAAAATAATCGGATAAAACATTTTGGATTGTCCTATCTGTACAAGCTGCCATACAGCGGTAGCGTTTACGACGGCATTTACGATATTCATTTTGATGATAGACTTGATTTGGCGCAAACTGTTTTTGGGCATACAGAGAAAGAGAGTGCGCTCAAAGGCAGAGTTCAGTTTAGTCATTTTAAAGCCCTGAAAGGCACCACGCCATTGCCCCCTAGAACAGAGACATTGGGCACGCCAAGGGCTTCGTACTACCCATTTTATGTGCTTCAAGAAGACGGGAATACTTATTCGACCTTTATGGACGAAGATTTTGTGCTAGCCGGCAGAAAAAGATACCCAATACATAAAAATATGCCAAACGAAACTAAAATCACATACAATCCGCAAAGCTCTACAGGAACATCATTTAGACCACTTAAACAAGGTGCAATATTTAAGGGTAAAATCATCTATCACAACCTTAAAAAAGCAGAACTTGGAGCGTTGATTTCAGCTTTTACTTTCCATAATACGCCAAATTCATTTCATAATATCGGCATAGCAAAATCACTGGGATATGGTAAATGTAAAATCAAAATTATTTCAAATGTTCAGACTAAAGAATATATGTGCGTATTTGAGAAAGCAATGAGGACACAATGTTCAGATTGGCTACAATCACCGCAAATCACAGAGCTTTTAACAATGTCAAGCGAACAAAATAACCGCGGCTCTTCAGAGTTAAAATATATGGAGCTTCCAGACTTTGCAAATGCAAAAAGAGAGACAGAGTATCTAAAACAATATAGCAAGCTCGACGGGATAAACAAAATTATTGCCAAAAGTATAGTCTCGTCCGAAAGGACTACTGATTCAGACTCTCGCGCTGAAACAAAGTCGGCAGCTGCCCAGGTAGGTAACAAGCCGAACACACAACATCAAAAACCAAAACCAACAAACGAAACTTGGCAAGATAGAATGATAAGAATGGCAAAGACAAATGCCGCAAACCCAATCGCCGGTATTCTTGCTGATTTGCAGAACGGACCGCCTGCATACAAGGGTCATGAAAAAGATGTTGCGAATAAACTAAAAGAGCAGATGAAAAAAACAGGAAAATGGCAAGAGGAGCCGCCAAAAGAAGGCAAACACGATAACTACAAGCTAACGCAAAAAGTTATGAAATATTTATAGTGGGAATTTAATATGGAGCAGCTATTTTTACAATGGATAAATGATCCAACCGGTGCGGTCTATGAGATTTTTAATAAGATAGTTCCTTTTGCGCTTGTGGCTATTGGTGGTTATTTTTGGGCGAGATTTAAGTTTAGGGCTAGTCATGTGTGGCACAAGATCAAAAATGCGAATATCAACTATGACGGAGGGGCTTACAACGGTCTCATCCTAAGCCTTGGCAGTTCAAATGAGCTTCAAAAAATGATTATTGACCAAGTAAAGCCGGAATTTGTCGGCATTATCACTGGTAATTCAGAGGCCGTGAAGCTCAGCGCTAATGACCTAAAAGATTATTCGACTCATCTCAAAATTCAGTGTGATGAGCCTCATTTTTACGCAGAGTTAGACATTGAACGGATAGAAAAAGGGTTTGATGATGTTATAGAATGGATGCTTGGCAAGGGTATCGAAAAGAAAAATATCGTTATAGACCTAACCGGCGGCAAAACCCCATTTTCGCTAGCGGCATTCAATAGCGCTAAAAGAAACGGTGTTTTTGCGGTTTATACGGATAGCGAATACGAACTCAATAAACCAAAAGCCGGAAGCCAAAAATCTATTCTGTTGACAAGGGCCGCCAATGATTAGCTTCTCAACCTCAAGCCTAGAGCAACACTCCGCCACCCTCATCACATTTGAAGTAGAAGGTGGCGTGACGACTCCGGAAGAAGCCTTTGGCGTAGAGCTAGCTCAAATTCCATTTGACAAAGGGGTGATACTCTCCGGGCGTGGTCCCATCTGGCTCTTTGCTCGTCTCATCCACCACTACCACCCTGCCCGCTGGATAGCGGTGCATGACCCCCGTATCGGCTACATCGTGATACAAAGCCACTGCAAAGAGCGATATGAGGGGGAGGTATTGGTGGAAGTGTTGCTTTGATGTGGGACTGTGATTATACCCCCGAGTTGTCGATATTGCAAAACACAGCCCACTCGTTTTACCTCACGGGCGGCACCGCTTTGGCTAGATTTTATTTCAATCATAGATTTAGCGACGATTTTTTCCTAGCAAAAGAAAACCCACTTGGTAAAACAAAAACAATAAGGCCAAACACATGAGACTCCTAACAGTCCTCGGAGCCACAAAGATAGGCTCCAAACAAAAATACATTTACGACAAAGTGGAGTATGAAGAGTTTTTCTCGTTTTTGGCACTCCAAAAGGCTTTGGGGATTGAGAGCGAGGGTACTGTAGTCATTGGTACGCAAAGCACAAGAGAGCTTTTAGAGGGGCATACGGCGGATAATGCAATACTAAAAAACTTTCGACAGGTAGATGACGGTATCGAAATAGACGATTTTTTCCGTCTCTGTCTGGAGTTAATAGATGCGGATACTTATCTGGATGTCACCCAAGGCTTTAGGCATATGCCGATGACCCTTCTGCTCTCATCCCTCACCGCCGCAAACTTTGAGCACAAAAACATCAAAGATATTCTCTATGCCAAGACGCTAGACTCATCTTGCCAGCCTTCAACCTCCGTTTGTTCATATGAGTTTTACTCCATGCTCTCATACCTTGATATGGCATCCATCGCCACCTCCATCGACTCTTTTTGCGCCTCCTACTCCACCCCTGCGCTTAAGGTGACATATCCCAAGTTTGTTGCATTGTACGCCTCCCTCGACCTGCTCTCAAGACATCTTATGGGCAACAATCTCACATACGCCGTAGAGCTCGCCAAAGCCATCAAGCCTAGACTTGAGCCGCTCCGTTCATCCCCTCTCTCGCCGCTCTTGCCAAAACTTGAGGGCGAAATTGATTTTTTAATCGGACTTGAGAAAATGAGAGAGCATGAGAGGTTTTTTGAGGGGGCAAAAAGATATGCCCAAAAAGAGCTACTGCTAAACTCCGTTACCACGCTTTTTGAGGCGGTAACCGCATTTTTGGATTATATCGTCACAAAAGAGGGGCTCTCTCTCGTCTCGTTTGACTACAAAAGCGGCAGACAAACTATCTGCAAAGAGCAAAAAGACAAATACAAAAGACGAAACTGCCAAAAAAAGTCCCTCAAAGCCTTTGTTGACAAAACCAAGACTCACACGATAGTAAACGGCGCATTCGTGACCCAGCTAAAAGAGCTAGACAAGATGCGAAACCTCTCCGCTCACGCCTTTATAGACGAAAAATCATCGATTGACTATGAAGCAAAACTGCGAGAAAAGCTATATTTTTTTGAGAAGTTGATAAATAAATAAGACTATAAATGGCTTTTTATGCGGCTAGACTTCTCCTTTGCTCTGTTGTAGCCCTTTTGCGTTCCATGCGCTCTCACAGTCGGACGAATAGCCCAAAGTATTCTAGGTTTTTTCATTTTATTGTCTCCGTTTTTTTGCGCAATCTTACAAGAATAGATTGGCTTCGCCACTTTTAGGAATTTTTCTAAAAAGGACAAAGACGCTAACAAACGACAAAGAGCCGTTTTTGCCGATAGATGCGCTGATAATATGAGCCCCAAACGATTTACGAACTTTTTTGAAAACATGGATGCCTATAAACACGGTATTTGTGATTTTCGCCCCGCTTTTAAAACTTCGCAAAAGATATGCTTTTTAGATTTTTCAAATCAATTTACGAACTTTTTATTTTTGTCCATCCCGCCAACTCATATTTCATCGGCATCCGCAAAAACCAAAAAACCGCAAAAGTTCGCAAATCAAACCTTGTGCACAAAATCAAAATCAATTTACGAACTTTTTAAAAAGCAGACATATCGAGAAAATAAGCCCTCATCACCACTAGCCACCCATCAACTCTCAAAATCGGATACAAAAAAAGATATGATTTGCGAACTTTTGGACAAAACAACGATAAAAGCGGTATTTAAGAGAGTTTTGGTAAAAATAAAACTTCTTTGAAAGCCCATTGTCAAGGCTATTCAACAACCAAGACCCGACTTTAGGGGATTGAGACTCTTCGGCACCCACGATTTCTGCCTCTTCGAACAATATTCAACAACCAAGACCCGACTTTAGGGGATTGAGACGTTTTGCATCGCATGTTGCGCACATAGTTTTGTCATTCAACAACCAAGACCCGACTTTAGGGGATTGAGACAACATTTTTTATCCTTTTTTGTTTTTATCTTTTATTCAACAACCAAGACCCGACTTTAGGGGATTGAGACCATTTATCTTTTGTGAATGCTCCCATTAACATGTCATTCAACAACCAAGACCCGACTTTAAGGGGAGCGTAGAGCGTTAATAAAAAGCAAACTGCTTTGCTTTTTTAGCTCGTAGCGGCTTGTCGATGTGCGTAGCGCCGACAAGACGAGACCAACCTATGAAGTATTTAGGGGATTTTGCCGCAATGGCGTTAGCGCCTTTTTTTAGATTTTGATTATGAGGTTTAATCGTTCTAAGCTATAACTTAACAGAACAAGCAGGTGGGGGGGGTATTAGATGCATACTTTAAGACTAAATGTTCAAGATAGCGTATTTGATAAGATTATGAAGTGTTCTCACAAGCCTCTAAACTCAGAAAAAAATATTTGTTGTCATATTGCGACAGTATCATCGTCTCCGCTTGACGATTTGGCTAGATGCGACAGAAAAGATAGAGACTTTATCGAACTCTACTTTCGCTTTGGCGCTCCTCCCAAAATTATTATTTTTAACTACGGTCATAAAAAACTCTTTTGATCAAAGCTCACACTCTCTCATATCTTTGATAAATGGCTGTACATCATTTGTATTAAATAGTTGCTTTTCACTCCAACCACAAAAGAGCATTTGGGTCGTACCCCAAAGAGGGCATTTTGGAGAGTATCTCTTGTTTGTCTTTGGGTGAAATTTCCTTTGTTCTGGAGAGTATCCAGAAGTATTTTCGAGATGGCTCTCCGACTACGCTATATCTATAATCGTCCGCAAGCATTAAAATCCAATAATCACCGTAAAATGGCCAAAAAAAGCTAACTTTTAACTTGCTGTTGTCGTCACTAACTATTTTGGCTACACCTTTGGCATCTTTTAGTTTTTGTCCATTTTTATCAAAACAGCTATTTAAAACATCTATCTTTTCATCTCTTAGCGTGTACTCAGCGGTTGCGCCCAAGCACCCCTTTTCAAACCAATTTTCATATCTAGCCACTTCATACCATTTGCCCAAATACTTATCTAGATCCACACCTTTTGCAGTTTCAAGACTAGAATAGTTTTTGTCGGCACAACCTGCGAATAAAAATAGAGAAGATAACAAAAACAAAAAACCTCTACCTTTTAAAATCATATAGCCACTCCTAAGCCTCTAAAATCTTTTTTGTCATCATTTGGCGATAGGTAAACATCTGTTTAATATCCCTTCTTACGAGAGGCAGCAGGCGCTTACCTAGTATTCCTGGTGGTGTCTCAAACTCTATTTTATCACACAGAAGAGTTCTTTTATCGTTTATTTTTTCAAATTATGGCAGTGGAAGTTGAAAAATTGTGCAAGTAATTTTGAGAGCGGTGAAAATTACTGTTTTTTCAATGTCGCTTCCACTTCTATATCTATCTCTATCTCTATTTTGCCGTTGTTGCTTTTGCTTGCAAAGTTCAACACCTCTACGCCTATAATCTTGCCACTGCCGTCAAAGTCAATAAGGGCGTTGCCAATCTCTATAGTCTTTGCGCTTTTTGCGTCGCTAAAGGCTAAATACAAANNTTTTTGGGGCGCAATTTTTTTAGAAAAATTCCTATAGCTCTCACGAACCACCAGAAATATTAAAATTTCATCGTTTCACAAAACTAAAATCAAGAGAGGTTTTTATGAACTACCTAAAGCTTTCGATAGCTATCGGTACAGCGGCTACGCTTTTTTCCGGCTGCGCCACAACAGAACTTCAGACACAGACCAAAATGACAAGCTCTATTTTCTTAGACCCGGTCAAGAAGTCGGAGAGAAGCGTATTTGTAAGCATCAAAAACACAAGCGGTCAAGATGTAGGCGCATTAGAGCCTCGTATCATCTCCAAGCTAAACGCAAAAGGCTACCGTGTAGTAGACGACCCTGAAGCCGCCAAATATACGCTTATGACAAATGTGCTTTTCGCTAACAATCTCAAAGAGGCAAAAGCAGCGGGAGCCACTTCTACCGGGGCAGTAGTCGGCGGAGTGCTCGGAGCGGTCAATAGTGGCGGCAAAGATGGTCTTGTGGGGGCAGTAGTCGGCGGTCTAGTCGTGGGCGGTATCGGCAAGCTAACTGAGGATGAGATATTTCGGATGGTTACCGATGTCGTAGTCAGAGAGAAAAAAAGCTCAAAAGTGCTAACTACCAAAAACGCTAATGATGGGCAGGTATCGGTAGGGCAAGAGGCGAGAGCGGGATTTGCAAACTCATTTGCCGGACCTATCAGAAGCGATGATGCGGCCGGAGGGGCAATAAACTCAAATCAATCTACAAAAACAGCTCAACAATACGAGACAGACTATGTGGAGCACAAGACTAGGGTATTTAGTGAGGCGGTCAAGATGAGCCTAAAGCTAGATGAGGCGATGCCCGTAATGGTTGAGAAGATGGCTGAACAGATAAGCCAGATATTTTAAAAGGATAAAGAATGAAACAAACAGCAACACTTTCACTTATTATTGCCGGAGCGATTAGCTTTGGTGGTTGCGCCTCTAAGCCGATAGTTGCATTCAACCCAAATAACAAATCAGAAGCGCTTGTAAGTATCCATAACGGCTCAGGTTCGCCTTCATGGGGCGCAAATGAAAAAAATTCGGCGTCAAACGCTCTTTAATGAACAGCGGCAAAGAGTATTTGGAGAAGTGTTTGCCATCAAGCGGCGTAGCGCTAAATCTTGGCGGTATGGGTCTGCATAAATGCGGGGTAGCCAATAATACTATGGCAAAACTACTTATCGGTATGAGCGACAAACCGTCCGATACAATCATGATGTATAACGCAAATGAAGTAATAACTCAGCTGAAATCGCAGGGGCTTTATGATGAGGGCAAGAGAGAGGTGGAGGTCAGATAATGACCTCTTGCAATATTTTGGCCACGATTTGGCCGGAAAAATACTCTGTTATAGAGGGCAAGACATACACAATACTTTGCGATGCGTCTTTTTTGTCTAATGGCTCAAAAGCAGGACTTGGTGTATATAATGTAACGACAAAAGAAAAAGTTTTTAATACCGTAAGCGCCGGGGATAGCCAAGTAGCGGAGATGATGGCTATCAAAATGGCAATAAGCTACGCATTGGAGCGAAAATACAAAAAAGCGCTTATTATTCATGATTGCGAAAACAACCAAGAGGAAGCGCTTTCTTTTGCCCAAAGTTTCTCAGAAATGTTTGACTCTATCGAGATAAGATGCAAAGGCAGAAAGGCGGTCAGACCAGCTCATGACATAGCAAGATTTGGCCTAAGGCAGAAAATAATGAGATTGGAAAAATTTCCGTGAAAATCTGCATGATTAGTTATATGTGTCACAGCTTTTGAGCACCTCTGGAGCGCTATCTAAGGTCACAGTTCTCCCATTGCCACAAACCGAACAATGTTAGGTCTCACGCATACCCTGCAAATTAGCCTATATTGCGCCCGACACTAGGGTGTAGTTCCTTAAGCGCAACCAAATAAGCATCCTTTCCGCCACCCTCCTCTGTCTGTCGTGGCACTCTTTTTAAACTCTTTTGGATTTTTTTGCCGCAAGAGCTTTTGTGTCCGTCTTTACAGACCATATAACAGCCGTTTTAGTAGCTCGTTTAATTAACTTCAAATGTTTACGCCACTCTGTAGCTCCTGACATACCCCTTTACTATCTTTTCAGCCAATGCCTCATCGATAGAAGGCTCGTCTAATTCCAAAATAGCCAATATCTTTTCTTCATCGTCAAGCTCTCTGTTTTGTAAAATAGCTTTTATCTCTACCTCTAGTTGAGAAGGCTTGATATCTTCTTGAAGTTTTTGCATGAATAGCTCCTTTGAATTTGGGCATCGTATGCGCCACTACTCGTAGCAACTTATTACAATTATCGTTCCAAAATTAGAAAACTTTAGCTTATAGCGTGTAGAATATATGTATATATTAATTAGCTTCGGGATAGGTAGATGATAAAAAACATGTTTTTTTGCAAAGTTTTTTTATTTGTCACTTTGTTGTGCGGTATTGCTGCGGCAAATAGCGACTCTTCGATAAAAGCAAGTAGCGGCGACTATTTGGAAAAAATTAATCCGGAAGAGATTGAGTTGTCTAGGATATTTAGCGTTGATTTGCGTCACGATGAGAAGTTTTTAAAAGCAATAGATAGTTCAATTAATTTTTACACATCAATACTTGGAACAGATGAGCTGTTTGCATACGGGGATGAGCAATATACTCCGCTTCAAATGCTACACTCCCTTATAATTTTTCGCAAGATGGTAACAGCAGATAAAACATACGACGAGTTTTTGCTAGAGCTAAAAGAGTATTTTGATGTATATATGACCAAATCACAAGATGAGCACTCCAAATTTACAGGATACTATACCCCTGAAATTCAGGCTAGCCTCGTAAAGACCAAGATGTTTAGTCATCCTCTCTACCTAACAAAAGCTAGACTCAAATCATCAAAACCTGATTTTTATGTACAAGCTAGAAACGACATAAAAGCCCTAGAGATGGAAGGAGCAGGAATACTTGCCCTTGAGGACGGTCAAATGCTCAATATACAATACGGCGGAAGAAAAAGAGCAGTAGATGAGCTTGCCAAACAAAGGGCAAAAATGGTCAAAAAGATAGTCAAAACAAACGGCAAGAAAAAAGCGGTTTTTGTCAAAGTTAGGCAAGCGCCGAAGACAAAGGCGGTTTTTTATGTGACCAGTAGCGGTCCGCAAGGCTCACTCTCAACTGAGCTGGTTCCCGGATATAGCGCCGCAATGGATATGAATCTAACTCCTGTCGGCAGTCTTATATATGTCAAAAGCAAAGAGCTTTCCGATGCGATTTCCGATTCAAGTAAAGTAGCTTTCCAAGAGGAAAAAAAGAGTGGATATGAAAGCTTTATGCTGGTTCAAGATATAGGCAATGCCATTAAAGGACCCGGAAGAGTAGACATATACTGCGGCGAAGGCAAAAAAGCGGAAAGTTGCACATATAATGTTTCATCAAAGGGTTCCGTATACCTGCTTATAGCAAAAAAAAATGCGCTAACAGATTTTTTATCTACAGAGGTTAAATAAATTATATGAATAGAAGACTTTTTACAAAACTTTGTCTAGGCGGCGCTGCAAGTATGTTGATAGCCGACGATACAATTAACAACAAGAGGGATGTTGAAATATTCTTGACGGTTGATGACGGCTGGAATTATAAGAAAACTATTCTCGAAATGGCAAACCACTACAAGGTGCCGCTAAACCTTTTTATCATAGGTAAAGTAATTGAACAAGACCCAAAAATCTGGCAAGATGCAATGGATAAAGGGCATATGCTCGGTTCTCACACATATAACCATCATAAGCTATCCCGTATTGACGAAGAGACGATAGCTACCGACTTCAAGCAGTACAAAAAATGTATCATCAGCTCACTCGGCAATGAAAGCTTTGAAAAGATAAAGTTTTTTAGATACCCGTACGGCGATATGGGCAACAAAGAGACAAAGCCGACAACAAAAAAAATGATAGAAGATAGCGGCTGGAAAACATCATGGTGGAATATGGATCTCTCTTTTGCTTCCAATTCTTACGGTATGAGGGCGTACAAAGATCCGCATGATCAGCTTTCATATTTCTCCAAAAACCTAAAAAGTATCAATGTTCCACTTTTCCACTTTAAAGACCCGGATGCAAAAGCAATAGAGCTGGTTATTAAGTATGGGCTAGAAAACGGTTATAAATTTTCAAGACTGGATAGCAAAAGAAGTTTTCTAAAAGTATAATGCTCGCAAAAGCATACATAGAGGTTACAAATTTTTGCGGTCTTAGTTGCGATTTCTGCGAACCAAAAAAAGAAAAGCCTTGCAATATGGAGCTTTCTCTATTTGAGAAAATCAACAAAGAGCTCTGCGGCAAGACAAAGACTATTGCCTATCACATCCTCGGCGATCCGCTAACACTCCAAAATCTAGCTGAATATCTTGATATTTCTGCAAAATACAGGCATAGCGTAGAGTTAACCACCAGCGGACACAATCTAAACAAAATAGACACAAATACACTGCTGCACTCAGCCGTACGACAAATAAACTTCTCGCTCTCTTCGTATTTTGCAAACAACAACAAAGCCATCTCTATGGATGAGTATATGCAGCATATTTTAGAGTTTTGCCGTAAAAGCATAGATACCCCAAAGAGGTTTGTAAATTTAAGGCTTTGGAATATCGGCGATGATAGATATACGGTTTTTAATGGAGAAATTGAGCAGATAATAAAAGATAGATTTGGCGTGACGGCAAGCGGTGATAAGGTAAAAATCGCACCTTATACGATAATAGTCAAAGATAGAATGTTTAGCTGGCCTTCTATGCAAAAAGAGGCGATAAATACAGCTGGAAGCTGTCTTGCAATCAAAGGACAACTCGGGTTTTTGGTTGACGGAAGAGTGGTTCCTTGTTGCTTGGATAGCAAAGGCGATATGGAGCTAGGAAGTATAAAATTGCAAAGCCTAAATGATATTTTGCTATCCGACAGGGCGCTAAAAATAACGCAAGGGTTTAAAGAGAATACTTTGATAGAAAAGATGTGCCAAACATGCAGTTTTAGAGAGATTAGACTATAGGGCAACCACCATATTTCGCCCACCTCTTTTGGCGGCATATAGCGCATCGTCAACTTTTTTGAGCATCTCTCTCATATTGGAGTCCGGAATATATTCTGAGACACCAAAACTTGCAGTAATCGTTCCGGCTTTTCCAAAATTGGCGCTCTCTACCGTTTTTCTTAGATTTTCTGCCATTGTTTTTGCGCCGTCAAGCGATGTATTCGGGAGCATTATCATAAACTCCTCGCCGCCCCACCTTGCAAATATATCGGTCTCCCTAATGACCGCCGCTATTGATTCGCACAGCTTGACAAGCACTTCATCGCCCACATCGTGCCCGTATGTATCGTTTATCTCTTTAAAATGGTCTATATCCAGCATAATAAGCGAAAGCGGCAACTTATATCTATCGGATTTTTTGACCTCAAATGCCAACAGTTCGTTCAGTTTAAGTCTATTATATATTTTTGTTAGCGGGTCTGTCGTAGCCAATCTTTCAAGCGTTTTCGCCTCTTCCTCCATGTCGGTGATGTCAGACATAGAGACTATATATAGCTCCTCTTCCTCCTCAGGGAATTTAGTAGCTTTTACCATAAATGTACGGGACTCACCGGTCTTTATATTCACTATTTTTGCTACATTCTTCTCAAACTTACCGTCAAGAAGATTTTTTATCCAACTTTCATTATCTATTTTGTAGATGATTCTTTCATCACCGATAAGTTGCGAGTCTATACAGCCGTACATTTTTCTGAATGCCCCTATATCTTCGGCCGCAAAAAAATCTAAAAAGCTTTTATTCCCCTCGATAATATCAACACCGTCCGTCAAAATAATCATATTATCTTGGAAGTTTAGAATGGTTTCAAATCTTCTTTGCTGCTTTACAAGCTCTTTTTCTAGGATAATATCGTGGCTTTTGCGCTCTATGACTTTTATTAGATTGTCGGTATCTACCGGCTTTAACAAAAAGTCGCTTACGCTGATTTCAATCGCCTCAAGTAAAAATTCGGACTCGCTATGTGCGGTCGTAATAATAATTGGAATATCCCTGTCTATTTTGCGTATCTCTTTTGCCATTTCAAGACCGGTCATCTGAGGCATCTTAATGTCTGTAACTATTATTTCAGGCGAGTGCTCTTTGAAGGCGGATAGTCCCTCTTCCCCGTTTTTTGCGGTTATGACATCTTTTACTACTCTTCTTAGTAGCCTTTCGAGCTGCTCTCTGATGATAGCCTCATCCTCGACATATAAAAGCTTAATCGGAATTTTACTTTTTGTTTCCAAGAAATATCCCGTTAGTTGGTTTGAAAATAGCTATCTATGGTGCTTACGATATCGTAAAGAGCCACAGGCTTAAAAAGAGTTTTATCGGCAGAATCCACTAAATATTCCGGATCTTTGTATGCCGTTAGCATAATGCAAGGTATCTTACTTTTTTCTTTTACTTTGCGTATAAACTCTTTACCGCCCATTACCGGCATTTCAATGTCGCTCAATATAATATCAGGCTCAAACTCCGAAAACGCCTTTAGAGCCTCTTCGCCGTTTTCACATAGTATCACCGTCTCATAAATACGACTAAGAGCTTTGCCTACCGCTTCTCTTATGATGTCTTCATCTTCGACATATAGTACTTTTAAGTTTTTCTTCTCAGACATCTACCACCTCGCTATCGGCTAGTGCAAGTTCAACCTGAAATCTAGCTCCATCGTCAATATTAAAAGCAAAAATCGAACCATTCATATTGTCCTCTATAATCATTTTGCACATATAAAGCCCTATTCCCGTTCCCTTGCCTTGATCTTTTGTTGTAAAGTATGGTTCGAATATCTTTTCCAAAACATCATCCCTTATCCCGCCGCCGTTATCCGTAACTGTAAGTATAGCCTTTTTTGCGTCTCTTGATACGCCGATTTCTAGTTTTCCGCCATCGTTTATTTTTTCGACGATTGCGTCCTTGGCGTTTGTGATTAAGTTTAGCACAACCTGCTTAAATTCATTTTCATATCCGTCGACTTTCAGCGCTATTTTGTCCAAGGCTGTAATTACTTCTATGTTTGCGTTATTGAGTTGAGGAGACGCTATTTTGAGTACATCTAGTATTGTCTCTTGTATGCTGAAAATAGCTTTTGGCTTATCCGGTCTAAAGAAATTCCTAAAATCATCTATGGTTTTGGACATATAGCGCACCTGCCCCATCGCATCGCCGGTTGTTTTTTCCATATACTCGTCATTCAAATCGTTCAGCTGATACGAAAGTCTCAAATCTTGTATCATAAGTCCCAACGCATTTAGCGGCTGTCTCCATTGGTGCGCTATAGCCCCTATCATTTCGCCCATTGCGGCCATTTTGCTCTGTTGAATAAGAAGCTTATCCTTTTTTCTAACCTCTGCTACGGCCTCATCTATCATATCTTGGAGTCGTTCGTTTATCTCTTTTAACTTATCTTCAACGCTTTTCCTATCTGAAATATCTAAACATATCGATATTTTGACACCTTGCCCATCCATCCAAACACTTTTTTTATCAGTTGCCGAATACCACTCATTCGAAACTTCATTGTAGTATTCGTATGTAATTAAATCTTGCGTAAAAGGCTCCAGTTCCATCGGATTTTTTGTTGCCACAGATGTCGCCTTGCCCACTATCTCACCAAACTTTGAAATGGCGTAATTGTTGGCAAAAATAATCTCGCTATTTTTTAGATCACTAACATAGATAATAGCGTTTATAGAGTTTAAAACTCCTGCAAAGTTTCTATTGATAGCTCTCAAGTTTTGAGCCATATCTTCTATTTTTGTGGATTCTTTTTTTAACTTATCCGCAGAAACAATAGTCTTGTAGACAAAAAATATAGAAAAAAAGATAAGTATTGAAGTAAAAAAAGAGCCAAAGAAAAGTAGAGTTTTTAGCTCGACGCTATCGTTTGCCTCTATCAATGATTGAGCATAAAATGCATTTACAACCAATACCGCTTGAAGTATTATAAATATCGCCAAAAAAAGATATTTTTTATTCATACTGCTACTTTACAATAAAACGGCAAAAAACTTCTCCCAAATGACCTATTAAGCAACTATTTTTAGGCTTTTAATTTATAGCATTTATTGCGTATTCGCTCAATCAACCCTGCGTCATAAAGCTGCTTGAATGTAGAGACCACTGTCGGCTTGCTGGCATTTACTGCCCCCATCACATCTTCGTATGAACCCAGAAAAATACCGTCTTCGTCGGACTCTTGTACTATGTGTTTAATAATCTCTATCTTTTTGCCACCGACAAAAAATGATATTGCGTTTATTAGTCTTTTGCTTACCTCGATGTCTTCGTTTCGTTTTTTTGCCTCCAAAACCGTAATAATTTGCGCAAAAAGCTCTTTTATGTGTAGTGGTTTCAAAAGATACCCGTCCACCTTTAGCTTAATGGAGCTCAAAAAATACTCCGGCTCCCTACAGGCGCTGGTTATAAATACCGCCGCGGGTCTTATATTTTCATCCTGAAGTTTGCTTATCAGTTCAAAACCGTTTAGCTCCGGCATTATTATGTCGGTTATTAAAACATCGGGTTTGATTTTTTTAGTCACCTCAAAGGCCTCTGCACCGTTTTTTACAACAACTAGAGAGCCGAAGAAATCCTCCAATGCGCTACCCATAATCTCTCTAGTATCGTTTTCATCTTCGGCAAAAACAACGGATAAATTTTTTAGCCTGGAATAATCCATTCTTATTGATTTCCTACAAATAAATAATGAATTATTCTAACTGATTTTATTTCATTTTTGTAAGTAGTTGGTCATAAAAGTTCAAAAAAATTATCTTAATATCTCGTAGGTAACACTTTTGTTTACTTTTGTGATGCAGACATATCCACGCACTGTTTTAAACTTGGCAGAAAAACTACAAAATCGTCAAGGCTCATCATCGTAGACGCATCCGATAGCGC
>DIZY01000119.1:61978-62615 GCA_002428055.1 Helicobacteraceae bacterium UBA6016
GTAGAATGTGTCGCATCCATAATAAGCGGCAGACCAAAATCAGCCATATCAAGCAAATTTCTATAATCTACTACAAGATTGTTATATCCAAACATCGTGCCTCTCTCGGTAAGAATGATGTCGGCCGCCCCGCTCTCTTTTAGTTTTGCTACTACATTTTTCATATCTTCGCCGGACATAAACTGCGGTTTTTTGACATTTACGGGCTTGCCTGTCTTTGCTGCGGCGACAAGCAAATCCGTCTGCCTCGCCAAAAATGCGGGGATTTGGAGTATATCTACATATTTTGCCGCAAGCTCTGCTTGATAGCTCTCGTGTATATCGGTCACGGTAGGCACGCCAAACTTCTCGGAAATCCGTTTTAACTCTTTTAGCCCCTCTTCCACTCCAGGACCTCTACAGCTTGCTATCGAGCTTCTATTTGCCTTATCGAAAGAGGCTTTGAAGACATATTTTATGCCAAGCGCATCACACGCTTTTTTTAGCCTATCCGCTATTTCGTCGTTTATCTCTGGACTCTCTAGCACGCACGGTCCCGCAAAAAGAAACATATCGTCGTTTGTTATCTCAAAAAAATCAGCTATCTTCATCTTAAAATCCTTCTTATATCCCAAATTGTAAGAGCTTTTAGCTTACA
>DIZY01000119.1:62680-63375 GCA_002428055.1 Helicobacteraceae bacterium UBA6016
CATGAAAATAGTGATTGGGCGCCTCATTTACACGAGGTAGAACCTGTTTTTTTGAATGTCGCAAGAGAGATAGCGGCAAGACAGACGCTTCTCATAGTGGCTGCCGATGATGAAAAAATCATACGACGACTCAAAGAGTTTGGNNAACGACACTTGGGCTAGAGACCACGGAGGTATAACGGTAGAAAAAGAGGGAAAACCGCTTGTTATGGACTTTGTTTTCAACGGCTGGGGGCTTAAATTTGCGGCGGATAAAGACAATCTCATTACGCAAAATCTCAGAGATGTCGGTTTTTTCAAAAAAACAAAGGTAAAAAGCGTCAGTTTTGCGTTAGAGGGCGGAAGTATCGAGACGGACGGTAAAGGTACGCTTCTTACTACGGCGGAGTGTCTCTTGTCGCAAAATCGCAACAAGGGGATGTCAAAATCAAAAATCGAAAAAAAGATAAAAAAATATTTCGGTTTTGAGAGAATACTTTGGCTTCATCACGGATACCTTGCTGGCGACGATACCGATAGCCATATAGATACGCTCGCTAGATTTTGCNNTATATCTATTGCGACGATAGAGACGACGAACACTATGTAGAGCTAAATTTGATGGAAAAAGAGCTACAAAAATTAAAAACAAAAAGCGGCAAACCTTATAAGCTAGTGGGTCTGCCTATGCCGGAGGCAAAATATGACGACGAAGG
>DIZY01000119.1:63435-63910 GCA_002428055.1 Helicobacteraceae bacterium UBA6016
ATGCAAATCATCGGAGAGTGCTTTAAAGACAAAGTAATCGTGCCTATCGATGCAAGCGCGTTAATACTATGGCACGGCTCAATACACTGTATTACGATGCAATATCCAAAAGGAGTGATATGAAACTAAAAGTCGGACTTATTCAGCAAGCCTGCAGTGAAAATAGAGCCGAAACGGTAGCAAAAACGATAAAAATGATACGGGAAGCCTCGGCAAAAGGCGCACAGCTAATCTGCCTGCAAGAGCTTCACACTGGCGTATATTTTTGCCAAGCTGAGGATGTGGATAGATTTGATATGGCGGAGTCTATTCCTGGGGTTTCTACTGAGGAGTTCGGAGCGATCGCAAAGGAGCTGGGCGTCGTCATAGTGCTTTCACTGTTTGAAAAAAGGGCGGCAGGGCTTTATCACAATACCGCCGTAGTGCTGGAAAAAGACGGAACCATAGCGGGAACATACCGCAAAATGCACATCCC
>DIZY01000127.1:0-12337 GCA_002428055.1 Helicobacteraceae bacterium UBA6016
TGAAGACCTATATCGTATGTGGCGCCGTCGCCGCCAAACGCTATAAACTTAGTCGGTTTTTCATTTCCGCTTGGAAGTTTATTTTTTCTTTGTAGAACTTTATACATAGATTCAGCGCCGGCTATCGCTGTAGATGACTTCTCAAAGCCAATGTGTATAGAGCTAACGTCCCAACTTGTAAACGGATAAATTGAAGTACACACCTCAAGACATCCTGTGCCATACCCGACCACAAGATTGTAGTCTGTGGCGTTCATAATTTCTCTAACAATAATAGAGTGCGAACATCCAGGGCAAAGCCTGTGACCGCCTTCAAATCTCTCTAGTGAAGTAGAAAACTCTTTTAGGTTTTTAATCTCTTTTATACCGCTCATTATTTACCCTTTATTTCGCATCAAAAAAGCTGAGTTCTTGGCCTCTTATGTTGATATGTTGTATCAACGGCTTAACTCTTTTACCGGCTTTTGTGCACTCTTCTAAGTCTGAGTAAACTTTCGTCAGGTGCGCTATCGTAGTATCTCTACCGCCAAGACCGTATGTGTAGTTTAGTACCGGAACGTATATACCATTATCAAGCATAACGGCGCATATATCGTTAAATACGACACCGGTTGTTCCCATAGGAGCGTTTCTATCAAGCACTGCTACCGATTTTGCATTTTTAAGTATTTTTGCCAACTCTTCCACTGGTAACGGTCTTAGTACTCTTATCGCCACAAGACCAACTTTTTTACCCTCTTTTCTGAGAGCGTTAATAGTAAGCTTAAGAGTTCCCGTTACGCTTCCCATTGCTACCACGATTTCATCGGCGTCTTCAGTCATATAAGTCTCTACAAACTTATATTTTCTACCCGTCAAGGCTTCAAACTCAGCAAAAACCCTCTCTATTACAGGAGATGAGTTCATAATAGCCGCATTTTGGTTGGCTTTATGCTCAAAATGCCACTCTTCTTCTGTTTGAGCGCCGTAAGTTACTGGATTTTTAAAATCAAGCATAGGGTTGCTAAATTTGTAATCTCCAATAAAGTTGTATGCAACATCGTCTTGAAGCGGGTGAACCACCTCTACCGTATGGCTTGTCAAAAAGCCGTCTTGGTGAACCATAACCGGAAGTCTAACGTCCATATCTTCAGCGATTTTAAACGCGCAAAGATTCATGTCCTAAGCCTCTTGCGGATTAAACGAGCAAAGGTTTAGCCATCCCGACAAAAGACCAAGGTACATATCTGAGTGGTCGCCATGGATATTTAGAGGACTCGCTAAAGCTCTGTTTACAACATTTAGCACAATAGGAAGTCTCATGCCGCTCGCTTGATAAAGCACCTCAACCATAAGTGCAAAACCTTGCGAACTAGTAGCCGTAGCCACCCTTCCGCCAGCCGCCGCCGCACCGACGCATGCGCTCATTGCCGCATGTTCTGATTCTACCATTACAAACTCGCCGCCGTTTATATCGCCGTCAGCCGCATACTGTGAATAATTTTGCACGATAGGCGTTGACGGAGTAATAGGATACGCCGCAACAACATCGATTTGCGCTTGTCTCATTGCCTGGGATGCAGCCGTATTGCCGTCCCAAACGCTTCTTGTTTCTAGTTCCATTAACTATTCTCCTCGCCCGCTTTTTTCTCTTTTTTTGGCCAGTTCGCCAGCTCGCTCGCCTCATCCGCTCTTTCAGCAAACATAATTAGCGATTTTGGATTTGTAGGGCAAACATGCGCACAGATACCGCAACCTTTACAGTGCTCATAATCTATATGCGAAAACTTCTTATCCTTAGAGATAATTGAAGTATCAGGGCAATAAACCCAACAAAACTGGCAGTGGATACAGTGGTCTGCATTAAAAATAGGCTTCTCTACTCGCCAATCTGCAACGCTATATGTGAAAGAGTTATTGTCGCTATGAGTCCATTCTTCTGGTTTTTCAAATGATGTAAGCACTGCTCCCAGCGCAAAGCCATCCCAGTCTTTTAATAGATGATCCGGAGTTGCCATATTAATAAATCTCCTTAATTAACTTCATTGTAGGCTCTAGTTATAGCTGCGTTATTACCGTCGATAACTTTTTGAGGGAATTTTTTGAGGATTTTTTTCATCCCCTCCAAAAACGCTTCAAGCGTAAAAATACCGGACACCTTCATTAGGGCACCAAGCATAGGAGTGTTCGGAATAGCTCTTCCGATAGTCTCTTTGCTAATAGTAAGACAATCAAGAACATAGACCTCTCTGCCGACAAGGGAAGGAGCCTGCTTTAGTAGTTCTTCTTTAGACATATCAGTAGTAATAATAAATTTAGTATTTGCATCTGTATTTCTAGTAATATTGCCGGAGAAAACTAGCGATGGGTCTATAACAAGCACATACCCCGGTAGCATCTCTTTTGAGTGGTCGATAATCTCTTCATCTGATACTCTATTATAAGCATTCATCGGTGCGCCTCTTTTTTCGGCCCCGTACACAGAAAATGCTTGAACAAATTTTCCTTCTGCCGCAAGCACATCAGCTAGAGCTTTCGCACCAGTAACAGCTCCCTGTCCGGCCCTTGAATGCCATCTTATTTGAAGCATGGTTTCCCTTTCTATTGAAATGAGGTCAATTCTATTTTAAAAATGCTTAAAATTGTCGCATAAAAAACTAAAAACAAGATAAAATTTCTCTTATTTTTTACGACTTTTTTTAATTATATTTTTTTATTATTTTTACAGCCTCTAAAACATCGGCTACAAGCATATCAGATAGGCTTTTAAGCTCATCTTTGTCTCCNNCTCCATACCCGGTCATGAGCGCAATATGTTTTACTCCGGCATTTTTTGCCGCCTCAACATCCAAAAAAGTATCCCCTATCATCCAAATGTCATTTTTCTCGTCTGCTCCGTTTTTACCCAATTGTGCTAGAGCTTTATGTATCGGCTCCGGATGAGGCTTGACATTTACCACATCTTCTCTGCCCACCAAGGCGTCAAAATAGTGCATTACGCCCATGTGCTCCAAAAGCTCCTTTGAGTACTTGGCCGTTTTTGTTGTTACTACCCCCAACCTAGCAAATGAGGAGGCCAACTCTATAGCCTCTAGCGCCCCCGAGAGCATGTATGTTTTAGGTTTTGACACCTCTCTATAGCAGGCTTTGTATGCCGTCACATGTTCATCTATCAAATGTTTTTCGGTCCCCAAAAAAGCAAAAATATCTTCTAGCGTATACCCTATTTTAGACTCAATATCCTCTCTTTTCGGCGGCTTTGTTCCCATATATTCAAAAGAGTGGTAAAAAGACTCAAGTATGGCTTCCGTTGAGTCAATAAGGGTGCCGTCAAGATCAAAAAGTATCGTTGTTTTCATATATCATCCATATATTTTAAGTACGCTAACAATAGCAAAAACTGCCCAATAAATAAAAATTTGTGACTAAAATGCCACTTTCGGCGGGTATAATTATTATCGTAAATGTAAACTACAATAAAAAGGAAAAACATGAAGTTAACAAAAACTATTATAGTTTCAGGCGTTTTGGCTTCTGCTCTTATGGCAGATGCGGGGACAATGGAGATAGCTCCATATGTCGGTGGACATTTTTTTAACAATAACAGAGACCTTAAAAACTCTGTAGAGGGTGGCGTAATTCTAGAAAAAGCGCTTATGGATAACGGCGTGGCTGTTGCCGGAGCACTTGGCTATACAAAAACAAAAAAAGAGTCAAACGGTGACGATAAAAAAGTAGGTACATACGGTCTTAACCTTATCAAAAACTACGACCTCGGCACAAAACTAACTCCATATCTTGGCGCCGGTATTGCCGGAACAATGTGGGAGAGCGTAAAAGTTGGACCGAATGTACTTGCGGGCTTAAAGTATAAACTAACAGACGCAATGAACCTAAGAGCAGAGGTTAGCGATAACTACCTACTAAACGGCAAAAACGATGTAAAAGCCATTATTGGTCTTGGCTTTTTATTTGGCGGCGAAAAACCAAAACCTGCTCCAGTTGCTGAAACACCGGCCCCAAAACCAGAACCTGTAGCTAAGGCTGCTCCGGCTCCTGTAGTTGACGGCGATGAAGACGGCGATGGCGTAAAAGATTCAAAAGATATGTGTCCACATACGCTTAAAGGTCTTAAGGTTGACGACAAAGGGTGTTTCCATTCAGCAAAACTAAAAGTTAACTTTGACACAGACAAAGCGGTAGTCAAAAAAGCGTATATGCCTGAACTTGAAGCATTCGCAAGCTTTTTGAACAAAAGCGAGCCTGTCAATGTAGTAATCGAAGGTCATACGGATAGTACGGCAAGCGACAAATACAACCAAAAACTTTCAGAGCAAAGAGCTAGTGCGGTTATGGATATTCTAATCAAAGAGTACAAAGTAGACGCAAAAAGACTAAAAGCTGTCGGTTACGGCGAAACAAGACCTCTAGCTGATAATAAAACAAAAGCGGGAAGAGCTGAAAACAGAAGAATTATGGCTGTTGCAGACAAAGAGACTCAAGTACCGACTACTAAATAGTACGCCAAGTCAGCGAAGCCGCCTTGGCTACGCTGGCCGCTAAGGCACTGAAGCTTGCCGCATGAAGCGGCAGACTTTTATCTCTACTCCATCTTCTCCCACTTAATCTGATTGTGCATAATTCCGATTATTGACGGCTCTATATTTTTTATCTTTTTGCTGACGGCCGTTATGGAGTTTGGCGTGTATAGAAAAATATACGGATTATCCTCTGTTATGAGCTTGTATATCTCTTGATAATATGCCGCCAACGCTTTTCTGTCCACCGATTTTTCCGCTTTTTCTATCAGCTCGTCAACTCTTGCATTTTTATACGACACAAAGTTAAATCCAGCTTTTTTTTCTATCTGCGCACTGTGCCATATACTGTATGCATCAGGGCTCAGCGGCATAGACCAACCCATCAATACCGTCTCAAAATTCCTCGGGTCAACCACGGTATTGAGAAAAGCTTGCCACTCCATCGCTCTTATTTTGACAATAATGCCTGCCTCTTTTAGCTGTTTTTGGATGACTTCGGCGGCGAGCATTCTTATTTGGTTATTTGAATTTGTGGATATTTCAAAAACTAGCGGATTTTTTGCACCGTATCCCGCCTCAGCAAGCAATCTTTTTGCCTCTGCAAGCTCTCTTTTTGGGGCTTTTACGGATGGATTAAAAGCATAAGAGCCTTTCAAAAAAGGGCCCGTAGCTATTGTGGCGTGCCCGAAAAAAAGAAGGTCGATAAGCTCTTGCCTATCTATTGCTTTTGAGATTGCAAGTCTGACTTTCGGGTCTTTGAATTTTTCTCTTTTGAGATTGAAGCCTAGATATGTGTAGTTATTACCAGGGCTCTCCACGATTTGAAACTTTGAAAAAAACGCTTTATCCGTCTGAAGCTTTAGCTGCATAGGAGTAAGAGAGCCGACATCAAGCGCCCCCGTCTTTAGCATCAAAAAAGAGCTTGAGGAGTCAGGAAGAAACTTGTACTTGATATTTGATATTTTCGGCTCACCATCAAAATATCGCTTATTTGCCGCAAACTCTATATCTGAGCCCTGCTCAAGCTTTTTTAACTCATACGAACCACTCCCAAGCGGCGCAAAGTTAAATTTTGAGGTCATCGGCTCTTTCTCATTTCCCAAAATATGCTGCGGGATAAGAGGCATCAGCCATGTTTCAAGCGCTTTGAAGTACGGCTCTTTGTATTTGACCACAACCGTATAGTCGCCTTTTGCTTTTACTGATTCTACTTTTCTGAAGTTTTCAACATACGGAGTAAAAACTTTTGGATTTTTGGCAAACTCGTATGTAAACACGGCATCTTTCGCCGTGAGCTTGACCCCGTCCGTCCAGTGGACATCGTCTCTTAAGGTGACTTCTAGCGTTACGCCGTCCAAAAACCTATAGCTTTTGGCGATTTGCGGGACTATTTGACCATTTTTGTCATATTTGAGCAGTGAGTCAAATATCCATCCCGAAATTTCAGAAGATGTAGTGTCTGTCGCAAGCAGAGGATTTAACCGTCCCACATTTGAGGAGTAAGACATATAAAGCGTAGAGGCAAAAAGCGAGCATGAAATTAGTAAGAAAAACATTGTTTTTTTCATAGTTTTGTAGACTCATCTTTTGGTAGACTATTTATGATTATTTCATCTATTTCATTTTCCGTTAGGTTTTCGATAGAGCTCTTATCGTACACATACAACAAATGCAGCTCGTCGTCTGTTATTTTNNTTGCCTCTATTTTTATCGCTATTGGCAACTCTCGCCTTAAAAATATTTGATTTTAGCTCTACGCCCAAATCACTCTTATCACCTAGGGAGCGCTCATTCAAAGCCTTATCCTAAGTCCGCCATCTTCGCCTTTTTTGTTATCCGCATCTTTGACGGCATTAGGAATGGCTTTTAAATCCTTTAATACTTCGCACTCATAAGCATTTAGTTTTTTACTTTTGCTTATTATTTTGAAGTCTTTGACCATTTTGTCGTCCTTGAGAACGCCGAGAAGATTTAAAAAAACGGATGATTTGGAGTCGCTCACATCCACTTGTAGTTGCATGACTACTGCCTTTGTTTTTTGCTTTGATTATACAAAAAAATAGTTGCCGTTGCGCTTATCTATTTTTACGCCTCAGTGTGGCTGTCTTGGGCAATGACCGTATCCACATTCTGAGTCAACGCAGCCTCATCTTTTATGATCTCAATCTCGATATCATCCTCGCTAAAATCACGGTTTTTTAGTTTTAGAGTTTTCATATTTTTTGTTGTTTTGGCTCCTAGCAGACGCAGACTCTCGGCTCTTTTTACTAGGTTGCCGCTGCCGCCGTAGAGCTGTTTTGTCGCCTCTTGATAGCTGCCTGATAGCGTTTCAAGCTGCCTGCCGACTTTTTCAAATGTCTCGACAAACCCATGCACCTTATCATATAGCTTGCCCGCCATNNCCCGCCTCTAAAAACAAGGTCTCTACCGCCTTATCGGAGCTCTCCCTTTGCCAGTACATATAGATGGTTTTGAGGGTCACGACAAGCGTTGAGGGATAGACTATGATGATATGTTTTTTGAGGGCGTACTCATATAGGCTCGGATCCTGCCCTACCGCCACGGCATACACCGCCTCGATGGGGACAAACATAAATACATACTGGAGCGTTCCGGCATTGTAAGCGGCATAATCCTTGCTGTGCAGTGTGTCAATATGGTTTTTAAACGCCTTGGCTATCAAAGCGGAACAGATAGTACGCTCCTCTTCGCTCTGCGCCCCCAAAAACCTATCATAATCCACAAGGGAGACTTTTGAATCGATGATAATCGACCTATCTTGCGGCAGCCTCACCACCACATCCGGGCGTTTGTCTTTGCCCTCTTCATCTTTGTAGCTCTCTTGGATAAAAAAGTGATCACCTTTGATAAGCCCAGAGTGCTCAAGCACGCTCTCAAGTACCATCTCGCCCCACCTGCCTTGCGTTTGCTTTTCACCTTTTAGCGCTTTGGCTAGATTTGCCGCTTCGGCTGTGATGGATAGCCCTGCTTTCATCACCTGCTCTATCTCTTTTGAGAGCGCCACGATACGCTCTCCGCTCTCTTTTTGCGACTCCTCCACTTTTTTGCGAAACCCATCGATATTTTCTCTAAAAGGTTTTAGTAGCGCCTCAAGTGCTTTGGTGGATGTCTCGTCAAATTTTGTGATTTTGCTCTCGAGAATTTTTTGCATTGTGTTGCTCATCTCTTCTCTTAGGCTCTTTTTTTGCTCCTCAAACGCCCCTAATAGCTCCTCTTGCTTTTGCTTTTGTGCTTCATACTCAGACTTTAGCCCCACATTTTGGGCTATTATTTGATTTTTTTCTTCATCAAGAGAGGTTAGCTGCCTTTTTAACTCCACTATTTCAGCTTTTCGTGCCTCTATATCGTTAGCTAGCTCACCCTCGCGAACAACAAAACGAGCTTGTTCTTCACCTCTTGCTNNGGCTTTTCGTGCCTCTATATCGCTGGCTAGCTCCCCCTCACGAATGGCAAAACGAGCCTGCTCTTCACCTCTTGCGGTTGTAAGCGCAGATAGCTCTGAAGAGAGTTGAACCTTTTGCTCACTTGCCTTTGCCAGCTCTGATGAGAGCTGCTCTATTTTTTGCAAAAGCTCTTTTTTTTCTGATGCTAGATTTTCTATGGTTTTTTCGAGATCGGCTATTTTTGATACACCGTTTTGTACATCGTTTTTGGCGGCGCTCAAACTCTCTCTAATCTCGGTGTTTACCGATTTTAGCGATTCGACTTCCGTCTTTACGACTGACAGCTCATCTGAGGCGCTTTTGTGCTGCTCCACTGCTCGGGTAAGGTCTTTTTGCAACTCAGCAATAACCACCTCTTTGTCTCTTAGTGTATCGTTTAGGGAGGTATTTGTAGTTTTTTGGCTCTCAAGCTCTTTTGAGATGGAGGCAATCTGGGCTTTTAGCTCTTGAGTTAAAGAGCTATTGTCAGGTGATACGGGCTGCCTAGGGCGAAAAAACTGCACCGCAGATAGTAAAGCAACCAGAGCCACAAGGGCTATTGTGATCATATCGGTTGGCATAAAAATTTCCTTTTGAGATTAAAATGCGTCAAAGCATACTCACTAAATTATATCATATAGCCTCGCCGTCAAAAGCGGGCAAACAAGCTTAGTTTGCTACCTTTGTACTTGTAGATTGGTATTTTTTTCTATACATCTCCATTTTTTTGACAAGCTCCATAATTGTTGTGTAGAGCTTTTTATGCAAACTTTTCTTGTTAAATGTCGCATATGACGCCAAAACCTTTGATATCGACTCTACAGTTTCACAAGCGCCTCTGGGGTCATTCCAGATGCTGTTTAGCCACTCGTAATATATAGAGTCCTTCTCTTTTGACTGTTGGTTTGCAAATCTGCTTACTGCCCAGTACATCTCTAGAAAATCTTTTTTATGCTCAAAGCTATCAAATTTCACGGGACATCTCCCTTTTTTGTTTTTATTTGTCTGCATGTAGTGATGGGCAACGCTTTGGTGTATCTGGTCTGTCAAAAGGAGCGTTACCGATACAAGACTATATCTCTACCTCTTCGTAAACTTATCAGCCAAAAACTTCGCCAATATAGCCGGACCGGCAGGGGTAAACAGAAGAAAAAATCCGATAATGTAAAGCACTACTCTCATAGAAATCTCCTTTTTTGGATATGGGGAGATTTTAGCATTGGGGTTTACCAGCGTTGTGTCTGGATTTTAGTATGCTGGAGAATTAATACAGACTTACCAGCTTTAAGTTTTTATAATTTGATTAATATGCTAACTACTAATTTCGTTACTTTTTAAACTTTTTAAATCTATCGGTATCACTCACTTCTTTTTTTACAACTTTTTTCTTGTCTTTCTTTGTATCCTCATCTTTAGGCATTGTTTTACCGTCAAGATAATCTAAAGTTTCTCTTCTTGGCAATGGCTCACTTGTATTCATTGTTATTACACATTTGATACATCCATCGCATCTGATTTGAGTGCAGCTTTTATCGTGCTTGCTATTGAAAGAGGTGTTAGACTGGGTGATGGGAAATGAGTTAAGTCAACCCAATCCCATCGCCTTCATTGCCGCATCTATCGGATCTGTATATATGATTGGCTGAAGTTTTGCCATTAGTTCAGCTGGCACAGTTGCGTATTTTGGCATATCGACTATTGGTATCATAACACGCTTGGCTCCACCATCGGCAGCCACTTGCATATAGCTAGCTAAATCATCTACACCTATAATTGCACCAGCTACATTCATTGAACCTATAATGGCTAATTGTGACTGAAGCGGTCTATTGAGTACGCTTGAAACTATCGACAAAAATATCGCAAGCTCTAAACTATTTAGCCCACCAAGCCCACCTAGATTGGTAGCTTTCATATGGTAGTCATAGTCTTTATATTTGGCATTTAATGATATATGATTTAAATTGCCCTGTGCATAGCTTATAGCCTCTCTTATGTCCTCCTTGATGCTTCCAGTGCCAAATCCAGTGTCGTTAAATTTGCCAGACCCTGCTAGCTTTTGGACATCAATCCTGACTAGTCCTTTTAATCCGTTGTCGCCATGAGATACGGCATATAGGGATCCAGAAGCAAGTTCGCCCTCCGGTATAAGCGTTTTGCCGCCATGCTCTGGCGTTGCCACAAAGTGCTCTTGCCCACTTTCTTTGTCTATGTAACTAAAATGAACATCATAAAACTCCATACCGCCAATTTTCTTGAGCTGTTCCTTTATACGCCTTCTACCAATCAAAGCATATCTTAGTGCTTTTTCAACATCTTCTTTTGTATAGGAGCCATCTGGAAACAGTAGCTTCAATAGTCCGCCAGTCGTCTTTCTAACAGCTTTTGAGTCTCTTTGATTGATATCCTTGCCTAGTCTAAAATAGCTATCTATCGCATCGGAGAAGTTGTGCTTTTGTAGTTCCCTCATCCATTCAGCCATATAATCCGTGATAAAACCGTATTCGCTTGTAAAAAACTCTGGTCTCATCTTTGGCACTTCCCACCCTGGAAGATAGTGGTGAAACCTATCAAAAAATGCTGTATCGATCATGACACTTGGAAATGGACTTAGTAGGTGAGATGTTTTGATGATATTTTCTATGCTCCCATCAATGTTGCCGACAAATATCATGGAGGCTCTAGCTATTTTCATCTCTTTGCCTCTAGCAAAAGAACCACTCTCCATGTAGTCCTTCATGATTTGTACACCATCTTTATCTTTGAATCGGATTCCAGCAACTTCGTCAAATGCTACTATATCCCAAAGTCCAACCAAGCCCATTGTCTTGCTTGCCATATTGTAAAAGAGATTTGCTACCGTTGTCTGCCCGCCACTCACAAGTATAGAGTTTGGTGAAATCTCCTTGTAAACAAAGCTTTTGCCCGTACCCCTAGGTCCTAGTTCGCACATATTGAAGTTGTTTTCCACGAATGGTATAAGTCTAGCTATCAAATGCCATTTTGTATTTGTCTCAAAATAAGAAGGCTCCATACCAGTTGAGCGTATCAACACCTCTATCCACTCGTCAAGCGAGAACTCTTTTCGTTTTGACAAGAACTCTTCCATATCCATACCGGGCATTTGGATTGGTTTTAGGCTAGATATGAAATACGGCGATTCATTCTTTTTATTTTCATCATAGAGGTATTCCAACTGCACGATACACCAAATACCGCCGGCTAGAAGCTTTTGATACTCTTTGACATACCCATCAGGCACTATCACTTGTTTGATTCCTAGATTTGCAAACTCTGCTTCGTACCTATCTTGCTTTTCGTTTAGTTTTGCACTTATCTTGTCGATGATTTTGTATGTGCCTTTGGCTTTTATCTTCGACTTGACTACCTCTGCTTCATCAGGTCTGACATAGTTTTGAGCCAATATGTCTTTGACCTTTGTCACACCTTCCATCATAGTGGCTTCATCATCCGTAGCACAGTACATACCAAGAAGATACTCCAAGACATAGATAGGCACATTTGCACCTTCTTTTATCATCCTTGTTAGCTCTTTTTTGACAACTTTACCTGTGAAAAAATGATTTAGTTTGCTATTTGTATCCATGTCCACTCCTAAAATTCGTCAAAATCGTTTACAAACGATATAAAAACCGAATACGGCTCTTTTTTGTATATTTTGCGGATAGAAGTACCGCTCTCTATCTCCGTAAGGGTGAGGAATATCTGCCTACCGCTATGCTTATCTATATTTTTACCGAATGTAAATCTGATCTTTTGCTCTCTATTTCTAGCGTCATCTTCTGATATGTCAAAGATGATTTTCTCTTCGTTTGACAGTAACTGCTCATCATCTGAGTAAAAGCCGACCAAAACCGTTCTAGGTAATATTTTATCACTAGTCGGTTCGTTTTGCCAAAGAGCTATGGTGATTTGGTTTGAAGAGATCTTATCAAATGTTTTTACGATCGCCACATCGACCATTGCCACATCATCTTTTCTCTTTTTGCCATAAAAAAGCACAGGAACTACCACTTCTTGCAGACTAGCCCCTCCGTGAACAAATCTATTTCCGGCACCTTGCATTCTTAGCTTATTGATTGATTTTGGAATCAAAGCTTCACCGTTGCCTCTTATCCCCAAAGCATCAAAGCTCCACGAATGCACGCAATCACTCTTTTGCATTCCGCTGCCTAGCACAAACCGTCTATTGTATTTGAATGCCCCATCCTTGCTTATTTGGCAAAGTTCGCTCTCTTCAACTTCACTATTTTGATACAAAAATCCATGGTCGGCGGTTATGACGGCATTTGTACCATTGAAGTTTGTTATCTGAGTAAGTATCTTTTCTATCTCCCCAAAAGACCTCTCAAC
>DIZY01000127.1:12427-14930 GCA_002428055.1 Helicobacteraceae bacterium UBA6016
CTAAACTCTAAAAAATCTTCATCTTTGATAAATACGGCTTTTGTGGTTGAGCTATCTAGTATCTTGTTTCTGTTTTCCACACCTGCCGACGACTTGCCATCTACCAAGACCGTATCACTCTCATCTGCAAAGGATAGCTCTTTGTGTGGCAGCAACGATGCAATGCCAAGCTGGGTATAGCTAGGTATAACACCCAAAACTGCTTCTAACTGGCATTGATTTCTATTTTTCCCTATCAGCCTATCGGATAGCTCTTTTGCACACTCAAACCTCATAGCGTCTGAGATGATGACATATAGCTTTCTATCATTTGTGATATTTGGGACTACCACTCTATCAAAAAAACTCCCCTGAGAGTAGATGTCCTCTATATCCCACCTGTCTAGCTTTTCTATCTCTTTTTGCCATCCGTCGTTTAGCGGCATCAAAAAGCTATTTATATAACCGTTCTCTACCACCTCCATGACCGATTTTAGCTTGTCGTTTGACTGCCTCCCCCCGTGCAGTAGCGCTTTACGGTAGAAGCTGTCTATCTCATACCACTCACTAGCATATCTATCAAAATACGCTTTGGCACTTTTTTGTTCAAAATTTGACTCAGATATAGCATCCAATAGTTTTGAGGCATTGAGTACTGCTAGATACATATCCTCGTATCTATCAAACCAAAAGCTCTTGGCTTTTCGCACTTTGCATATCTCTTCTATCTTTTGAGACTTTATCGTTCCAGCTAAAACAAAAGAAAAAACTGTCTGCAAAATCATCTGCTCAATCGCCACAAATGTATCGCACCCTATGAGCGTATCAACAGGCATACCGTCTAGCTCAGTAGCTATACTCATAGCACTTTCGACTTGTATGGAGAGTTTTTCGTAGCTAGCTTTGTTTTTACTGCTATCCATCCATGCGTGTTTTACAAAATGGTTCGCTTCTTGATTTAGGCTTTTTTTGGATGGATTTGTATCAGAGTAAAAGCTAGAGAGTAGTAGTGAGTAGGTAAAGTCTTTTACGCTTGGAACATCATTGATATATCCGTATCGTCTCTTCCATTGTGAGTACAAAAAACCGTCCAGCGCATATTTTTGCAACTCGTCGCTTTTTGTATCGTTTTCATCTGCTAGGTATGACAGAAGCTTTAGTGTGATTGATTCTATCTTTGGCTCACATCCGCATACTACTGCGCACATACCAAGACAAAGCTCGTCATCACCGCTCTTTGGATCTATATGAGTTCTGAGCTTTTCTACCCTCACAGATGATACGAAGAACTTCTCATGTCGCCCTATCGTCTCTCTCATCGACCTATCGACCCCTAGCTCTTCTATCCACATGGCTACTTTGTCGGCACTATAGAGGTAGCTTGCAAGATTTAGATCCAGTAGCCAGTTTTCTTCGTTTTTTGGCTGTTTATGCTCAGAGTAGATGAGATATTTTGTCTCTTTGTCGCCGCTTAGTATCTTTACCTTGATACCAAACTCATTATTTTTGATCTCTAGCTTTACCACATCATCCAAAGTGAGGGCTTCATACTCTTCTCGCATGGCACCGCCATCGTCATACCAAAATATGAGTCGGTGTTTTTCAAATAGTTTTTCTAGGCTTTGCTCTATCTTGTTCATTTATCTATCACCATTTGACAGGCTAGCTCCCATGTCCAGCACAGGAGCTAGAGGAGCACTACTCATCTTTTGCCAGTCCTATATCCGGCAACACACCTTTGAACTTTTGATAGTTCGTTTTGACACCGTCGTCTAGGTCTATCTCTATGCGTTCACCTGCTATGCGGCTCATCTCGCCTCTGTCGAAGCTAATGGCATCTGCTAGCTTGGCTTCTAGCTTGGAAAGTAGTTTTTCTGACTCTTTTTTCTCTTTTGTGCCAGTAGTTGGAGAGTCTATGATGTTTTTTAGGCTGTGTATCTGTGCTTCCGTCTTGGTGATGTACTCTCGCAGGTACATCGTCTGCACTCTAGCCATCGTGTCGCTTTGGTAGCGGTGCATATAGATGAGAGCAGAGAAGCTCTTTTTTGGACTTTGGACGAGCCAGTATATTGGTCGTTTTTTGTATCGTCTCACATGGTCTTTGTAAAACTCACTCACAAAATACTTTCGCACGCTCATACCTAGAGCTGACTCTATCCAAGCGATATTTGCCTCATAGTGTTCATCACCAAATGCCACCCTGACGAACTCGCCAAACCTAGCCACGATGTCATCGCCGAAGACCTCTTCTTCTAGCACTGGCAGTATGTTGTCATCGTCTATCTCAAAAGGCGTATCTCGTGGGTAGTCCTGACCTGTATTTGCCACCACTAGCCCGTCTCTACCTATACAGTACCGCCCAAACATACACCCGACGGCGTACGAGACAAACTGCCTAGCTATCTCATCAGGCTTAAATACCAGCTTGCCGTCCTCTATCTTTGACTCGGACTTTAGTATCGTGATGTCATCTAGTGCCACATCGGCAGTCAGCTCATCACCCAGCTCATAGATGTCGATAAAG
>DIZY01000091.1 GCA_002428055.1 Helicobacteraceae bacterium UBA6016
AAAAGCGCCAAAACCTCTATTCTGCCGCAAATACGGGCTTTGCTCATATTTGCGCGTAACATCAATATGATAAGACATACCCAAAAGGCCATAGATGAATGATTTGTTTGACTCAAACGAAGATATAGTAGAAACCTCCATTGAAGAATCCGTAAAAGCCAGTTATCTTGACTACTCCATGAGCGTTATCGTAGGTCGTGCCCTACCAGATGCAAGAGACGGTCTAAAGCCTGTTCACAGAAGAATCCTCTTTGCAATGAACGAACTATCCCTAAGCGCTCGCTCGGCATATAAAAAATCTGCTCGTATCGTGGGTGATGTCATCGGTAAATACCATCCGCACGGTGATACATCCGTATACGATGCATTGGTTCGTATGGCGCAAGACTTCTCCATGAGAGCTCCGCTAGTAGACGGACAAGGAAACTTCGGCTCAGTTGACGGAGACAACGCCGCAGCCATGAGGTACACCGAAGCCAGAATGACCGCTTTAGCTGAAGAGCTACTAAAAGACATCGACAAAGATACTGTTGATTTCGTAGCAAACTACGACGGCAGCATGGATGAACCGGCGGTACTTCCTAGCCGTCTTCCAAACCTTCTCATTAACGGCTCTAGCGGTATTGCCGTAGGTATGGCTACCAATATCCCCCCGCACAACCTAAATGAAATAGTAGATGCTCTTATTTATCTTATCGACAACAAAGAAGCAAGCCTAGAAGAGATTATGGAGTTTGTAAAAGGTCCAGACTTTCCTACCGGAGGCACGATATTTGGCACAAAAGGCATATTGGAAGCCTTCCGTACCGGACGAGGGAGAGTACGCCTCAGAGGTAAAACACATATTGAGAAAAAACAGAATAAAGAGATAATCGTCATAGACGAACTACCGTATCAAGTAAACAAGTCTAAACTTGTAGAAGATATTGCCGTACTTGCAAAAGAGAAGGTAATCGACGGGATATCCGAGGTCAGAGACGAGTCCGACAGAGACGGTATGAGAATTGTAATTGAGCTAAAAAAAGACGCAATGGCGGAAATAGTACTCAATAACCTTTATAAACACACTCAACTTTCCACGACATTCGGCGTTATTATGCTCGCCATCGTAAACAAAGAGCCAAAAGTATTTACGCTAATCGAACTTCTAAATCTATTTTTGGCCCACAGAAAGACTATCGTCATTAGAAGAACAATATTTGAACTGCAAAAAGCAAAAGACAGAGCTCATATATTAGAGGGTTTACGAATCGCTCTTGACAATATCGACGAGATAGTCAAACTTATCCGTGCGTCAAAAGACCCTGTAACTGCAAGAGAGGGGCTAATAGCAAGATTTGAGCTGTCCGAGATACAGGCTCAAGCAATCCTTGATATGAGGCTCCAAAGACTAACGGGTCTCGAGAGAGACAAGATAGAAAACGAGTACGCCGAGCTTATGAGAGAGATAGAAAGACTCTCAGCGATTCTAAAAAGCGAAGATCTGCTAAACGATGTCATCAAAACCGAACTAGTCGAAATCAGAGAAAAATACAATCAACCAAGGCTCACCGACATTACGGAAGACTACGAAGATATTGATGTAGAAGACCTTATTCCTAATGAGCCTATGGTCGTCACCATGACACATAGAGGCTATATCAAACGAGTCAATCTAAAATCATACGAAAAACAAAACAGGGGCGGAAAAGGCAAACTTGCCGTTACTACATACGAGGATGACTTTATAGAGAGCTTCTTTGTCTGCAATACTCACGATACTCTAATGTTTGTAACAAACAGGGGTCAACTATACTGGCTCAAGGTCTACAAAATACCGGAGGCCGGCAGAACCGCAAAAGGCAAAGCTGTCGTAAACCTACTTAACCTGCAAGCAGAAGAGCAGATAAAAGCGGTAATACCTACAACTGACTTTAATGAAGAGAAGTCATTGGCGTTCTTTACTAGAAACGGAATTATCAAAAGAACAAACCTGAGCGAGTTCTCAAATGTAAGAAATGTCGGCATTAGGGCTATAACACTGGATGATAACGACGAGCTTGTAACGGCGCTTATCGTAGATAACGAACACAAAGAGTTCTTCATACTTACCAAAAAAGGTATGTGTATTAGATTTGACATCAGAGCCGACATCGAAGGCAAAGGCGGCGTAAGAGAACTAGGGCGAACTGCTAGAGGCGTTACCGCTATTAGATTTAAGGTCGGTGAAGACTATGTGGTCGGAGCAAATGCGCTTAAAGACGAAAATGAAGAGATACTTACGGTCAGTGAAAAAGGTTTTGGCAAACGAACCGAAGCAAATGAGTATAGACACCAATCCAGAGGCGGCAAAGGCGTTATAGCTATGAAGATAGCTAAAAAAACAGGTGATATGGTGGGTGTAGTCATAGCCGATGAAGAGATGGAGCTCATGGCACTGACATCTACCGGCAAAATGATAAGGGTCGATATGCAGACTGTAAGACAAACGGGCAGAAATGCTAGCGGCGTTATGATAGTAAGGGTCGACGAAAACGATGTTGTCGTAGATATAGCAAGATGCCCAAAAGCTGAGCCGGAAGAGTCTTTCCCTGATGATGACGGACAAGCTCCCGCCGAACTGATTTAAATTTAAAAATTTATGGACGATATGAAAACTATGAAAAAAAATGGTCAATTAAAATTATTGCTTCTTGTGATAAGTATTGGAATGCTTTTTGCTGGATGCACATTTAAAGCTGAAGTAGGAACTAGCTTATTTGGGAATTCTTCGCAAGGTGCGGGATACTCAACAGGCTTGTCCTCTTGCGGCGGCGAATAATTAAGTAGGTGCAATTAATGAAAGCAAAAGTTTTATTTTTGTGTTCCGTTTGTTCTATGTTGCTAGTTAGCGGATGCTCAAGCAAACCCGATGTTGTAAAAAAACCGATTGCCCCAAGCGTTGGAAGCTGTAACATGTCCCAGCAAACAGAATACAAAACAGTACCGTTCGAATAATAACAAAAAGGCGCTCATATGAAGAAGTTGGTTTTATCAGTTTTCCTGTTTATATCCGGAGTCTCATCACTTTATGCCGCCGAAGCCGATGTTGCGGTTTTGAATAGTAATAATGCGATAACACTTTCTGTTATCGGACAAGGCGTATCGCCGGAGCATACTATATCAAACTACCAAGCGCTTGCTTTGGCTAAAAAAGCCGCCATTGCAGATGCATATAGAATGCTTGCCGAAAAACTAAACGGCGTAAAAGTAGAAGGTTACGATATAGTCAAAAACATGGTTATCCAGAGATCACAAGTAAAAACTTGTGTATCATCGATGATTAGGCATGCCAATATAGTTGAAACAAAATGCGCAAAAGATTTTTGTGAAGTTGAAATGGAACTAAAAGTTGTCGGGAACAGATGGTATCCAGAATTAGCCTCTGCCTACAAATAGCCTCACTATCCCTCTTCGGAGGGAATTATTATTTCACATACTCTCTTATTTCTGACAATCTTATTATCAGCTTTGAAAAATTGCAAATTAGCAAAAAAATGACCCCAACCGCTGCAAAACCAAATAAGCTCTTCCATGTCCCTAACGATAAAAATACATCAAGCGAAAAAGAGTTTGTAAATCAGTATAAAGATGAAATAGTAGAACTAATTTTGACACAAAAGGCATCAGTGAAGTCTAGTACGAAAATGAATGCGGCGCATATTGCGGAGCACTCTACCGTAAGGAGTTTGCCGACCTTGATAAGCGTCGATTTTAAAGAAGATTTTGGTATCATCGGCATATATGAGTAAGGGTTTAAGAAGTGAAAATAGCGCTTGTCGAAGACGATATAAATATGCGAAAATCGCTAGAAATGGCGTTTCTATGTTACCCGGAATATGAGTTAAAGACATTCAAAAACCCAAAAGAGGCATTAAAGTCTCTTGATGATAGTTTTGACCTCGTAATTTCCGACCTTACAATGCCCGGAATGGATGGACTGGAATTTGTCAAAGAGCTTGATGGCAAGTATCCTGTTATCATCATTACGGGGAATGCAACTTTAAACAGAGCGATAGACTCCATTAGGCTTGGAGTAAAAGACTTTATAACAAAGCCGTTTGAAATACAGACACTTATAGACGGTATCAAAAGCGGCATGGAAGACAAAGGCGCCCAGCCGATAAAACCAAAAAAAGATGAGCAAAAAATATCTCCTAGAGACGGTTTTATTGCTATATCCAAGGGTGTTGAAAGGGCAATAGAGGTATCCAAGAAAGCGGCGGCTACAGATGTATCTGTAATGCTGCTTGGAGAGAGCGGTGTGGGCAAAGAGGTTTTTGCAAACTTCATACACAAAAACTCACCGAGAAGCGAAAAACCGTTTATAGCCATAAATATGGCGGCTATTCCCGACAATCTCATAGAAAGCGAACTTTTCGGCTATGAAAAAGGGGCTTTTACCGACGCACAAACGAGCAAACTCGGAAGATTTGAGATGGCGGCAGGTGGAACGCTATTTTTGGATGAGATAGCAGAGATGCCATATCCTCTCCAGTCTAAGCTATTAAGGGTTCTACAGGATAAAGAGATAACGAGACTAGGCGGCACAAAATCTATCAAGATAGATGTACGAATTATCTCGGCAACCAATGTAAATATAGATAAAAATATAAAAGACGGGCTTTTTAGAGAGGATCTGTACTATAGACTCAACACGATTCCGGTAAAAATACCGCCGCTTAGAGATAGACAAGAAGAGATAGTGCCGATAGCGTTGATGACATTGGCGAATACGGCAAAAAAATACGGTACAAAAGAGCATACCCTCTCCAGCGGCGCCCAAGATTCACTCTTGAAGCACGACTGGCCGGGCAACATAAGAGAACTTATCTCAGTCTGCGAAAGAGTCTCTATCTTGACCGACTCCGAGACGATAGAAGCCGAAGATATTTTACAAAACCTATAATAGAATTTCTATAAAGAAATTCATCTCTGCCGCTTTGCGCGGCTAGCTTTAGCGGCACAGCGCTAGCGTAGCCAAGTAGTCTTTGCCTATTTTGGCGTATAATAATAGAAAGGAAACCAAATGAAAGAGTATATAGTAGCCATAGCCGGCGCAACAGGTGCGGTCGGACAAGAGATGATAGAGGTATTGGAAGAGTTTGACCTGCCTATAAAAAAACTAATACCTTTGGCAAGTGCAAATAGCCTAGGTAAAAAAATAGAGTTTAGAGGCGAAGAGATAGCCGTACAAGAGCTAACTGAGGGCGTATTTGAAAAAGAGGGCATAGAAATAGCGCTCTTTAGCGCCGGCGGAAGCGTATCCGCAAAATATGCTCCTCACGCCGCAAAAGCAGGGGCAGTCGTGATAGACAACACTAGCCACTTTAGAATGCAAGAAGATGTGCCGCTCGTGGTGCCGGAGGTCAACAAAGAAGATATAAAAGAGTGGAAAAAGACAGGCATCATAGCAAACCCGAACTGCTCCACGATACAGATGGTAACTGCGCTAAAACCACTCGATGAACTATTTGACATAGAAAGAGTAGACATAGCTACATACCAAGCAACAAGCGGCGCTGGAATGCAGGCGATGGAAGAGCTGGTTGATCAGATGAAAAAGTTTTTTGAGTTTAAGCTTGATGACTACAAACCAAAAAAATTCGTACATCAAATAGCGCTCAATCTCATTCCCCAAATAGATAGTTTTCTCGATACGGGCTACACAAAAGAAGAGATGAAGATGGTCAATGAGACCCAAAAGATTATGCACAAAAATATGCAACTCTCCGCTACTTGTGTCAGGGTTCCGGTACTTAGAGGACATAGCGAGGCAGTAACCATCAGATGCAAAAAGCCCGTGGACGCCGCAAAAGCCAGGGAGGCTTTGTCTAAAGCTGATGGTATTGTAGTCCAAGACGAACCTATGAATTCAGTGTACCCTATGCCGTTTCACACTTCAGGCACAAACGACACGTATGTCGGCAGAATCAGAGTCGACAACTTCGACCCAAAAATACTACATCTTTGGATAGTAGCCGACAATCTAAGAGTAGGTGCCGCCACAAACGCTGTTAGAATCGCAAAAGAGTGGATAAAAATGCAGGGGGATAAATAATGGCTCACACAGAAGAAAATAATATAGAAAAAATAATAGAGGTAGATAAAAAAAATAGCTCTATTATTGAAACTGTATTTGAAGGTATGCTTTGGAGAAGTAGATTTTTTGTAATACTCGCCGTAATATCAAGTCTTTTAGCCTCAATGGTGCTTTTTATTATAGGCTCTTTGGATGTTTTGGATGTTTTGGCAAAAACATGGGGCTACTACATTCTGCATGACCACAGCTATGACCTACACGCAAAAGCCGTCGGAGAAATAATAGGCGCAATAGATTTATATCTTATTGCCGTTGTGCTTCTCATCTTTAGCTTCGGTATTTATGAGTTGTTCGTGTCACAAATAGACGCAGCGGTGCAGCATAGTTCGTCAAAGATTCTAGAGATACACTCTCTAGACGAACTAAAAGACAAAATAGCAAAAGTCATCATAATGGTTCTTGTGGTGAAGTACTTCCAAATGGTGCTTGAAATGCAGTTTAACGGAGCGCTTGAGATGTTATATCTTGCCGTCTCTATTTTAGGGCTATCTTTGGCGTTATATTTTTTACACAAAGGCGGCGGACACTAATGACTTTTATAGATGCATGTTTTAAAAAACCGACAAAACACACTCCTATATGGATGATGAGGCAGGCAGGCAGATACCTCCCTGAATATAGAGCCACAAGAGCAAAGGCAAAAGATTTTATCGATTTTTGCCGCAAACCTGAGCTTGCAATGGAGGCCACACTTCAGCCGATAGATATACTCGATGTTGATGCGGCAATACTTTTTAGCGATATTCTTGTCGTGCCTCTTGAAATGGGTATGAAGCTAGAGTTCGTAGAAAAAAAAGGGCCAGTATTTCACGACCCTGTTGGCTGTATGGCAGACCTAGAGAGACTATCCAAAACCCCCGAAGATAACCTCGGTTATGTATACGAAGCGGTAGGCAAAATAAGAAAAAACCTTGCGCCGGATAAGGCGCTAATAGGTTTTGCCGGAAGCCCGTGGACTCTTGCCACATATATGGTAGAGGGTCAAGGTAGTAAGACTTTTGAAAACATCAAAAGAGCCGTCTATAAAGACCCTGAATTTATGAAAGCGCTTCTGTCAATGCTAACAGAGAGTGTAAAAAAATATCTTATCAACCAGATAGATGCAGGCGCAAATGCTGTGCAAGTGTTTGACAGCTGGGGCGGAGCGCTTGAGGAAGAGAAGTTCTTTGAGTTTAGTTGGAAATATATGCTTGAAATCAGCGAATATATCAAAAAAGAGAGACCGAATATCCCCGTAATACTATTCTCAAAAGGAGTAGGTACTTATATGGACAAAATATACGGACAGTTTGATGTGTTCGGCGTAGATTGGGGCACTCCTATGAAACTCGCAAAAGATAAGCTTTTTGATAGATACGCCCTTCAAGGCAATCTTGAACCGTCCCGTCTATACAACAGAGATGAGATGCTAAAGGGCGCAGAAGAGCTACTAGACCTATTCAAAAACGAAAGCGGGCATATCTTCAATCTAGGTCACGGCATGATTCCAGACCTTCCGGTAGAAAACGCAAAAGAGCTCGTTAGCTTCGTACACTCTCGCTCACAAAGATAATTTTTTAGGTCTGCTTCCATGCAGACCGCCAACTTCTCCACAAGGATGCCGCTTTGAACAACTTCATCAAAGAGCTTGAGCAGCAAAACGAACTAAAAATCATAACCGAAGAAGTCGATAGATACTTAGAGATAGCTCATATCTCATACTTAGAGATGAAAAAAGAAAACGCAAAAGCACTTTTGTTTACTAATGTCGTCGATAAAAAAAACGGCATAAAATATAAAACCCCTGTTCTAACTAATATATTCGGTAGCGAAAAAAAATGCAAAATGATATTTGGCGGGGAGTTTGAAAATGTCGCCGCCAAAATAGAGGGATTTTTGAAATTCAAAAAACCAAAAACTTGGAGCGAAAAACTTGAGAAGCTAAAATCGGTTTTGGATCTTCGATTTGTAGTGCCAAAAACAGTCACAAATGCGCCATGCCAAGAGGTGGTGTATGAAAAAGATAAAAAATTAGACGAGATAATGCCCATTTTGACGACTTGGAAAGATGACGGCGGAGCGTTTATTACCATGGGGCAGATATATACCAAAAGCCTTGACGGCAATATGAAAAATGTCGGAATGTACAGGCTTCAGCTTTTCCCTGACAATACGCTAGGTCTTCACTGGCAGATACACAAAGACTCCAACCACTTCTTTCACGAGTACAAAAAAGCGGGCAAAATGATGCCCGTAGCGATAGCCATAGGCGGAGACCCGCTCTACACATGGTGTGCTACTGCCCCAATGCCAAAAGGTTTTTTTGAAATAATGCTTTACGGGCTTATTAGGCAACAGAGGCCGCAAATGGTCAAATGCAAAAGTGTAGAGCTAGAAGTGCCGGCAGATGTAGACTTTGTAATTGAGGGCTTTGTGGATCCTTCAAAAACAAAGCTTGAAGGACCCTTCGGCGACCACACCGGATACTATACGCCAATTGAGCCGTATCCATTTTTGGAGATTACGACTGTAACAAGCAAAAAAAATCCTGTTTTTTATGCAACCGTAGTCGGCAAGCCGCCGATTGAGGACAAATATATGGGATATGCGACGGAGAGGATATTTTTGCCCCTCATCCGCACTACGGCACCGGACATTATAGACTACGCTATGCCCGAAAACGGCGTATTCCACAATCTTATTCTTGCCAAAATAGACACGCTATACCCTGGTCACGCCAAACAGGCGATGCACGCTTTTTGGGGTGTCGGACAGATGAGCTTTGTCAAGCATGCAATATTTTTGCCAAATAGCGCACCGCATCTAAGAGATTATGGTGAAATTGTAAAATTTATAGCCGATAGACTGCGGTCGGAAAATATACTTGTTAGCGAAGGAGTGCTAGATGCTCTTGACCACTCTAGCAGTGATTTTGCATACGGCGGCAAGCTTGGTATTGATTTGACGGATGCGAAGCCATACAGTGCTCATTTTGACGAAATAGGCGATAAAGAGGCGGCACAAATGCTTGAAGCCAAAGGGGCAAAAATATATTTGAAAGATACCCCGAATCGCACGCTATGCGTAAAACTAAACAGAAAAGTAAGCGCAAAAGAACTCTTTGAAAAAAGCAAAAACGAACTTTCGAAATATGCTAGAATAACAGTGATTTTTGATGAAGAGAACAATGATTTGGATAATCCATATATGCTCTTTTGGAGGCTTCTAAACAATATAGATGCAAAACGAGATATATACCGTGAAGGTGAATTTATCTTTGTAGACGCCACCAAAAAAGGGGTTGAAGATGGGTATAGTAGAGAGTGGCCAGATGATACTACATGTGATAAAGCGGTGCTTGAAAGTTTAAAATTGAGAAGCATTGTATATTTTGATGAAGAGTTTTTAAGAAAGTGGCAAATAGTCGATTTTAAATAAAGAGCACGAAAATGATAAGCGCACTAAACTACTCATCATCGGCAATACGCGTCAACTTCACAAAAAAAGAGAGTGGAGAAGGTAGCAAAAATGAGCAAGATGGCTCGCAAGGCGCTACGCAAACAGCAGAAAAACAAGACGCCAAAACAAAAGAGACCATAGCAAAACTACAAGCTAGGGATACAGAGGTGAGAGCTCATGAAGCTGCGCACATGGCTGCGGGAGGTGGCATAGCCGGTGGCGCAAGCTATGATTACCAAATAGGTCCGGATGGCAAAGCGTACGCAGTTGGCGGCGAAGTTCCGATTGATATAAGCCAAGAGAGCGACCCAAAAGCCACAGAGGCAAAAATGCAGAAGGTCAGAGCAGCAGCGCTCGCTCCGGCAAGTCCAAGCCCGCAAGATATAAAAGTAGCGCCAACAGCCTCAATGATAGAGATGAAAGCAAAGATGGAGGATCTAAAAGAAAAGAGCGAAGAGGCAAAAGAGGGTGTTAAAAAAGCAGGGATTAGAAAATACGAGGAAGCGCAAAAAATAAACGATAACTAAAAAAGGAGAGGAGGGTATTATACCCCCGCTTCCTCTCTTTTTAGCAGATATTCCCATCTAGCATCCACATCTCTTTGGAATTCTTCGATGACATGCTCGTATTTAGGCGTAAATAGATGTTTAAATCTACCTTGAGCCGCCATATAATCTCTTACCGGAACTTTGTTTTTCGGCTTATAAGTAACGGTTAATTTTGTACCGTGCTCAATTTCAAATAGAGGGAATACGCAAGACTCAACTGCAAGCTCGTTTATCTCCATACTAAGATGCGGCTCAAACTTCCATTCGGTTGGACATGGGCTAACAGCATTAAGAAATGACGGTCCACCACACTCAAAACCTTTTTGAACTTTTCTCACCATATCTTTCCAGTGCGAAGGAGAAACTTGGGCTACATACTCAGCGCCACTTGCGGCCATAATCCCTATAATGTCTTTTTTCTTCTGTCTCTCACCATAAGACTCTCTTCCTGCAGGTGATGTAGTCGTAGCGCCGCCTATAGGAGTAGATGAACTTCTTTGACCGCCCGTGTTCATATAGCCTTCATTATCAAGGCAGACATACATCATATCATGCCCTCTCTCCATACAACCGGAGATAAACTGAAGACCTATATCGTATGT
>DIZY01000078.1:0-2492 GCA_002428055.1 Helicobacteraceae bacterium UBA6016
CTTTTTTGACCCTTATGGGCTTCTATGCAAAAATTGATTGTTTCGGCAATATTGCCTGCAAAGGTAGATGTTTTTTGTAGTAGAAAATCGCTAGCGGCTGATACAGTTTTTATCCCGCTAACGATAGAGATTAGTTCTTGCAACTTTTCGCTTTTAGTATTTTGTAATTTTTATTAGACCTTCGCTTATCTCTCTAAGCGCGATGTCCACAGGTTTTACCTTTTTTATATCAAGATCCAAAAGAGGTTTTGCACCCTTAAATAGCTCGTCAACTCTTTTATTTACCGCCACGCTTAGTAGGTATCTATCGCCGCCCGTATGTACCAAAGCTTTTGCGTTTATCTCTTCCATTCTCATAATCAAATCCTTTTTACTATTGAACACTCTTCAGTGCTTCCGTTTATTATTCTAGATAGTACGCCCTCGCAGAACATATCACATACCACTATCGGCAGATTATTGTCCTTTGCTAGCGCTATCGAAGTATCGTCCATAACCTTGATGTTATCCTGCATCGCCTCTTCATAGCTTAGGCTATATAGTTTTTTTGCATCTGAAAATTTATTCGGGTCTTTATCGTATACGCCGTCTACTTTTGTAGCTTTGATGATCATATCGGCGCCTATCTCTACCGCTCTTAGCGTCGCCGCCGTATCGGTAGTAAAAAAAGGATTTCCGGTTCCGGCGGAAAACACCACCACCCTTCCTTTTTCCAAATGCCTAACCGCACGGCGCACGATGAACGGTTCGCACACCTGCTCCATTTTGATAGCGCTTTGAAGCCTCACTCTTACGCCAAGACTCTCCAAAGCTCCTTGAATCGCTATTCCGTTAATAACGGTGGCAAGCATCCCCATATGATCTGCCGCATTTCTTTTAATCAAGCCGTCTTTGCTTGCGGTAACGCCTCTTACGATGTTGCCGCCGCCGACTACGATACCGACCTCTATATCGTTTTCAACAAGCTTTTTTATCTCGTTTGCTACATACTTTAGCACATCGGTATCTATGCCGTATCCGCTCTGGCTTGCTAACGCCTCACCCGAAAACTTGACCAAAACTCTTTTTCTGTTTTTACCTTCGGTTATCGAGTCTTGCACCAAAATCTCCTAAAATTTTAAGCTAATTGTATACAAAAAGGGCTTATTTTTGGGCAGACGCCTAATATCCTATCTTCCATCCATCTTCTAAAACAATGCTATTTTTCAGCATCTCCGTACTGTGCACCTCTTGCCTTATTTCATTTTCGTACGACGGTTTTATATGGTTTAGAAATATATTAAAATTCAAGCTTGGCAGCTTAGAGAGCTCACCCACTAGTATCTCAGGCGTAAAATGTTTGCTATCCTCTGCCAGCTTTTTAAAACGGGACGGAAATGAGCACTCAATCACTAGATTTTTAAGATTTTTTGTTTTTTCAATCTCCACCAAAAGCTCGTCACATACGCCCGTATCAGCCGTAATAATAGTCGCCGTATCCCCTTTTGTAACCCTATAGCCGCAACTTGCAACAGTGTGGCATGTTGTTATCGGCTCAATAAGAAGTCCTGAGATTTCAAACCGATCACCGATTTTTATCTCGCAAAGCAGTATTGATTTTCCGCTTTTGTCTATCAAATCAAGCTCCGAAAAATCAGGCCATATACGCCAGTTAAGGATATGAGTCTTGAGGTCATCTAGCGTCTCTTTTAGCCCATATACGCGAAGTGGGGTCTTCTTTTCGGAATAAAAAGCATCAATAAGAAAAGGAATATCGATAATATGGTCCAGATGCGAATGTGTTAAAAAGATATGCTCAATATCCGTAGACTCTTTTTTGAGCGGAGCCAAAATATTGCCCGCATCAATCGTGATATTTTTTGCAATACGAAAACAGGTGGTGTTTTTGCCGCACCCCTTGCCGCCATACGCACCTAAAACATCTATATGATTCATTCCTGCCTCTTTTACTTGGTTGTAAATGTAAATACGCCGTCAAAGTTTTCAGGCGGATTTTCTATAAAATGCTCACATCTCTCGATATACACCTCATAAAGATATGTGTTTGTCTCGGTAAATAGCCCTTTAAATACCCTAAGAGCCTCCTCAAATCGACTACTCCTATATGCCGCCAAAGCAGCTTTGTATCTTTCGTATTCTGCCGCAAATTCAGGCGTAGGAGCGCCCGTATCTAGCACTTCGTATATCTCCACCGGCTCATTTTTGCCTTTGACTCTTACGAGGTCAAGTTCTCTTATGACATATTCGTTTTTTAGCCCCGCCTTCGTAAACTCACTAATGATGATATGCGCATGATATGGCTTATTTAGACCTTCAAGCCTTGAGGCTAGATTGACCGGGTCGCCGATAATGGTATAGTCTGCTCTACCGTATGAGCCCATCTCCCCGACCGTTACATCTCCCGTATTGATACCTATGCCTATCTCAATGGTCGGTTTACCATCGGCAAGCAACCGTGTATTTAGCTCTTTTAGAGACTTTATCTGATGCAC
>DIZY01000078.1:2674-5549 GCA_002428055.1 Helicobacteraceae bacterium UBA6016
TCGCTAAAAAAGATAGTAACAAACTTCTCTTTTATCTCAAAGCTATTCATATTGGCTTGCTTCAGGAGGTCTTCAACGACGGCAGGAGATACTTTCTTGGCAAATTTGGCCTTGATAAACTCTTTTTGACGGGTTTCCAAAAAGTAGTTCATAAGAGTCAAAGATACATAGGTCATAGCCATCGAAAGCGCCGGAAACAGAATATTTAGCACTATCCCTTTGGTAAAAAGCATATAGTATAAAAAGCCAAGAAGCGCACCGCCTAAAGCCGCAAAAAGAGCCAACGAAATACCGGCGCTCGCATAAGCCGTAACAATCACCGTAATAGCCACGCCGCCAAGTATCAAGGCGACATTTGCCCCCTCAGCCCATGAGGGTCTATACAAGAAGTCGCCCCTGATGATATTGTCAAGAGCGTTCGCATGCGCCTCCACCCCAGGATATACGGAGTCAAACGGAGTAGCCCGAAGATCGAGAAGCCCCGCCGCCGATGTGCCTATGAGCACAAATTTACCCTCTAACTCTTTTTTATCTACTTTATTATTATAGACATCTATGGCGGAAATGTATTTGAATGTTTTTGCGGGACCTCTATAGTTGACAAGAAGTCTGCCAAATCTATCGGTCGGCATCTCTACGCTTCCTGCGACTATGCCCTTGACGCCAACTTCATCATAATATACCTCTATTTTTTTGGTTCCGCTTGCCGCGCGCACCATCTCAAGCGAGAGAGCAGGATAAACGACCCCCTCATATCTCATTATCATAGGCACAGAACGCACTATACCGTCACTATCGGGAATGGTATTAAAAAAGCCGCTTGAGTATCCGGCGTTTTGAATAGCCGGAACATTGAGCGTGGCTCTGTATGGATTTACCAGATAGTCGTGCTCCGGTTTGCCTTTTTCCACCACTATACATGATACGGAGGGTGCACCGACAGGCTTGATACCGTCGTTTTCAAGGGCAAATATATACCCGAGTATCGTAGGAGATGCACCGATAGCGTCGGCAACCACTTTGTCATAGTCAGGCACACCTGCAGCATCCCGCCCTATCTCTTTTAGCACCTTTGCCGGAGAGGAGTTGTCCGCCTCAGCAAAGACAATATCCAGACCAACGGCACCGACTCCGGCTTTTGTGAGGTTGTCTATCACTCTTGCAAATTTATTTCTACTCCACGGCCACTGTCCAAGCTCTTTTAGGCTGCGCTCATCTATATCCACGATGACAACATCCTTGGATGCGCTCTGCGCTCCACGAAAGACAAAGAAAAGGTCTCTGAGCTTGTCATCAAAGACCTGTATGCTTTTTGGCAGATAAAAGTATGCGCCGACGCTCAGGAGAAATATCCCAAGCCCGACGAGAATGTAGTTTTTTAGATTTTTTAGCATATTTACGGCAATCCTACCAGTTGTTTTGCTTTAAAGACACCACTTGCTTGCTGTGTACCCGCATTGGCTTTAAATGCACCACCTATACTTGCAGCGCCTGGGCCATAGAACATACCGTTGACAGAACCGCTTGTTATAGCTGTTGTCGTATTTACAGTACCGCCAACAGTGCTAGCCGAAAAACTACTAGTGGCGCTAGCTATCGACGAACCAGCGCTTCCTACTGTTACCGCCCATGCTTGTCCGCCCATAGTATTAAAGTTTAATGTGCCGGAAACAGGCGTCCCAGACCCAAAATTTATATTAAAGTTCGCATGATTGTGCTGGTCAAGCGCTATCAAGTCTATAGCTCCACCACCGCTAATCGGCGCTACGGCTCCAGCTACATATCCATTATATTCAGCCGTTCCGGTACCTGGAATCTCAGCCGGTATCGTTTTAGCACCGCCAACCCAAAAACCGAATGTGGCAAAGTCAGAGTCGCTTGATTCCGCTTTCCAATAACCCCAGGAGGAGTAGTCGTCCATTTCATACCACTTACCGTTTGCATAATAATCAGGCATTGAAATAAAGTGTGATTTTGCCGTATCCGCAGTACGAGGTGTTGCTCCCTCATAAATCGTGCCGCTCACGATGTGCCCCATAACATCTTCGGTTATTATGGCACCGCCCGTTCCAAATTTGCTTACATCATAGTTTGTGCCGCCTAAAATCGCAACGCTAGATATGCTGCCGTCAGCAAAACTACCAGAGGCCACGATACCACCCTCTAGGCCACCTTTCCCTATTGCGCTATGAGTCAGGTCGTTAAGTTTTGATTTTTCGACTTGATAGCCCATAGTAAAGCCGCTTAGATTGTATGTTCCCGCACTATCGTAATCTGGGCTGTATGGAGTTAATTCATTTGGATATGAAACAAAAGGACCGTTAATAATAGCCGAGGTTCCGCTACTTGTCGTCAAATTGGCATCTACAAAGTAAGCTTCGCCCATACCGACCACTCGCCCCACAATGCCGCTCCCGTCAACAACGGCAACATTGGCTGAATCACTAATAACGCCGTCACTTATCAGCAGAGAGTCAGCCCCATTCGCGGTTTGCTTGTAGTCTATTACCAAAAGTTTGTTGCCTGGGGAGCTGTTTAGTTTGACATAAATAGGAACACCACCACTCAAGCTTGGCAACATATAAGCCCCCGGAACGAGCCCATATATATAACTCAGTGGTACAGGCGGCAAGCCGGCAATACTAAGTGCTCCCTTTGTTGCCCTAAAGACTCCGATTGCGGTTGAATTATCCTCCTCCGAAAAGGCGCTAAAACTACCGCCAGTACCTTGAAGCTCTGAACCATAGAAGCTTCCGGCATATACGCCTTCTACAAAAGCTTGATTTGCCGTTCCAGTCAAATCACCATAGTAATCCGCAAAATCTGCTCCCGATGTCGGAATTTCATTAGTTTGTTGAGCCACGGTAAGATTCCA
>DIZY01000078.1:5627-18773 GCA_002428055.1 Helicobacteraceae bacterium UBA6016
CATCCATCAAAATAGGAGAATATGAGCTAACACCAGAATTATCCGTAAGTACGCTGCCCAGCACATGCCCTCTATATGTATAAAGCTTATTGCCTAGTTCTGCTATATAGGCATTATAATCTCCGCCGCCGACTTGGTCGCCTGCTAGCCAATGTCCAAAGTATGTGTAGGGTTCCAAGCTTATAATTTTGTCATATTTCCAATATCCCCATGTCATATAGTCGGTCGTAAAGTCTTGATAGCCTAGAGTTCCGCCAGGCAATATCGTAGGGGCGGTAAACATCAGCCCGTTTTCAGGCAATACCGTTCCAATCGTTGCGCCGAATATAGAGCGATTAATAACGGATGAGGTAGCCGTACTTAGGTATATATTGCCGGTAGTAGAGCCCTCATCAACCTCTACTGCATTAAGATAAGAGTCGGTGCGTATCTTCAATAGATTGCTATCCTGCTCCAAATAGATGAATAAATCCCCAAAGGTAGCATCCATTATCTTTGTATCCGCCGTATTCAGATTTTTTAGATTTGAAAATTCACTTGTTTTTGCCGCAAAACCACCGACAACGCCTTTATAACTAGTAGGCGTCATCGCAACATCTGAAACACTAGAAGCTTTCGTGTAATCAGTATCATAGCTTGGCACCAAGGAATAATTATAAAGCGATGTATTTACATTATAAGTATATGCACTGTAACCAAGTTTTAACAAATTAGCGGCAGTTCCGTAGAAATTACCTGTAGCAAAATAATATATATCGCCTTCGCTATAACCGTAGCCGCCGGTATTAACTTGGTTTGAGCTATTTATAGCCCCGCTTGGCTGAAGAGCACTATTTGTTTCGGCATTATGAAAAATACCACTCATGGACAAAGCTCCCGTTGCTTGGTTATACAGCAGTTCCGTATGCAAAACCCTATTTTGCCCAGGTAATCCACCGAAACTAACATATGTATCATCCGTTATGGCGCCGGATATTGGAGTCGATACATATTTGTATACCCCATTTAGCGCTGTTGCGCTTGAAGTAATTATAGTATTTGGATCAATTGGAGCAGTACAGTTTGGATATGTTCCCGTGTAACCTGACGGGCAGCTTGGAGCAGTACAATTTGGATATGTTCCCGTGTACCCTGATGGACAAACTGGCGTTGGCTCCGGAACTGGCTCAGGTGTCGGTGTCGGTGTCGGTGTCGGTGTCGGTGTCGGCACTGGCTCAGGCGTTGGCTCAGGTGTTGGTGTTGGAACTGGCTCAGGTGTTGGAACTGGCTCAGGTGTTGGTGTCGGTGTTGGTGTTGGCGTTGGTGTCTCTGTTTTTACTATTACTTCATCTGTTTTTTGCGTACTCTTTATATCATTAACGGCGCTACTTACCGTATTTGTAACTGTATTGCTAAGAGTTTGCACTATCGGAGTAGGCGAGGATACTAGCGGCGCTGTCGGAGTATTCAAAGCAAGCGGCGGGATATTGCTATCGGCAGGAGGAGGCGTGTTTTGAGCCGCAGGGGTTTGTGCGCCTGTTGCAGGGGGAGGATTGTCTCCAGATGGGGTCGTGCTTTGGGATTGCTGTGTAGTGCCTCCCGATGAACTTGCAGTTTGAGTGGTACCGCCACTAGACTCTGTTTGTGCTTTTTTGTCTGTTGTTAGAGCTTTTTCAAGATTTTTCATCTCTGTCGGCGTAAACGCTTTTGGAGGCTCTACGCCTGTGGTGCTGGCGCTTGTCATCTGGCCTTGGTTTACGACTACCGGAGGACGAGGCGGAGCGCCAAGGATAACTACCGGCGTAACAGAGATGGCGCCTTTGGTACAGGCGACGGTTAGTGCGCCGGATCTATTGACGCTACCGAGGAATATAGTTCCTCTAATGCCGATAGTAGCGGTCTTAGTCTCTACTTTGAATTTATCAGGAGCGACCTTTGCTATCTTTCCGGTAATAGTCTTAAAGGCGCCCTCTCCGACGCTAAATCTAGCTTTTGCGTCTTTTTCGCCAAAAAAATACTCTTCTATCTTAAAGGTGGTGTTTGAACCCACCGTGATTACCGTCTTATCGTTAAAGATTATTTGCGCCGTAGCTCCGGCTAAGGATTTGATGCTATCTTTTTCCTCAAGTTGGAAGTTTGGCGTAGCCTTTAGGCTCGTAGTGCCTCTGTCTATAGTTACACTACCGCTTACGGCCGTAACGCGACCCACGGAGGCGAACGCAAAAGCGGATAAAATCAAAAAAGAGATAAATACTCTCATAAAACTCTTAGCAAACATTTGTCGCTCCTTTAGAAGTTGTAGACATAGCTTAGGCTTACGCCTGTTTTGTTATAGACTTTGTTTTCTATATTTGATTTATTGTCGGTGTATGTGCCGTTTAGCGTTACCATCGAGCTTTTGCCGATGCTCTTCATAAGCCCTATTCCATAAACCATCGCCTTATCCTCCGGCACTTTTAAAAAACTCACATCGGTCTCGTCGTACTCAGTGCGACCGTAAGAGATATTCGCCGTCAAATCAAGTCCCTCAATAATTGGCTGATAAAGACTTAGCGAGTATCTTTGGATAGTGTTTGAAACATCCGTTCGTCCGCTTGATGCGCTGTTTTTCTCTTTTTCTTTCGCTTCGGTAAACCCTAGCGTCAACATAGAGCCACTCGCAGGCATAATCTTTCTTAGTCCTAGATACGCCTCTTGATAGTTTGCATCCCTATCCTTGTTCTCTTTTGGGTATCTCTTCTCTTTAAAAGTATATGAGCCCTCGGCTATCAGCGTATCGGTGATTTTATAAGAGGCTTTTGGTCCTACGGAGTATGTCTGCATATACGGGGAAGAGGAGCCGTAGATAAGATAGTCGGTTGCAAATGCAATAGAGACCTCATAGTTTTTTGCACGATACCCCGGTCCTACATTTAGACCGAAATATCTGGCGTTGCTACTGCCATTTTTCGGATAAGACTGCAGATAAGCGGTAAAACCGTCTTGCCAAAAAAGTCCATCGGTAACGCTTGAGAGATTCCACATATGATTGAGACCGAAAATCTGCGTATGATAGTAATCGGACTTTGGCTTGTCTCCGGTAAGAGTCAAAGCTCCGAACGGACTGGCTATCGTATAGTCTTTTGTGCCTATGCCGTTATTAATATTTGAGTCCCACCCTATTCCGGCCATTAGATAACCCGTTATAAAGTGTCTTTTCTTAGCATCGTCTATCGCTTTTTTGTATGAGAGTATCTGCGTTCTTACATTTTTTGGGAGATCGGTTTCGAGAACCTTGTCAAACTCAGCGTCGGCAGCATCAAACTCTTTTAGCTCAAAGTAGGCTCTTGCCATCTCAAGGCGGCTTCTAATATGTGTCGGTTCCACGATGAGCACCCGCTCAAATGCCATTAAAGCATCTTCATACTGCTTTGTCTCAAGCGCCGCTCTGCCTAGATAGAAGTTTACCCTTGCATCATCCGGTTTTTTTTCAAATAGTTCTGAAAATAGCTTGTACGCTCCGTTATAATCCGCTTTATTGAAAAGCTCTACGGCTTGATTGAAACTCTGCTCATATATTTTTTTGCTAGTGTCAGAGGGGATGTCGGCGGCATGCAATGAGAGCGCAGAAAGCACCGCCATGCTAAATATTATGCGTCCGGTTTTATACATCTTTGAAACTCTCCCTTATGTGTAAGATTTTATCTAGGTTATTAAAAAAGGCGTCTATTACGGCTGTGTCAAAACCAAATCACCCGCCTCTTAAATCTATCAGCTTCCTTCAAACATATCGTCACTTATTGCAATCTTGCTATGCCGTGTTCCTATTGATAGAAAAAATATTTATATAATGCCATATTGTTTGATATAATCAAATTAATTTCTATTTACTTTAAGTTTAACAAAATATTAGCAAAAAGGTATGCTTGCAAAATGCTAGAAGAGAAAAAATTTGACCCAAAAAAGCTAGCGGCCTACGGTTCCGTGCGAAAGTTTAATCCCGGCGAAAAAATAGTCAGAGAGGGCGACAGCGGAGATGAGATGTTTATTGTTTTGCAAGGTAAAGTTAGCATAGAAATCGGCGATATTACCGTCGGAGAGATGGGAGGCGGCGACTTTTTCGGAGAGATGAGCCTTATCGACAATGCCCCACGAAGCGCTACAGTCACGGCAACGGAAACCTCTCTTTTGTTTGCGATAAATGACAAAAACTTCGAGCGAATCATCGCATGGGAACCTGTCATTGCGATACGAATAATGAAAAGTCTCTCAAAGAGAGTTAGAGAGCTAAACCAAGAGATAAAAAATATTTTTGCGGGAGCTGAGGAGTAAAAAGCTATAAGCTTTTCTCCCACTCATACGCGCTTTTGCAGATAAGATTCAAATCATCAAATTTCGGCTTCCACTCTAGAGTTTTTAGTATTTTTTGATTGTTTGAGATAAGTAGCGATGAGTCGCCCGCTCTTCTGGGCGCAAGCTCTGCTTCAAAATCCACGCCGCTTACTTTTTTGACCGTTTCAACAACCTCTTTTACACTGTATCCCCTGCCGTATCCACAATTAAACACATCGCTTCTGCCGCCTTGTTTTAGATAATCAAGCGCAGCCAAATGCGCCGATGCCAAATCCTCTATGTGTATATAATCTCGCACACAGGTACCGTCGTTCGTCGGATAGTCATCGCCGAAAATATACATTTTTTGCCGCTTGCCGCACGCGCTCTCACAGGCGACCTTGATAAGGTGCGTAGCATTTGGAAATCTCTGCCCTATCCTAGCATCCATAGAGGCTCCGGCGACATTAAAGTACCTAAGAACCACAACATTGAAACCATTATGCGCCGCAACCGTATCTCTTAGTACCTGCTCACTCATAAGCTTGCTATGCCCGTATGGATTTATAGGGGCAAGCAGACTCTCCTCAGTCACGACTCCGCTTGCAGCCTCACCGTACACGGCGGCGGTCGATGAAAAGACAAAGCTTTTTACGCCGGATGCTACTGCACACCTGATGAGATTTGTCGTATTTACGGTGTTATTCATATAGTATTTGAGTGGATTTTCTACAGATTCCGGAACCACGATAGAGGCGGCAAAATGGATAATAGCCTCAAATCTCTCATCCAAAAGGAATCTCTCAACAAACGCAAAATCCGATAAATCAGCTTTTACTAGCTTTCCGTAAAGCACGGAATCCTCAAAACCGGTAGAGAGATTATCAAGCACGGTAATATCAAATCCGCCTGCTTCGCCAAGCTGTTTTACGACATGGCTACCTATGTATCCGGCGCCACCTGTCACAAGTATCTTCAATTTATACCCCTATAATATTTTTGTACGATTCAATAGATTTTTCTTTTGAAAAAAACTCCGCCCGTTCTCTAGCCTTTGCTCTGTATTCAAGCCGTACCGCATCCTCTTCTATCATTTTTTTCATAGCCAAAGATAGAAATTTTGGCGTATCTAGGCTCACGAGTACGCCATATTTTGCCCTCTCAAGTCCGCTTATGAGCATATCGGCTACACCGTCCAGTATCTCCCTGGGACCGCTCTTGCAATCGGTGGATATAACAGGAAGAGAGCAGGCAAGAGCCTCTATTAACACAGTAGGAAGCCCCTCCAGCCGTGAGCTCATCACAAAACAGTCGGCGGCGGCAAAATATGTGTATGGATTTTCGCAAAAACCGAAAAAACTAACTCTCTCGTGTATACCCATCTCCACCGCTAGAAATTTTAGCTCCCGCTCCATCTCGCCGCTTCCGAGTACCCAAAGCTTGCAAAAAGATGGAAGCGCGGCAAACGCTTCAAACAAAAACGGATAATTTTTTGACTCCACCAATCTTCCGGCCGTTACAAATACAAAACCGTCACCACTCTCCCTTTGCATCGGCTGCAATGATAGCATCCTTATTTTTTGCGTATCTATTGGATTATAGATGACCTCTATTTTTTTGCCGTTAACGCCAAAATTTTCTACGAGGTCAGATTTAATCCCGCTTGATACCGCAACCACACTATCTGCAATTTTGTAAGAGAGGCTAACCATTTTTTTTAGAACTCTCTCAAAAAAGCTATCTCCATAATAGCTTGAGAGTGTCGTATGCTCACTGGCTAAGAGCCTCATCTTTGGGTAAAGTAGTTTTGCGAAAGCGGCTATGATATTTGGTCTTGAGAGTAAGGATATGACGGCGTCTACCCTGTTTTGTCTACAATATGAAGCAAACCTAGCGGCAAGTCTAAAAATGGATAAAAACTTTTGCAAAGCCGAACTCTCAAGGTCATCTATATGCAAAGAGACGACATCAAAACCCAAATTATCATATTTTTGTACGGGACTTAGCGTGACGACTGTTACCTCATAGCTCTCCCGTAGTCCCGAAGCGAGCTCCAAAGCCACCTTCTCCGCCCCGCCACCGCCGAGCGAGTAGATAAAAACAACGACATTTTTCATTTGAGTCCAAGATGTCTAGATAGTTTCATATCTATTTCAGATAGTTCGGATAAAGTGGCGACACAGAGCAAAGAGGTTCCGTCTATCCTGCTCAAATCAAGCGTGCATATCTCATTGATACACACTTCAGAGTTTTTTTCAAGGTTATTCCTTTTTTGCACAAGCACACGCAAATCTCCGCCGCAAATCACGCTCGTAAGGGGCAGCACGCTAACGCCCTTAAATGCTACGAACTCTATATTTCTATTTGCGACATCATTTTGGACAATTAACGCCGGACGAACTTTGCCAAATTCACTATTATATTTTTTGCCGAAATTTACAAGATATATCTCACCACGCTTTATCACCCCAAAAGCTCCGCTATGACCTCTTCGCTCTCTTCAAATTTCATACCGAGAGCTTTTGTATTTTTGTATAAATACAGCTCATCCTCTATCTTTTCTTTTACCATCTCATACAACTCTATCGGCAAAAGCACGCTTTTTGGCGTATGACTCCTAGCATCCTCTATCATTGTTATCTCTTCCGGTGCACTTATTAGTCTCGGTTTTTTGACTATATCGCTGGTCGATACCGTAATCATACTAGCTCCTTAACAAAGATACAAAAATAACATTAGTATATCACTTTTGTATTTTCTTCTTAATAATGTCAAATATCTCTTCCCACTGTTTTGCGATAGCCGCAGCACCTAGTTTGTCGTTGATTTTTATGGCGGAGGCGGCAAGCTCTGCTCTTTTTACCTCGTTATCCATCAGCTCTTTGATGGATATAGATAGTTTATCCACATCGTTTGGCGGCACAAGCACTCCATCAACGCCGTCGGCGATAATCTCAGAGGGTCCGCTTCTGCAGTCAAACGATATGGACGCCACGCCGTAAGACATCGCCTCGCAAAGCGCCATAGGAAACCCCTCTTCTCTAGAGGATAAAACAAAGATAGAAGCCCTAGCGTAAAACTCACCGACATCTTTGCGGGCACCCATAAGCGACACAAACTCCTCACCGCCAAGCTCCGTTATCTTTTCCTCAAGCATGCTCCTCTCAACACCTTCACCAACTATCTCAAGCCTCCACCCCTCATCTCTCACCCTCAAAAACGCTTCAATGAGCCTCTCAAACCCTTTTTCTTTGACGAGTCTGCCGACACCTATCACAAGCTTCTCTTTTGGAATAGAGTAGTGCGCCGGGGTGTTGAGTGAGTTTGGCAGGACAACTATGTTTTTTTTGAGCGGGTAGTTGTCTATGTCTCCTTTTGTAAGCACGGTAACGGTATCGGCAAGCGGATAGACAAGTGCTCTTATTAAGCGAAATATTTTTGATTTGAGTAGATAGTAGTTGCTGTGTTCGCATGCGATTATCGGCACATTGACGCTCTTTGCCGCCAAAATAGATATAACATTGACATGTGTGATAAGCGATATTACGACATCGGCATCGATACGGCGTATGTACTCCCTTATGCTTAGGATGCGCCAAATGCTATTTTTGACGGAGGATAACAGACTACCAGATAGCTTCTCAAGCGACAAGCCGTAAACAACGACCCTTTCGTCAAGCTCATAAAAAATATCCTCGGCATCGTAAAGACAGATATGCACCTCGTATCCGACAGAGGCAAAGTAGTTTGCCGTATTAACAAGCACCCTCTCGGCGCCTCCCATCTTTAATGAGTGGATAACAAAAAGAAGTTTCATGCAGGGATCCTAGCAATCACGACGGCAAAAGGCGCAAAAGAGCTAGTGGCCTTAAGTTTTCCAAACTTTGATTCAAAAAACCAAATCAGCTTTGATAAGCGGGTAAGTTGCGTGTAAATCCAATAATTTACGCCGTGTTCCCTATCTTTAAAACACCATGACAACATTCCAAAATTTGACGAACACATATATTCACCCCAAACAATCTCTAGCCCGATAGCACGATGTGCCGCAAGTAAATCGTCAAGGTCGTACATCACATGAGCATCATACACCTCTTTGTTCCAACGCCTCATAAGCCATCCGTAAATGGTTCTTTTGTGGCTCGGTATGAGTGTAAAGAGTGTCCCGCCAGGCTTAGCAAAAGAGCTTATTGCCCCCAAGACCTTCGGCAAATCGTAAAAATGCTCGACAACACCATGGCTCATGACAAAATCAAATTTTTTGAGCAATGCACCGTCCGATGCGAACATATCTGCGCATACCACATCAATGTCGGCATCCGCTTTTTGCGCTTTTTCACTCAGTTTATCGCACGCCAATCTTGCATAGTCAAGCCCAGTGCAACTCGTCGGTTTAAGTTTTTTACACACCTCGATAAGTACATCGGAGTCGCCCGCCCCAACTTCCAAGACACTTCCCCCGTAAAAATACTCTTTTATTTTGTCAAAAATTAGCGCAAACGGCATATTTCTAAAGTCATTATAGTCAAGCTGCTTATACTCGCCAACCCCTCTAGCGCCGTAATATCCATCCCAATCCTCGAGCGTAGAAGCGCGTCCGTTCAAATCGTCAGTTTTGTTTTGTTGCATTGCCGCCCCCAAAGTTGTTCATTTTTCTTATCTTCCATATTAACCCAAAAAATACCGAAAGCTCAATCCCGACATACAGCACCGACGCACCGACGCTTTTTGCTGTCGGCACAAATAGGAGCGCCACCGCCAAAGCCGCTATCGACAAAAACAGAAAAAACATTTTCATATTTGACGCTAAATTTCTAACAACCATGTAGCCGCTATAAAGTAGCGTATTTACCGACACCAAAACCGGTCCTATTGACATAATCCTAAGAAGCATTGCGGAGTCTCCAAACTCTTTTCCAAGCACAACGGCGATTATCTCTTCCGCAAATATAAATGTAAAAAGAGCTATGCCGCCCATCCCTAAAACACTAAAGGTGATAGCTTTTTTTAAAAAAATATTTGCAGAGTCGGCATCTTTTTTTGTAAGCTCCGCAACTCTCGGAAAAATAGCGGAGGCGACAGGGGTAAAAAGACCCTGAATAGCCAAAACCATCTTTTGCGCACCGACAAAAACAGCAAGTTCATTTCTGCTTCCAAAAACGCCCAATATAAACGCCGGAAGATTATTATAAAATGCTACGGCTACATTTACGGTAAATAGATACCATGCACCTTGTAAGGCGTTTTTAATGGCATCTAAACTCGGCTTTGCAAAAACCAAAGAGAATTTTTTGCAAGCATACAGATTTGCGGCAATGGAAAAAAGAAGCCACGAAATAGCTGCGCTAAGAGAGACAAAAATAATATCATCTGCCGACTTGACGCTAACAACCGTAAAAATAGCTGCAAAAACTTGAGCCCCAAGGCTAAAAATAAGAAGCGGCGCTACTTTTTGAGCCCCCTGAAAGAGCCATGACGGCATCAAAGCCTGCGCAAAAATGGAGAGCCACATAAACAGATAAAGCCACATCGGAGCTGAAAAAGCAAACGAAGCGGCTATCATAATAAAGAGCGCCAAAAAACTAATACCGCTCTTTATTGTCGACACAACCGCCCACAAACTAGAAAGTGCAAATCTATCGTCTTTGACTAGGGCACACTCTTTTGTGGCCCATAAAAAAAATCCGAAATCGATTAATATCTGCGCATACGCCGACACACTCCAAAGCATAGCAAGCTCGCCAAACCCCTCTACGCCAAGCGTTCTTGAAAGATACGGCAGTAAAAGAAACGGAACTATATAGCTAGATAGCTGTAATATCATCAATATAGAAGCGTTTTTTGCAACTACGGAGTTTCTCAGATTTTTCATTTTTTCCGACGGATTGTTGTTTATGAAATTATGGCAGATAAAAGCAAATTAAGAAGTTAAGCCGCAAAAGCGGCTTTTGTGGGAAATTAGCTTATTTTTTGCAAGGCTTCGCTTCAAGCTCTTTTTTCATTTTTTCTACGCTTTTTGCGCCAAGCCCCTTGACTTTTGCAAGCTCGTCCACATTATCAAAGCACTTTGTTTTTCTATATTCTACGATAGCTGCGGCTTTTGCATCACCAAGTCCTTTGACTTTTGTTAGCTCTTCTTTTGAAGCGGAGTTGATGTCAACTGCGGCAAAAGCGAAGACGGCAAGAGATAGTAGTGCGAGGATTTTTTTCATGGCTATTTCTCCTTTTGTGTAGTAGCTTTGATTTTACAAGCTAGACGCTTAACTCTCTTTCGCTAAAATCAACCCCAAAATAAATATGAGGTCTTATAGCTTGTCAAAAACCGCCTGCTCTCACTGCCATTTGGAATTTGAAAAAAACGAGATGATACCTGATAGCGAAGGTGCAAAAGAGCTATTTTTTTGTTGCAAAGGGTGCCAAGGGGTATATCATCTGCTAAAAGACGAGGGGCTTGATAGCTTTTACGGCAAGATGGGCGCAAACACTTTGGAGCCGCCAAAACACCTGCTTGAAGACTCTTCACGGTTTGATTTTGAGGGGTTTCATAAGCGGTATGTTACGGTAAGGGCGGACGGATTTAACGAAATTTCGCTCATTATCGAGGGGATTCACTGCGCCGCTTGCGTCTGGCTCAACGAAAAGATACTTACCCGTGCCGAAGGGGTCGTAGAGGCAAACATCAACTTCACAAACAACAAAGCCCGTATCGTATGGGATGAGAACAAAATCAAACTCTCGCAAATCATAGACAAAATCAGAGCGATAGGCTACGACGCCGTGCCGTACGATTCACGCATCCAAGAAGAGGGGGCAAATCGCCTTAGACGAGCTAACTACACAAAGATGATAGTCGGGGTATTTGCCACGATGAACATCATGTGGATAGCGGTGGCGCTCTATGCCGGGTACTTCACGGGTATCGAAGAGGGACACAAAAATATCTTGCATCTGGCGGAATTTTTGCTAGCCTCGATTACGCTTTTTTACTCCGGAAGCATCTTTTATAAAGGGGCGTTTGGAGCCGCAAGGCATGGCTTTGTAACGATGGATACGCTAGTTTCCACGGGTGCGACGCTCACATACGCCTACTCCATCTACGCCTCGCTGACACATGCGGGAGAGGCGTATTTTGACTCGGTTACTATGATTATTACCTTCATACTTGCGGGCAAATATCTAGAGAGCCTCTCCAAAAAACAGGCGGTAGATACGCTAGACAAAATCTCCTCAATCATACCCACAGAGGTGGCGGTGGTTCGGGGTGAGACGGCGGAGTTTGTATCCATCGAAAGCGTAGCTCTTGGCGATGTCGTAGAGATGAGAGCAGGTGATGTAGCGGCAGTTGACGGAGAGGTGATGAGCGGAGAGGCAAACTTTGACGAGTCAACCCTAAGCGGCGAGCCGGAGCCTGTGCTAAAAAAAGTAGGCGACAAGATAACAAGCGGCTCCAAAAACCTTGACGGAGTGCTCAGATACCGTGTCACAAAAGATTTCAAGCACTCCAGTTTTAGCGAAATAGTCCGCCTCCTCTCGGAATCATTGGAGAAAAAGCCAAAGATAGAGAGCATTGCAAATAACCTCTCCAGATACTTCTCCATAGCCATCCTCTCTCTGGCTCTTTTTACATTTTTGGGTTGGTTGTTTGCAGGCGGTATCTCTTTTGAAAGGGCGCTTGTCATTTCAGTCTCCGTCATTATCATAGCCTGCCCTTGCGCCCTAGCTCTTGCCACGCCGATAGCCTCCGTCATCGGTCTCTACGCTGCGGCAAAAAAAGGGGCAATATTCAAATCCTCCTCATTCCTTGAGACCATCGCAAAAGCGGATATGCTCGTAGTCGATAAGACCGGCACGCTAACGGAAGGGAAACCGAAAGTCGTAAACGAAACAAGCTTTGACAGATACGACAAAGGCGCACTTGTCGCACTTGTCGCCGTATCTAGGCACCCCGTATCGGAGGCGATATTTGCCCATGTAGGCGAAAAAGCGGCGCAAATAGAAGAGGCAAAAGAGATTCGCTCAAAAGGAATAGAAGCGATGTCGGGTGGCAGACAAATAGTCGGCGGAAATCTTGAATACCTAGCGGCGCACGGCATAGCGTGCGACATCAAAAGCGATAAAACACTCTTTGCCTACGCCGAGGGCGGTGAGCTAAAAGTGGTTTTTGAGCTGGAAGATAGGATAAAAGCGGGGGCAAAAGAGGCGGTTACGGCGATAGCAAAAGAAGGTCTCAAAGTCGTAATGCTAACGGGAGACAATGAGCTATCAGCTGCCAAAGTCGCAAATGAGTTAGGAATCACGGAGTACAAAGCCAAAATGACGCCGCAAGATAAGCTCTCCTTCATAGAGTCGGCGCAAAAGAGCGGCAAGATAGTCATTATGGCGGGGGACGGCATCAACGACTCACTCGCCCTAGCCCGTGCCGACATAGGTGTAGCGATGGCATCGGGTGCGGAGATAAACCTGCAAACAAGCGATATAGTACTACTAAAAAATTCGCTTGTAGAGCTAAAAGACGCTGTGTTTATAGGGCGCAAGACATACCGCACAATCAAACAAAATATTACCATCTCGATAATCTACAACGCCATAACTATCCCGCTCGCAATGGCGGGCTTTGTAATACCTCTCGTAGCGGCTATATCGATGTCGTTTAGCTCTATTTTGGTAGTCTTAAACTCCACAAAAATCAAAAACGGAAACTAAAATGGATGACAATATACTATCCCTTATGCTCTTTGGCTCTCTCATTCTAGGCTCTTTAGGCGTACTAGGTTTTATCTGGGGGTTAAAGTCGGGGCAATTTGACGATGAGAAGAAGTTTACGCATGGACTCTTGTTTGACGACGAAGAGGAGCT
>DIZY01000028.1 GCA_002428055.1 Helicobacteraceae bacterium UBA6016
GCTTCTGAAGAGCTGAATGCGCAGGCGGCGGCGGCGATAGAAGCGGTTGGTGTATTGGCGAAGATAGTGGGTATAGATATAAATCAAAATCTCACCCATCACAAAACAACAACTCAATCTCGTCCGAGAATGGAGCTAAAAAAAGAGGTCAGACATATAGCCTCAAAACCGGCTCCAAGACAACAAGCTCAAAGACCGACTAAAAATTCGGATGATATATTTCCGCTTGATGAAAGCGATTTGAAAGAGTTTTAATATGCAAATCGATGGCGATAGACTAAATATATCTCTAGACTTAAAGTACGACGAGATAGATGAGTTAAAGAAGTTTGTTCTTCCAAGGCTTGAGTATATAGAAGAGGTAGGCTTTGAAGATGTAAGCGATGATTTTCCGGCCTCGTCGGCTATTATCGCTTTTCTTATCAGCCTAAAAAAAAGCAAACCGTCTTTAAAGATAGATATGCTGGATAAAAAAGAGTACACATTCAAAAAGTACGGCAAAGCGAATTGGATATGCTATGAGTAGAGAGCAGTTAAAAGCGATTTTTATCGAGGAAGCCGGAGAGATTATCGAAAAGCTTGATAGTGACATTATAGACTTTGAGGAAAATCCATCCAATAAAGAGTTGATGAATGAGCTATTTCGAGGCGTGCATACGCTAAAAGGAAATGCAAACGCTTTTGGTTTTACTAGACTTGGCGGTTTTGTTCATCACTTTGAGGATCTGTTGGACCATTTCCGTTCTACGGATGCCGCATTGCCGGATGGGGCAGTGGATGTGCTTCTAAACGGTGTGGATATGATTAAAGAGTCGATGTCGTATGAGGTAAATGAGACTCCAGGTGTACCTGATGGGTATGATGAGTGTTTGGCGGCTATTATCGATATGCTAGACGAAAAACATGAGAGCGCAAAACCAAAACCTCAGCCTCTTCACGACTTGGCGGCTGAATTTAGCAATGTTACGCCTAGCGCTAAAGAGCCCGCACAAGAGTCTAAAGGGTGCGATAAACATCTAGAAGAGGGTGTCAAAAACTCTATCGGCTCAAAAAATGCGGAAGAGGGTAAAAATATATATCTTGTCGAGCTCTCTTTTGACAAAGATATATATTTTAGGGGCTATGACCACAATCTATTTTTTAAACTTCTAAGCGAAATAGGGGAGATAAAAGAGAGCTATTGGAACTGCGAAAGTATACCGCCGCTGGAGCATTTTAGCTCCGAGGAGTCGCTGTTTAGTAATGTTTCTATTATTTTCTCATCAGCAAAAAGCGCATCCGAGATAGAGGAGATATTTGAGTTTTTATTTGACAACGAGTACAAAATATCAGAGATTCAGAGCGCAGAAAAAGCGCCACAACAACCTATGCAAACGGCCGCTCCCGTTGTTGAAGTTGCAAAAGTGGAAGAGCTTGCAAAACCAAACGAGCTTGAGCATCCGACTAGACGAAAAGAGGATAAAGAGGTTCTTGCAACGACTCAAAAATCGTATATCAAAATAGACACGATAAAGCTTGATGAGCTGTTTGATACGGTCGGCGAGCTTGTTATAGCCCAGAACTTTATCGCTCAAAACGAACAGATAAAAAACCTCGGGGATCCTAGTATCAATAAAACGATAGAGATACTCTCCAAAATCACAAAAGTGATACAAGACAGGGTAATGTCGCTTAGGATGGTTGCCATCAGGGATACATTTGAGAAGATGAAGCGAGTCGCCAGAGATACTGCCAAAAAAACCGGCAAAGATATAAAACTTATCATTCAAGGCGAAGAGACCGAGATAGATAAGACGATGATAGACTCTCTCTCCGACCCGATAGTTCACATGATAAGAAACGCAATAGATCACGGTCTTGAGGCAAACGGTGAGGAGAGGGCGGCAAACGGCAAGGATAGAGAGGGGACAATCTCTTTAAGAGCATTTCATAAAAGCGGAAATATCATTATCGCTATCTCCGATGACGGCAGAGGCATTAACAAAGCTGCCGTACTGGCAAAAGCGATAGAGAGAGGACTTGTAGATAAGGATGATACGCTCACCGACCAGCAGATATATGCTCTTATTATGCAACCGGGCTTTTCTACCGCAAAAGTGATTAGCGATGTATCCGGCAGGGGCGTAGGTTTGGATGTCGTCAAAAACTCCATAGAGAAGTTAAGGGGTAAGGTAGAGGTAAATTCTGAGTTTGGTAAGGGAAGTACTTTTTCTATTATATTGCCTCTTACTTTGGCAATTATAGACGGTATGCTGGTCAAAAGCGGAGAGGATATATTTATTATCCCGACTCTGAGTGTTGTCGAGTCTCTTGTGCCTTCAAGAGATATAGTCCATATGTTAAAAGGTAAAGGCGAGTTTGTCAATCTAAGAGGCGAGCAGATACCGGTCGTGCGTCTAAGTGAAGCGTTATCTCTGTGTGAGGGCGAGAGGGCTCCTATCTGGGAGAGTACCCTTGTATGCGTCGAGAGCGAAAAAGGCAGGATAGCGATTCTTGTAGATGCGCTTTTGGGGCGCCAACAAGTCGTTATCAAGACGCTTGGTCGCTCAATGGCAAAAATCAAAGAGATTTCCGGCGGAGCAATATTAGGAAACGGCGATATAGCCTTGATACTAAATATAGATGGACTATGTGCAGATGTGACGGAGAGTGTTAAATAATATGTTGAATATTGAGATAACGAACGAAGAGTTTGATAAAATACGAAAATTTGTCAAATCCAGAGTAGGCATCTCTCTTTCTGACCAAAAAGCTACGATGGTTAGGGGTAGGCTCCATAAAAGGCTAAACGAACTAGGTATGAGCTCTTTTTCGGAGTACTACAGATATTTAAGCTCTCCTGAGGGTGAAGAGGAGATAACCAGCTTTATTAGCGCTATCTCCACCAATGTAACATCTTTTTTCCGTTCGCCGCATCACTGGGTTTATCTAAAAGAGCATCTGGATGAGCTATTTTTATCTAAGCCCAAAAAAAAGATTCGTATCTGGTCTGCGGCCTGCTCTAGCGGTGAAGAGCCTTATTCTATTATGATATTTCTGCGAGAAAATCTAAAGGATTTTGAATCGTGGGATATTAAAATACTTGCGACCGACATTTCTCATAAAGCCCTTGAAAAGGCGCTCAAGGGTGAATATAAGCAAAAAGATGTAGAGGGTATGCAAAAAGCGATTATTCACAGAAACTTTACGCAACGAAAAACACCGATGGGTATCGTGTATGATATAGACCCTGCACTAAGATCCAAGATTATATTTAGGACTTTCAATCTCGTAAATGACGATTTCTCTATATTCAAATTCCATTTCGATATTATATTTTGTCGCAATGTTATGATATATTTTGATTCTGATACGAGAAAAGCGCTAATATCAAGGTTTGCGAAGCTTCTTCCAAAAGGGCATACTTTTATTATCGGAGACTCTGAGGCAATCACGGAAAACAAGTCGGAGTTTGCGCTAGTAAAATCATCAATTTATAAAAGAATCTAAAACACCAAGAAAAGGGAAAAAATGTTAGAGATAGAAAAACTTTCGGACGGCGAACTTCTAGGCGAAATACAAAGAAGATTTGAAGAGAAAAACTCAACGCTAAACGAGATGGAGTTTCTCAACAAAAAACTAATAGATCTAAATAAGAGACTTATGGAGGTGGACTCTGTCAAAAGTCAGTTTCTTTCTCTTATAAAAAATGAGTTCAACAACCCTATCTCGTCGGTGTTAAATCTATGCTCACATCTTATATCCGGCAAAAAACCTGAGCGAGCCGTAGAGCTTACGCAGATGCTCCACATGGAGATTTTGCGTCTAGATTTTCAAATCAAAAATATTATAGCCGCCAATGAAATAGAGGCGGGTAAGACAGAGAGCTACTTTACAAAGGTTGATTTTAGGAGCGTAGTGGAAGACATTACGCCTACATTTCAATATCTTATTAGAGACAAAAATCTCTCAATCGAATTTAAAGATGAAACGACTAAGGAGATATATTCGGATGCGCCGAAAATATATCTGATATTGCTAAATCTTATCTCAAACTCATGCGAATACACATTTGACAACGGGCGCATCTGGATAACCGCTAGAAATGACGACGAAAATCTATTCGTCGTAGTAAAAGATGACGGCGAGGGGATAGAGGTAGAAAACAAACTTCTTGTCTATAATAGATTTACGCAGTTTAGCAAGGGCGCTACAAGAGCAAAAACAGGTTTAGGTCTAGGTCTTAGCGTTGTTAAGGGCGAGGTTGAGGCTCTTGACGGAGAGGTGGACTATGAGAGCGAAGAGGGCAATACTGAGTTTATAATCAAAATTCCGCTTGCATCTGAAGGTATACTGCAAGGCGGTAGCGGCGGCTCAAACGATATTTTGTTTGAAGATTTTGGCGATGCAGTAGAGATATAAGGCGCCGTATGTATGAAAAGGTTTTTATCCATGTCGGACAGATACATATAGGGTTTAGCCCTACGGAAATTTCAACGGTTCTCGGCTCTTGCGTGGCCGTGTGCTTGTTTGATAAATACAAAATGATAGGCGGAATGAATCACTATCTTCTACCGCTATGGAACGGAAACGGTCTTCAAACACCGAAATTCGGGAATGTCTCCGTGCCTAGAATGATACAGTCGATGATAGATATAGGGTGTAGCCCGTCAAATATGGAAGCAAAAATATTCGGCGGCGCAAGCATCAATATAAACTCATCAGGCGAAGATTTTATGATCGGCAAACGAAATGTTATGACCGCAAAAGAGATATTGGCTGATTTTAAAATACCCGTAACCGGCGAAGATTCGGGCGGAGCCGTCGGCAGAAGAATTATGATGCGAAGCGATACCGGCAAAGTGCTGCTCAAATATGCTAGTTCCACGATAAATAACGGAGGTTAATTGTTTTGGCTGTAAGGGTTTTAATCGTTGATGATAGCGCAACTGCAAGAGCGGTCATCAGGGAGGTTTTGGAGTCTGATAGGGATATAGAGGTCGTTGGCGTAGCTCAGGATGCATATATTGCCAGAGATAAGGTTGTGGAGCTTCGTCCGGATGTAATATGTCTGGATGTTGAGATGCCTCGTATGGACGGCATTACATTTCTTAAAAAATTAATGGCGCATATGCCTACCCCTGTCGTTATGGTCTCTTCGCTTACCCAAAAAGGAGCAAGAACTACGCTGGAGGCTTTGGAGGCCGGAGCGGTAGACTTTGTGCCAAAGCCTCACTCAAATATATACGACGGTATAGATGAGATACGAGATGAGATAGTCTCAAAGGTAAAAGCTGCGGCAAAAGCCAAAGTAATCCAAAAAAAACATATCTCCGCACCGCAAAGAGTATCATATAACGCTCTTAGCGAAACAACCGACAAGGTAATAGCTATAGGAGCGTCAACCGGCGGAACGGAGGCTATCAAGGATGTCCTAACAAGACTTCCCGCGAATATTCCAGGAATCATCATAGTGCAGCATATGCCGTCCAATTTTACAAAATCTTTTGCCGATAGATTAAATGAGCTTTGCGCAATAGAGGTTAAAGAGGCAAAAAACGGAGATTTTTTGGGCGTAGGCAAAGCGCTTATAGCCCCAGGGGATTTTCACATGGTACTTCGCCGTTCCGGCGCTAGGTATTTTGTAGAGATAGGCTCCGGCGATAAAGTATCAGGACATAGACCGAGCGTTGATGTGATGTTTAATTCTGTCGCAAAAACTGCCGGAGCCAATGCGATAGGCGTAATACTAACCGGTATGGGGGCTGACGGTGCAAAAGGGCTTCTTGCCATGCGAAATGCAGGGGCTAGGACGATAGGACAAAATGAAAATAGTTGCATAGTGTATGGAATGCCCAAAGTAGCATACGAAGTGGGCGGCGTCGAAAAGCAGTATGAGCTTGACCTGATTGCACAAGCAGTCGTAAGAGTGGCGGAAGAGATGAAATGAGCAATCCAAAAATCGTTTTTTTGGATTATGCGACGCTCGGCGGCTCTTCATTATCACAGCTTGAAAAGGCGGGTAACCTATCCGTCTATGAGCTAACCGCCAAAGATGAGATAATTCCACGCTCTTTAAACGCTGATATTATTATTACAAATAAGGTCATTTTGGGCGAAGATATTTTAGCCGGGCTACCAAACCTAAAGCTAATATGCGTAGCCGCAACAGGGGTAAACAACATTGACCTACAGGCTTGCAAAAAGCTAGGTATCGCCGTTTATAATGTAAAAGGTTACTCGACCCAGAGCGTAACACAGATTGTATTTAGCTCTCTGTTTTATACCCTTTCAAAACTCTCTTTTTTTGACGCTTTCGTAAAAGATGGCAGTTATAGCGCTTCACCGACATTTACTTGCATGGAAGAGCAGTTTTCGGAGATTTCCGGCAAGGTGTTTGGCATTATAGGCTTTGGCGAAATAGGTCAAAAAACAGCAAGAGCAGCCAGAAGCTTTGGCGCAATCGTAATGTATTACTCAACGAGCGGACAAAATAGTCAAAGAGGCTACAAACGAGTAGAGCTTGATGAACTGCTAAGAAGAAGCGATGTGCTCTCGGTACATTGCTCGCTAAATGAAAATACTAAAAATCTAATATCCGCAAAACAGCTCTCGCAAATGAAAAAGAGCGCAATTTTGATGAATTTTGCAAGGGGTGGGATAGTGGATGAGATGAGCGTTGCAAATGCTTTGGACAAAGATATGCTTGGCGCCTACATTACGGATGTGTTTGAAAAAGAGCCGATAAAGCGCGACTCACCGCTACTTAGCGTAAAAAATAGCTCAAAACTAACTCTTACTCCACATATCGCATGGGCTAGCGTAGAAGCCAGAGATAGGCTAGTTAAGGGGATAAGCGCCAATATAAAGGCGTTTTTTGATGGCAAACAAGCAAATAGAGTGGTGTAAAAGCCAACTTCAAGACGCCTCATCTTTTTTGAGCTCAGACCTCGCGGTGTATAGTGGCTCTATGAGCTTTTTGAGCGTTTTTTCGTTTATTCCGTTTATGATGCTAGGTGTATTTGCCGCCGTTAATATCTCTTTTTTTGCCGAGCTTTTCAATAGTTTTAGGGAGTTTTTGTATAACAATATGTTTGAGGGTAGCGCCGAGAGCATAGTCTACTATATTAATATTTTTTTGCAAAACTCCTCAAAGTTGGGCTTTTTTGGGCTTATTTTCGCAACTTACTCCGTTTTTATCTTTTTAAAACAACTTGACTACTGCATACACAAAATAGGCGGCGCTAGTGAGGCATTTTTTGGCGTTAAGAGATTTTTGAAATATTTTGCAGTCATGGGGTTTGCAGTTTTATCTATTTCTCTTTCCGCCGCCATTGAGGGGTTTGGCTCTCTTATCGGATTTCATTTTTTGGCTATTTTTGCCGCAGCTTTACAGATGTGGCTTGGTCTATTTTTGCTATTTTTTGTAGCCGCACCAATCAAACAAACTCCAAAAAAAGCAGCCGCATACTCACTGCTTTGCGCAGTTTTGTTGTTAATATTTAAAAAATTATTTATTTACTATGTTCTTTTTAGCGGTTCATACAGCACGATTTACGGCTCTTTTGCGGCGCTCTTTTGGTTTTTTATTTGGCTCAACCTCTCTTGGTATATCTTTTTTGCTTCGTTTAAGCTCTATCTAAAATAACGGAACATATTTTGCTTTAAAACCTCAAAAAACAGAGGTTTTAGGATGGCTGGCGCTTTTTGTTCGGTAAAAATTGTCTCCAACACCATAGTTTTGAGGCTTGAAGCGGACGATAGGTTTTTGGATTATCTGAAAAATACCGTCAAAAAAAGCTTTGGAGCATCGATGATAATGCGCCACTCTATTTTTATATTTTCGAGAGAGAATGAGAGGCATAGGCGCAAAGTGTTTTTGACATGGGCCGCAAACCTGCTCTCAAAAGAGTTGATGAGTAGCAAAGCATATCTATCCGAGGCGATGTTTAAATCGTGCGATTTGCCAATAAATATTCAAATATCCTCAAAAAGTTCGGTAGTTAGCGTAAAAAAAGCATACGCATACTTTGACAAAGGCGTGCTTTCCATTAAGTGTTACGGCAAAGAAGCGCCGCTGTTTTCATATATTAGAGCGGTATTAAAAGAGAGATGCGAATTGCAAAGCGCCCTATACGAGCTGAAACTATCTTCTATCGACAAGAGCGCACTATTTGCGCTGAAATCTATTTTTTCCAAAAAACTACTGCTTGGTATGGAGAGCTACGAGATAGTTTATTCAAAACCTGAGTTTGATAGATTTTTTGCCGAAATCTCCTCTCTTGGGGCAAGCTATTTTGATTCCGTTGCGGCAAAAAGGGCGCAAATGCTATCGGTTTTGGGGCTTAGCGGTATGTTGACGCCGGAAAATATAAAAAAAAGATACTTCGAGCTAGCAAAAAAATATCACCCAGATCTGCACTCCGACAAAAGCCAATCCGATAGAGCGGCTCTCTCCCAAAAATTTATTCAAATAAAAGAGGCATACGAAGCGTTAAGGTAGTTTTTTGATACAATAGCTCTATGAGCGATAGATATAAATTACCCGTTGGGAAGCCTGATTTTTACGATATTTTCCAAAGACATAGCGCCGTTATGATGCTAGTGGATGATGAGAGTGGAGATATTATCCAAGCCAATCAAAGCGCCGCACGGTATTACGGGTATGAGCCGGATGTGCTTTGTAGCTTGAATATTGCGCAGATAAATACGCAAGGCAAAGATGCGATAAGCAAGCATATGCAAGAGGCCGCCGATGAGCGCAAGAACTGCTTTGTCTTTGAGCACAAAAAAGCTGACGGTAGCAAGAGGATTGTGGAGGTTTTTTCTACACCGCTTTTTAATAGAGATAAAAAATTACTTCTTTCAATAGTGCATGATATAACCGAAAGGGTGGAGGTAGAGAGTGAGCTTGCGACTCTCAACGAAAAACTTTCAAAAGAGGCGAACGAACTTGGGAGTAGATTTCAAGGGGTGTTTGAGAACTCCGGAATAGGTATTTTGCTTTTGGAGCTAGATGGTGTTATTATAGACTCAAATCCTGCGTTTTCGGTTATGACGGGTATTGAAGAGGCTATGCTCAAGGGGGCAAATCTACACGATTTTTTTGAGGATGATAAGGAGAATATATTGTCCAATATCTCCTCCTTAGGGCTTGATTTTGTGCAGATAGAAAAAACTGTCACAAGTAAAAAAGGGGCTATTATTCCGGTTAATGTCACCGTTTCGCCGATACGAAAAAATAGCGGCGAAGATGATTATCTGCTCTGTATTATCGAGAACATATCATACAAAAAAAGCATCGAGAAAAAACAAAAAGAGCAAGAGATTTTGCTCATTCAACAAAGTAAAATGGCGGCAATGGGCGAGATGATAGGGGCTATCGCACACCAATGGCGGCAGCCGCTAAATGCGCTAGGACTTATGGTGCAAGACCTCAAATCGGCGCATGAGTATAATGAGCTAGACGCCGCCTATATACAAGATATGATAGAAAAATCAATGAGCCAAATACACTTTATGTCAAACACTATCGAGTCGTTTCGTAATTTTTTCAAACCATCCAAAGATAAAGAGCTCTTTTCTCCCGTATCCGCCTTAAAAGAGGTGCTATCTATGATGTCGGCGCAAATGAATAATAACAATATAGCAATAAGTATGGATGTTGACGAGTGTGCCAAGTTTATGCTGTTTGGATTTAAAAATGAGTTCAAACAGGTTATATTAAATATTTTAGCAAATGCTAAAGATGCTATTTTGGAGTCTTCAAACGCCGGTAGTATTGATATTTTGGCCAAGACGGTTGACGATATATTTTATCTGAGTTTTGAAGATAGCGGTGGAGGCATTGAGGAGTCGATAATCGCAAGAGTGTTTGAGCCGTATTTTTCCACAAAAGAACAGGGCAAGGGTACCGGTATAGGACTTTATATGTCAAAAATAATTATAGAAGAGCATATGGGTGGCGCTTTGTCGGTTGCTAATACAAAAGATGGCGCTATATTTACGGTTAAGCTAAGTTCTAAAATCGATTAAGTCGGAGTTGTAGATGCATAATAAAACAAACGAGATATTTTTTGGCGAGCAACAAGAGATAAGGCGGTTTGGCATAGGTTTCACTATAGCCGTAGTTTTTGTTGTTTTTTCGGCTTTGGTTATATATTTTTACTACTCTGCCGTTACGACATTTCAAGATGAAAATGAAAAAATCAAACAAAGTCATACGGAGCTACAAAAGAATCTTCTTAAGACGAGAGTGGATCAGGCTTATAGCTTTGTTGAAAGCATTAGGCTCTCCTCCGAAAATAGACTCAAAGATACGCTCAAAGAGAGGGTTGTGGAAGCCTATAACGCCGCCTCTTTTATATATGAAAAATACAAAGGCAAAGAGTCTGAGGCTTCTATAAAAGGTCGAATCAAGGACGCCTTGGAAAAAATGAGATATGAAGACGGAAAATCATATGTTTGGATAACCGACTATAACAATACGGCCATCACATATCCAACCAATAAAAGCTTGGAAGGTAAATATATAGGCGATGAAAAAGACAATGCCGGCAACTATACTATCAAAAAACAGTCAGAGACGGCACGCTCTCAAAAAGAGGGTTTTTTAAGGGATTATTACAGCAAAAAAGGGGAGAGTAGTTCTAAAAAATTTGAACAGATAGCATTTGTCAAAGATTTTGGAAGGTTTGATTGGTATTTCGGAAGCGCTGTGTTTTTGGATGATTTTAACCGTAAAGTGCAAGATGAGGCGTTGTCGGCGCTAGCTGGTCTTAGATTTGATAATAACTATATATTTGTAGACACCGTGGATGGGTATGCACTTTTGATGAACGGGCAAAAGCTGGAAAAACCGGAGTTTGTTATGGAGCTAAGCGATAAAAACGGCGTCAAAATAATAAAAGAACAGCTAAAAGCCGCAAAACTAACGCAAAGCGGCGGCTATGTAGAGTATGTGTGGCATGAGCCATCCCTTGGCAAGGATATGCCGCATCTCTCTTTTTGCAGAATGATTGACGATTGGGGATGGAAGATAGGCAGTGGACTGTATACGGGCAGAATTAACGATGAGATAGAGAGAAGAAAAGAGGCGTTTCGGCAAAAAATCATCAAAGATACGCTCATCATCCTCTCCTTTATGGTGATTTTGCTATTTATCGGCTTTGTTGCGGCTCAAATAGTAGACAAAAAGATATTGGCAATTTTTGAGAGAATAAACGAAAAAGCAACGGCATTGGCTGCAGATAAAGAGTCAAAAGAGCATGGCGATGGCGTGCTGTAAAAACGATACAAAATTGATGCGTATGGCGGCAAAAGAAGCCCAGAACGGCATACGGAAGGGATTTGGCGGACCTTTTGGCGCCGTTGTGGCAAAAGGCGGTATCGTAATAGCCAAAGCGTCAAATGAGGTCTTGCGTACCAATGACCCGACTATGCACGCAGAGATAAACGCTATTCGAAAAGCTTCAAAAAAACTGCATACTTTTGATCTAGCCGGATGTGTGCTTTATAGCTCTTGTATGCCGTGTCCGATGTGTCTTGCCGCCATCAAATGGGCAAACATCAAGACGGTCTATTACGGCGCAACCGCCAAAGATGCCGATGAAATAGGTTTTCGTGACGAGATATTTTATGGAGAGTTAAGCATCGATAAGATACAAAATTTAGAGCTTATCCAATGCGAGAGAGAAGTTTGCCTTGAGCCGTTTGTGACTTGGGCGGCAAAGAGCGATAAGATTGGCTATTAATAACAAAAGGAGCTATATGATGTTTAAAAAGGTAGTTGCGGCTATTTCGCTTTGTACATGTTTGTTTGCGAATTCGGCTCAAATGAATAAAGTTTCCCCTGATGAGGCGATTGAGATTTTAAAAAACGGTAACACTAGGTTTTTGGAGTGGAAAGCCTCCCATCCCAATGCGGACAAAATTAGGCTCGATGAGCTATCAAAGGGGCAAAAACCTTTTGTGACAATCAACGGCTGCTCGGATAGTAGGGTTCCGCCGGAGATTATATTTGATCAGGGGCTTGGCGATCTGTTTGTTGTTAGAACTGCAGGAAATGTCTCTGCGACGGATCAGATAGGAACTATCGAATACGGTACGGAGCATCTTGGAACAAGGCTTGTCGTCGTGCTTGGGCATACGAAATGCGGAGCGGTTACAGCCGTTGCAAAGGGAGAGCATGTGCATGGTAATATCCCTGCTCTTGTAAGCTCGATAGTTCCGCCTGTCAAAAAAGTGAAATCTGCTCATGTAAACGAGGAGTACGGCAAATGGCTGAATGAGGCAATAATCGAAAATGCGTATGAGAGCATTGCTAATATTTTGAAAAAAAGCGAAACCGTTAGAGAACTCGTACTCTCAGGGAAGGTAAAAATTGTTGCGGCTATATACGATGTGGATAGCGGAAAGGTGAAGTTTTTGGGCGAACACCCTGAGCAGCTAAGGCTTCTTGCAAATATCGAAGCCAACAAAATCTTGGCAAAAAAATTACAGAGCGTTAAAAAGCAAGAAACAGTAAAAAAGCAAGAAACGGTAAAAAAGCATGAAGAGCCGACAAGAGAGCCCATCAGAGAACAAAAAAGAGAAAAAGTAGAGATAAAATATTAATTTTTAGCGTGGAGACTATAGCTGTGCGATACTCACTCTATTTCTCCCGCTCTCTTTTGCCTCATATAGAGCCTCGTCTGCCATAATATATACTCGTTCGCTATCTATATCAAAATCAGAGCCTGAAAAATCTATAAACACAACTCCAAACGATGCCGTGACAAACTGACTGGCCGTGTTTTTGGAGTGTTCTATGCCAAGACCCTCAAGAGCCTCCCTAAGAGCCCCAACCGAACCTACTGCTTCATCAATATTTTTTGCCCCTATGAGCCCGCCAAACTCTTCGCCGCCAAGTCTAAAAGCTACATCGCCCTCTAACGAGAGCATCTCTTTCATTGTTTTGCCGATTGAGCGCAAGACATCATCTCCCATTTTATGGCCGTATGTGTCGTTATATTTTTTGAAATGGTCGACATCCATAATAAAAAACGCAAAACATTTTTTATCTGTTTTTGCCTCTTCCAACCTCTCAAAAATCTCGGCATTAAAAAATCGTCTATTGTAAAGCCCCGTAAGCTCGTCGGTAATCGACATCTGTTCTATAATTTTTTTGTCCGTTATGTCTATTCTTACGGCTTGATATCCGGTTATCTGCCCATTTGATTCGCGTATCGGTTCTATATTTGCCTTGACCCAGTAGTGTCCACCGTCTTTTTTGCGGTTTTTTATCTCCCCACTCCATTTTTTGCCGGAAGATATTGCTTCCCATAGCTCTTTGTATATACTCTGATTCATATCCGGATGTTTTAGCATACTGTGTTTTTGCCCGATAAGCTCCTCTTTTGTGTATCCCGATATATCGCAAAACGCTCTGCTGACATATCTTATTTTCCCGTCCGTATCGGTAATGGATGTAATTATATATTTATCCATTGTGTCTATATATGCGTTTAACTTCTCTTTTTGCTCGATAATTTTCATATGGTTTATGATTTTAGATGTGAACTCTTCCATTATGATAGGCTTGATAAAGTATGAGCTAGCGCCGTTTTTTAGAAACTGATACTTTATCTCTTCAGAGTTTGATGCGCTGACTCCAAATATGGCAATATCCCTATCGGAAAATGCGGAACGAATTTTTTTGGCGAGCTCTACGCCGTTTAGATGCGGCATCTCGTAGTCGAGTGTGACGACTTTTATATTTTTGTTTTCTTTTAGTATATCTATTGCCTGCAGTGGATCCGTGCATTCAACTGTTTTCAAAAGAAGTGTTTTGAAAGATTCGGAGATAAGCCTGCATGATGCCCTGCTGTCATCGACGATAAGGGCTGTTTGGTTGGATAGATACTCTAGACTCAAAAGCAGATTTACGACATATTCTATGTTCTCTATACCGTCTTTTCTTGCATAGTCCACTATCGGCTTTGCTATCATTTTTGCTCTTAGATTTGCGTCTAGTGAGCCGGTAAGAACGATGCTCGGTATGCTATTTTCAAGCGTCAACTCCAAAGCATCGCCGCTTTTTGCATCCGGAAGCTCCATGTCGACGATAGCCGCAAAAAACGATTTGCCCGCAATAAGCTCTTTTGCCTTAGCAAATGACTCGGCTCCAAAAAAGTTCAACTTCTCGCTACTCTCTATTTTTCTTTTTAAAAACTCCAAAATAGGCTTGCTATCGTCGATAACTAAAATATTCTTATTGCCGCTAGCTTCCAAGTAATGTGCCTTTTTATAGTCTGAAAATGTTATGTCATTATAAGTTTTTTTACTGTAAAAAATGCTTTGTAGGGCTATTAAGTCAATAGCGTTTATGATATTTGCCGCAGTTTCACACAAAAGGCTTTTTCTTGCTAGTACTACCATCAAAAACACTATTTGTTTTTCAAACAAGCAGAAGGCTTCAAAACTTCTTAGCAGACAACCAAAACACCCTTTTACACGCTTCAAACCTCTCCGACTTTATAGACAAAAGCGCCCTCGTGGACGGTAAAGCCGGAGTTTCGCACTCCGCAAGGCTCTCAGTACTTAGGCGTGTTGCCCAGCGTATTGATATGGGTAGGCTAGGATTTGAGAGAAGTTTTTTGGATTTTTTGTCTCATAGTGATTTTTTGTTTAGCTTTTTTGAGGAGCTGAGGGCGGAGCGAAAGAGCATAGACGATATACGGGGAGAGGATATTTACGCCGCTTTTGAAGACCATTTGGGTGTGCTTGAAGAGCTGTTTGGCGAGTACAAAAAAGAGCTGGACGCTCTGGGGGCTTACGACTTCATATCGGTGGATGAGTGGAAGATAAACGCCTCTTATCTGCAAAACTTCGATGAAATCGTCATAGAATCCATGGGGCTCTTCACCGCTTTTGAGCTTTTCGTGCTTGAAGAGGCGGCGAAAATAACACCGCTAAAACTCCGTTTTTCGCTAGACAGGTACAACAAAAAAATGGCAAAAAAATTCTCTTCAATAGGCGTAGATGTGGGCGACGCCGAGGGCGTATTGCTCATCGATGTCAGCGCAAAAAAGCTTCTTTCCGCTACTCCTGCGCCGCTACAAGCTCTAAAAACAAGAGCCTACAGACTCAAAAACAGAGCTTACGAAGCCCCCTTTGCGATGAGCATGATAGCCGAGTTTATCGAAGCGGGGTATGAGTCCCAGCGCATAGCCGTCGTGCTTGTCGATGAGGGATATGCCCAGATGTTGCGGCTTTTTGATAGGCAGGCAAACCTCAATTTTGCATTCGGCGAGCCGCTCTCAAAGACGAAGATATA
>DIZY01000052.1:0-171 GCA_002428055.1 Helicobacteraceae bacterium UBA6016
GCAGCATGCGATTTTCGATCTTGGGATAAAAGTGTCAGGTATTCAGTCTTCACTTTTTATATCACCTCTGAAATTAAAGGTGGCAGTTTCTACATTTTCTCCAATACAATACGCCCTATTTATTTTTGCCACCATTCAAATCCTGACCGAATCCAAATACAAAGTCTCCGG
>DIZY01000052.1:287-3364 GCA_002428055.1 Helicobacteraceae bacterium UBA6016
CAAATGTCAAAAGCAACTTATAGTCGCCTTGTAGTTTCATATCAATTACATCCAACAGCATTAGCGGCTTCCTTATCTGAGAGGTTCAATTTTGTATAGTTGTTCGCCGACAAGCGCCAAATCCCAATCCGCCATCAGCTCGTCTTTGTGTATCTCAACCCACGCCTGCACCATTCTAAGCTGTTTTTGCGGAAACTTTCCGTCCAATATCTCGCCAGTGGCTATATCTATCACGGCTTTGCTATCTTGGTATCTTATGAGCCTACCGCACAACTCCAACCTGCTCAAAATTCTTGGCTTTTAAGCTCTCATTTACACTACAAAATGCCTTTTTTAGGCTAAAAATCTTAGAAAAACAATGTTTTTTAGTTCCTTTTTTATTTTTTATCTATGAAAGTTTGAGTTGTGCAGTGGGCTCTTTATAGAAACGAGCAAGGCTCCGGCGGCTCTTCTATGTATCAAGCGATGTATACTTTTGCGCACAACAACGGTTATATCATCAACGGCGGCGGACTTTCAAACGTAAATATCCTACGAAAAACAGAGAATATGATCTCAAGCGGTCTTCGTCACGGCTCTTTGGAGCATGTCGAAATTTCCGATTCTCAACTACGCGCTCTTGGCGGTCAAAAACTCTCAAAGCAGGATTTTTCCGCGTTGCCATTTGAACAAAAAATGGCTATACTAAATCGTATTTCTCAAAGAGAAATAGAAGAAAGGTTTAAAGATGCCAAAAGATACGGATTTGACAATCAATCAGGCTCCTTTACGGTCGATGGAGCCCCACTTAGCTACAAAGAGTTCCTTTCTCATTTCGCCCAATCAGCCGCCGATGACCTCCGAGGAGATACAGGCGATATGCAATCTGCCCATGGACGTGGTGTTGGAAGCGCTACGATTACGCGGTATGCACTTTCACGCGCCACAGAGGGCGGGCTACACACTACAAAACTGGCTAAACATGGCGAGGATGGACTAAACGTTCCCCGTGATGTAGACCCTTTTCTCTACCAAAAAGACGCCCCCGCCATCACCTCCGCCGTCAAAGGAATGTTTGAGGCAAAAGGCGATGGCGGGATAATCACTCTTATGAAGTCCTCCGACATTACTACCATCTACCATGAGACCGCGCACTATTTTGAACGGACTTTTACGCCTGAGGAAAAGGCGCATTTTGACGCTATTTATGGTGAGTATGCCGATGGTCGCGCTAGGAGTGAGGCTTTTGCCGAGGGGTTTGTGCGTTGGGTCGCTGATGGGTGGTATGGGACGAGAGAACAACACGGGCTCTTTGCGAAATTCGCTAGATTTGTGCGTGAGGTGTTTCGTCAGATACCTGACAGCGCGGAGGCAAATTTCAAGCTAACGCCGCAAATGCAGCTCTTTTATCGCGCTATGCTTGGCGATGAGAAAGCCAAGGCGGCTATGGGTGAGGCTATTAAGCGCCGAGATGATAGCGGGGTAGAGAGTAAGATAAAGCATATCGTTGGCTCCAACGATATGGTCGCTCCGGATGTACTTTTTCAGCAAGCCCCAAAAGACCCACAAAGACTGCAAGAGTGGCATAAAGACTCTGACCCCGTCACCAAGAATGACGATGGAAGCCCTAAAATATTTTATCATGGGACTAATGCTGTTTTTAATGAGTTCAAAACAGATAAAACGTATGACGGAGTTTTTTGGTTTACAGAAGACAGGCAAAAAATCGAAAAAGGTGAAGCTGGCGCCTCTTCGGTCGGTAAAGTTATGGAAGTTTATTTAAAGGCTAAAAAAATTGCCGGGTGGGACGAATACGACAAATATTCAATAGATGAGCTTATCAGCAAAGGATATGATGCCGTTATGCTTGATGACGATGTTATTATATTCAACCCTACGCAAATCAAGTCTGTGCATAACCGTGGAACTTTTGATGAGGGGAATCCTAATATTCTTTATCAGACCGGCGAACAAGTCAAGTCTGAAAACGACAAAGCCGCACTCTCTGATAGGCTCTTTGTGTCCCCCGAAGCGCTAAACAAAGGCGTATGGCAAAACTGGGCGGATGGGATATATAAGAGCGCTACGGCTCTTTTTCGTTCGCAAAAGTTTGATGATGTGAAGTATGTGCGCCGTCTTCGTGAGAATGTTCTTTTGTATGCAAATCGTGGCGATGTGCATTTGGATGCTTTTACTGAATTTCGGATGAGGCTTACTAGCGGGTATGACAAGGCTGTGGAGCTTGGTAAAGGCATTGGCAAAGAGCTTACCGAGCTTGAGCGTGAGATATTGACACGGCGGCTTGAGGGAGAAGATGGCGAAGTTGTGCGCCTGATTGCTGAGGCAAAAGATGAAAAGCCGGATATGGCAAAGGTAGAGAAGTTTTACGCTGACGCTAGAGCACAAATCGACGCAAACGCTGATAAGCTCGTAGAGCTGGGGGCTTTGAGTGAGAAAGATAAGATAGACGGGTATATCAAACGAGTGTATGCAAAGCAGCTTGAAGAGGCGAAAGGAGCTTTTTCCGCTGTGTTTGGCGGGGATACTTCGCACGCTCGAGGGATTGAAAAGACGGTGACTATCAAGGATGTGAATACGGCTGATTTTCATGTTGATGATATGCTAAATACTCGTATAACCATCAAGGGCTTTGAGTACAAAGTGGACGGGGTGGAGCTGCTGGCTGACAACAAAGCTAAGCTCAAAATCTCTCGTGACTATCTGCTGGATGAGCGAAAGGAGATGGGGCAAGTGACCGACGCTAGCTTTGTGGTGGCGTACACTATGCAAAGACAAGCGGAGCAGATACAAAAAGCCGCTCTTCTCAAAAAGCTTTCTGAGTCTGAAACTAGGAGTTTTGTAGATGACGCTGAGGCGGCTAAGGCTGGGTTTGTCAAGCTGGGTTCTGATACGCAGACTTTTGGGGCGCTTGCTAATCAATATGTGAGTACCGCGCTCAAGGATGATTTGGATTTTTATCTGAAGACCTCAAAGCAGCAGGGCGCCGCTTATGCCGCATGGGAGCTTCATAAAACCGTAGTAGGCAAAGTAAAGATATGGAAGACGGTAGCAAATCCCGCTACTCACTTTGGCAATAT
>DIZY01000052.1:3373-3506 GCA_002428055.1 Helicobacteraceae bacterium UBA6016
TGGATAGCCCCGGCATATTTTTTTATATGTTCAACAACAAAGATAATTTTATTGAGGCTAAATCGTACGGGCTCTTTTCGGGTACCGCAGGGCTTGGCGATATAGAGACGATAAGAAATACTCTTAAGATAAA
>DIZY01000141.1 GCA_002428055.1 Helicobacteraceae bacterium UBA6016
AACAGAAGTACGCTTGAGTATCTGCTCTCAAAAAAAGGGATAGCGACAAAAGATTACCAAAACTACCTAGCGTCACTAAAAAATGAGGATTTTAAAGCCATCGCAAAAACAAGGGGCGTCTATCTCTTCTTGCCGTTCGAGATGTTTGAGATATTCCCTACCGTGAAGCTATTCTCCGATGTAGACCTCATCAGCGGACAGCAGGCAAGTGAGCCGTATTTTGGACTTTTCCTGGATTTTGTCGAAAATGAAGATAGCGTAGACCTTGGCGGAGTGGTATTTGATAAAAAGACAAACACTATCAAAATGGGTCAAAACAAGCTCTCGCTCAAAACAATTAGCTCCTCATACTACGACAAAAACGGCTCGCTCGTCACAAAGACCCAGAAGCTGAGCGAAACGGCGGAGTTTCACCTGATATCGCTTCCGAGCCACAACGCCTATATCTTGGCTGATGATGCGATGTTTAATTCGCTATTTGTGCAGCTCTTTGTATTCGAAAATTATGATAAAAAGCTGTTTGAGAAAGTCTCAAGTACGCCGGAGGCAAAAATCTTTAGGCTAAAAATCTAAAGATGTACAAAGCGGTAATCAAACGGATATTTGACTTTTTACTAGCCACCGCTCTTTGCGTGCTATTTTTGCCGATATTTGCGGCTACATTCTTTGCGGTTCGTAGTAAGCTAGGCTCTCCAGCGTTTTTCACCCAAGAGCGCCCAGGGCTAGGCGGCAAACTATTCAAAATCTACAAATTCCGCACAATGACAAACGAGCGAGACGAAAGCGGCGAACTCTTACCTGATGAAGCAAGGCTAAAAGGAGTCGGCAAGACGATAAGACGGCTAAGCCTCGACGAACTACCGCAACTACTCAATGTCCTAAAAGGCGAAATGAGCTTCGTAGGCCCACGCCCGCTTCTGCCCGAATACCTCCCGCTATACAACGCAAGACAAGCCACAAGGCACAGTGTACTCCCCGGCATCACGGGGCTAGCGCAAGTGATGGGGCGAAATGCGATAAGCTGGGATGAAAAGCTAGAATGGGACGCCAAATACGCCGAAAATATCTCGTTTTGGCTTGATATAAAAATCCTTGCGCTCACCGCTCTCAAAGTCATAAAAAGTGAAGGAGTGAGCAAAGAGGGGATGGCTACTACGGATAAGTTCAAGGGAAGCGAAGCGTGAAACAAATCTACATTTACGGCGCAAGCGGGCATGGCAAAGTGATAGCCGACATAGCAATGGCTATGAACTACGAGGTAGCGGCTTTTGTGGATGACGACGAGGGTAAAAACGAGTTTGGCGGACTACCTTGTATCAGAGCAGACAAAATGCAAAAACTCCCCGTAGCCGTCGCAATAGGCTCAAACAAAGCCAGAAAAACAGTATACGAAAAACTAAAAAAAGAGGGATTTGAAATGCCTGCCCTCATTTATCCAAGCGCAGTCGTATCACCAAGCGCAAAGATAAACGAAGCCACAGTAGTCATGCCAAACGCCGTAATAAATGCAGATGCCGCTATAGGCACGGGATGTATCATCAACACGGCGGCGGTCGTAGAGCACGACTGCACTATCAGCGATTTCGTACACATCTCACCGAGCGCCGCACTTGCGGGAGGCGTGAGTATCGGCAAAATGAGTCATATCGGTATCGGCGCTAGCATCATACAGCTCATCAAAATCGGCAAAGAGTGCATCATCGGAGCAGGTGCGGCAGTCGTATCGGATATACCTGATGGTGTAACGGCAGTGGGCGTTCCGGCTAAGTTTGTAAAATAAAAATGGTAAAATCAAGCATTATAGCCGAGGAGGCACTATGACTCTAGCATTAGACAAGACTATTCAAGACATACAAGAGCTAACACCATCAGAAAAAGGATTAGTCGCCCAATACCTCATCTCTTCGTTAGACAGCGTGCAGGATGTCGGCTCCGAGCACGAGTGGGCGCAGCTAGTCAAAAGTCGTTTTGAGTCGCTAGAAAAAGGCGAAGTGCAAGCGGTGGAGTGGGACAGTATCAAAAAACAGATTTTTGGCATTTAAGTGAAGCCGCTACGGTTTCATCCGGATGTAGGCATTGACGTCAAAGGTTCGTACGAGTGGTACGAGGACAAATCAAAAGGCTTGGGCGTTAGATTTATCTCCGAACTAGAGCACGCATACGAGGCGATTAACTATTTTCCACACACTTGGGCGCCTTTTGAACATGGATTTAGGCGATACATACTTCCTCGTTTTCCATTTTCCGTTATTTACAAAGAAACACCGGATGCTATTTTTGTATTGGCAGTTATGCACAATAGTAGAAAGCCGGGGTTTTGGAAAGATAGGGTTTAGTGGGATGAGAGGTAACATTGTTTGGTACGAAGTTATAAAAAGTGAAAGTGCAGGCTGAATACATAACCCCAAGTTTTAGGGCGGCGGTAGTTTTGTATAAAAAAGTCCTTAGCCCCTTAACAAGATGGTTAAAATAAAGCTATCGCTTCCGTAATTTTAAAATTTGACAAAACTATCTACAAAGGAGTCAAAATGGCTAAAGATGCATTATTTATTACAGAGTTTGGAGTATGGTACAAGGAGGCGAAGTTTGATAAAACGCCACTTGACAAAAATAGCGAAATTGTACAAAAACAGATGGAAGCCATCAAGTCCTGAGCTGATAATGGTTGCTATATATCAAGATGTATGAATAAAAAAATATAGTTCTTATTCTCTCAAAGCAAAGGCAGAAAAAGAAAGCGGACTTTATATAACAAACGGTGCTTTTATAGCAGCCATGATGGATGTGGGGTATAGAGCAGAACAATGCGAATCTAGTTCGCCGAATGCTTATTTTACAGTCAAATACAGTTAAGCTGTTAAAAAGAAGGAGGGGGTAGGCTACTTTTCAAGAGAAGCTTAAAATAAATTCCCCTATATAAGCAAATCCATCTGTAGACTCCAAATTAACTGCAAACTAAAACTGTCTTGCCCTGTCGCCAATACTCCCTCCGTTATCGCCTCTCCCATAACCCTAAAACCGCTATAATTACCCAAAAATTACGGCTAGGAAAACAGGTGAGCGAACGCATTTTTTTATCCGCACCACACATGGGCGGCAATGAAATCAAGTATATACAAGAGGCTTTTGACGCCAACTATATAGCTCCGATAGGGGAGCAGATAACGAAGTTTGAAGAGGCGATTTGCTCGTATACGGGGGTAAAACACGCCGTGGCTCTCTCCAGTGGGACGGCGGCTATTCATTTGGCTCTTCGTACGCTTGGCGTCAAAGACGGAGATGAGGTATTTGCTTCGTCTTTTACTTTTATCGGCGGTATCGCTCCTATTATGTACGAAAGATGTGTGCCGTTTTTTATCGACTCGGACGAGGATAGCTGGAACCTTGACCCGCTACTCCTTCTCGAAGAGCTAGACAGACGCAAAAAATCGAACGCCAAAATGCCAAAAGCGCTAATCCTCGCCCACCTCTACGGACAAGCAGCGAAGATGGATGAGATAAAAGCGATTTGCGACAAGTATGAAGTAGCCATTATCGAAGATGCGGCGGAGTCTCTGGGTGCTACGGTGGGTGGCAAACACACGGGAACTATCGGCAAAGCGGGGATTTATTCGTTCAACGGCAACAAGATCATCACCTCTAGCGGCGGCGGAATGCTTGTGACGGATGATGAGCGAATCGCTAAAGAGGCTAGATTTCTCTCCACGCAGGCAAAAGAGCCGTACTTGCACTATGAGCACGAGACCTACGGCTACAACTACCGCATGAGTAATATCGTAGC
>DIZY01000008.1:0-6420 GCA_002428055.1 Helicobacteraceae bacterium UBA6016
TGCAATATCGGGGTCTGACCCCTCTTATATGACCCCTCTTATATGACCTCTATATATGACCTCTATATATTTAGCTTAATATTTTTCTCAAATCAGAAATATATCTTCTATAATATTTGCTTTTTTATCTTTACGAATTAGCCCCCCTCTTTGCCTGGCAAAAACAATACCGTTTGACTGTATATCTTGGTTTATTATACTACACCCTTGCGATACAACCGTAAAATCACCTATTTTAGATCTGCCTATTATTGCACTATTTGGGTACATGATTACACCCTCACCAAGCACTGGGGCTACGCCATGGTTTTTCCCTACGGTACAATTTTGGTATACAACAAAATAATTACCGTAAGTAGCTTTTGAGAGCACAATGCCGACAGAGTGTCCTATAAAAAATATTTCCGGCATCTCTATCTCATAGAATAAATCTATACCGTTGAGCGTCTTATTAAGATAAAAAAGTCTAGTGCACACATCGTTGTCATTTTCGGCTTTCCAAATACTATTTGACAAAAAATACAAAAAAATAGTGTATTGGGATGAATGCATGTGATCAAAATAATCATTCTTCCACATTTTAACCGCATTTATGCATTTATGCAGACGATTTAAAGCTGTAGGAGTATACTTTTGCAGCAATTCTTTCTTCCACTCTTTGCCATCTGGAAAAAAATTATTTATTTGGAAAGTTATATAACTTGATAGTTCCTCTGGAGATAATGAGCTATTTAGCATGCCGCCTCCAAAATATCAAGAAATTTTTTTGGTTCAAACTCAAACTCTTTTTTTATCAAAGAAATATCAATAATCGGGCTTTTATTACAAATTTCATTTTTGGCAAAAGATACTTTGCGACCTGTTTTTTTTGCTATGACATCCACCCACTCACGATTATAAATATTAGAGCCGGAGGCTACATTATATATTTTTGACTTTCCACTACTTACTATATGCACTAGCAACTCTAGCACATCATCTAAAAGTATATAATCTCTAGATAAATCAGGGGCAGAATCTAAGAGAACGCTTTCGCTTTGCCTAAGCATTCTCAAAACTTGAGCAGGGTAAATATCAGCATTAAAATCTTTATCATACACAACACCAAGCCTTGCAACCTTGCATCTATTGTCATAAAAACATAATGATTCGGCTGCAACCTTGGTTAAGTCATAAAGATGCCTAGGATTTTGAGAATTTAACGATAAATTTGTATGCTCATCAACCAATCCAAGCAAACCATCATAAACTCTAGTAGATGACAAATACACAAGCGAGTCAAACTTACTTTTTTCAAGTATCTCTAAAAAATGGCAAAAATGAGCCCTACCGGTAGCTGTAAAGTTTTTGGCATAATCCGCCGTCATCCCTGCGCAATATATTACATTACCAAGCTCTTTTTCAAATACACTCTCATCGCCTCGATCGGGCATAAAAACATTTTGATAGTCCGCCTTCAAATAATTTACAATGCTAGAGCCTATAAATCCGGACGAACCTNNTAACTGTAAAATTATTCATTCCATATAAGCGGTTTATGTAAAGATGGGTTTTTATGTCTAAGTAGCTTAGGGCTAACACCTCTGCATATTTTAAATTTATCATTCATTACTATTGATTCATCTTTAATTGCCAACATATTGAAGCCATGCGGCGGACCATCTAAATATACATCCGCTACAGGAATTATTTCTATCGGCATTTCCCTCATATCAACATTTGAGTTATAGTCCCTTACAGCAAAAACCTTATAGCCGCAACTTGTCAAATATGATACGATTTCTGTATTTTCTAATCCGTTACTCCAATCAACAAAACTTCTATGAACTTCAAAGATAATATTGGGTCGATGTTTGGTTAAAAAACTATTCGCCCCCTTTAATGCTTCTAGCTCCGCACCTTCAATATCAAGCATCAAAAAATCTAATCTATCAATACCGTTTGCAAATAAAAACCCATCAATCGTTGTTGTTTCAAATGCATCTTCATCTTTTTCATCCGCCACAGTAGGAAAAGCAAACGAATCGTAACCTTCTAATTTTAGCTTAGAATTTTCATTTGACCATAAACCTCTGCTGTCGATATGTATATTGTCAAGACCGTTACTTGCGGCATTCTTTGCCAACATACCCCTTTGATCATTATTTGGCTCAAAGGCAAAACATCGACCGCCATTTTTTTTGAGCTGCTTTGAGATTAACACAACATGATCGCCGGCATAAGCTCCGCCCACAAGCCCAATTTTTGCTTCTTTTGTAAGCTCCAGCGCTAACTTTGTCGTCTGCGGCTCCCACACATGATCGGGAGTTCCCATGCTGCTCATTACAAAATCTCTAGCTATTTTGGACCTATATAGAAAATTAAAAATTGTACCGTCGCTTAGCACTCTCTGCATCTCTTGACCCTCTTCAAACAAAGCGTCAACCAATGGACCCGTAATATTTTCTCTTACATCATAATTTGGAAGTCTGTCCTGAGCGGAGCACTCAAACTCCAGCAATTTCTCTATAAAAATTTCCGATAAGAAATTGTTTCGTAGAAAAATATCTTTTATTTGAGAATTCATCATATTTCACCATGCCTTTTTAAAATTTTATCTTTTTCGCCAACAATAATACCATGCACCATCGGCCACTCAATCCCAATTTCCGAATCATCCCACCTAAATCCTCTAGAACTTTCAGGATGATAAGGAATGCTCATTTCATAAAAAACTTCACTATCATTCTCAAGTGTTTGAAAGCCGTGAGCTATACCTTTTGGTATATATATTTGTCTTCTATTCAGTGCGGATAACTCCACGCCCAACCACTCTTTGTAGGTCGGAGAATCTACCCTTATATCTACAACAACATCCCATATTTTGCCCATTGTACATCTAACAAGCTTATCCTCTACATACGGCTCCTCCTGCCAGTGCATACCCCTTATAGTGCCTCTTTTTTTATTAAAAGAAACGCTCTGCTGGACGAACTCTGCGTTTATCCCATACTTTTTAAACTCGTCTCTGCATGCGGTTCTTGCAAAAAAACCTCTCTCATCCTCAATAGGCTCAATCTCTATTAGCCGCACACCAGATATACCAAGTTCTGTAAATATCATCAAAAAATCTCTAGCTTAGGAACGGCGGTCACAAACTTAGCTCCCCATTCTCTGGCATATGACAACTGCATTGTTATCTCATCTATTATATTCCACGGCAGTATGACTACAAAATCTGGTCTTTCACTTTGAATTTTATCTTCGCCTACGACCATTATATGACTTCCCGGCAAAAATTTTCCTATCTTGTGCGGTGACGCATCAACTGCAAACGATATTAGGTCTTTTTTTATGCCGGCATAATTCAAGAGCGTGTTACCCTTGGCAGCTGCGCCGTAAGCGACTACTTTTTTGCCGTTTATTTTTTGCTCTATCAAAAACTTCAAAAAGTCATATTTGACTTTGTCTGCCCTATCTTGGAAAGAAGTATAAAATCCAAAATCAGTAATACCTCTTTCAATCTCCTTGTCCATAAGCTTGTCAACATCAGGCTCTATAGCTATATCTCTTTCCACATGTGTCGCATATATACGAAGCGAACCGCCGTGAGTAGAGAGCTCCTCTATATCAAATATTTTGAGATTATGTTTTTCAAACACTTGCTTAACAGTATAAAACGAAAGATAAGAAAAATGCTCATGATATATAGTATCAAACTGATTTTGTTCGACAAGATTCAACAGATGTGGAAACTCCATTGTTATAACACCGTTATCTTTCAGAAGTATCTTTAATCCCGCTACAAAATCGTTTATATCCGGCACATGGGCTAACACATTATTTCCAAGAAGCAAGTCCGCTTTTTTGCCATTTTGCGCCATCTCAGTAGCCAAACTAACACCAAAAAACTCCTCTATCACATCTATACCTTTTTCTCTGGCAACGGCAGCAGTAGAACCGCTAGGCTCTATACCAAGGCACGGCACGACTCGTTCCTTAAAATATTGAAGTAAATAGCCGTCATTTGATGCTATCTCCACAACAAGGCTGCTCGCACAGATTCCAAATCTTGAAATAGCCATATCGACATATTTTTTTGCATGCTCAAGCCAACTTTTGGAATATGAAGAAAAATACACATATTCGCCGCTAAATATCTCGCCAGACTTTTTATACTCCCCTATCTGCACCAAAAAACAACTATCGCACACATATAGCTTTAGTGGATAATAAACTTCCGGCTCATCAAGCTCTTTAGCGCTCAAAAACGAGTTTGACGGCGGCGAAGAAACCAAATCTATAAACTCTTTATGCAGCTCTTTGCCGCAAAATCTACACTCGCTCAACCCCTAGCCTTCATAAATTCTTCAATTTGTACCTTTGTAAGCACTGTGCCGTTTTTGTAAAAAGTCTTATACCATTCCATTGTTTTTACTACTGCCTCCTGCGCACTCCATTTACTTTGCCATCCAAGTCTAGCTTTGGCCTTTGAAGAGTCCAATCTAAGCAGTTTTGCCTCATGTGGGGCATCTTTTTCCGATTCAAACGCAAAAGATATTTCATCCCACTCTTTTTTTGACAACATCAAAACATCTTCAACGCTCAAATTACTATCATCGGAAGGTCCAAAATTCCAAGCCTCATCAACAGGCTCTTTTTCATATAGTTTTTGCGCCAATATCAAATATCCATTTAACGACTCAAGCACATGCTGCCAAGGTCTAACACTTCTTGGATTTCGGATAAATGCCGTATTTTTAGCGCTTGCAGCCCTGATAATATCGGGCACGAGTCTATCCTCACTCCAGTCTCCACCGCCTATAACATTACCGGCTCTTGCCGTAGCTACAGCTATACCGCTCTCTTTAAAAAATGAGCTTCTATATGATGCCGTTACTATTTCCGCACACGCTTTGCTGGCGCTATACGGGTCATACCCACCAAGTGTGTCTATCTCCCTGTATGGGTACTCCCACTCCCTATTTTCATAGCATTTATCGGTAGTTACCGCTACAACAGCTCTTACGCTTTGTACTTTTCTGCAAGCCTCCAGTAGCTTTGCCGTTCCAAGCACATTAACCTCAAAACTCTCTATCGGCTCCCTATATGAGCGGCGCACAAGAGGCTGTGCCGCAAGATGAAAAACTATCTCCGCTTCTGACTCTGCCAAATCCCCTGCAAGCCTATTCTCATCTCTAATGTCCGCAATATTACTTTTGACTACAGTTTGCAAAAGCGAAAAGTGATTTGGCGCACAATCCGGCTCCAGCGCATATCCAGTTACTTCGGCGCCCAGCATTTGAAGCCACGCCGTAAGCCAAGAGCCCTTAAAACCTGTATGCCCCGTTACAAATACTTTTTTACCGCTATAAAATGACATTAACGCCACACCTTCCATGGAGCTTTTCCGCAATCCCACATCTCGTTAAGCATATTTTTTTCCCTCAAGGTATCCATAGGCTGCCAGAATCCATGATGCTTATATGATTTTAGCTGTCCACCAGCCGCCAACTGGCTTAGTGGCTTTTGCTCCCAAGTTGTATCGTCGCCGTCTATTAAGTTTATTGTCTCCGCAGAAAGCACAAAAAATCCACCGTTTATCCAGCCGCCGTCGCCATGTGGCTTTTCTATGAAGCCGGATACGCTACCGTCAGACTCTATATCAAGGGCGCCGTATCTGCCTGCAGGCTGCACAGCTGTGACCGTCGCCATCTTACCATGCTCTTTGTGGAAAACAACTAGTGCAGATATATCAATATCACTGACGCCGTCGCCATATGTAAAACAAAAAGTCTCTTCACCCTCAAGATACTTCGCAACTCTTTTGAGCCGACCTCCGGTCATCGTCTCATCGCCGGTATCCACCAAAGTGACTTTCCATGGCTCAGAGCTATTTTGGTGAACCTCCATAGAGTTGTTGGCCATATCAAATGTAACATCAGAGGTATGCAGATAGTAGTTTGCAAAATACTCCTTTATCATATACCCTTTATAGCCTAAGCATATTATAAAATCATTAATGCCGTGCGCCGAATATATCTTCATAATATGCCAAAGTACCGGCTTGCCGCCTATCTCTATCATCGGCTTCGGTCTTAGATGCGACTCTTCAGATATACGCGTACCTAGCCCTCCTGCAAGTATTACAGCCTTCAAACTTTGACTCCTCTAAGCGCCGCTACACTCCTTATCTGCATTGTTGCCGCTATATTGCCCAGTTTTTCATACCACCCTATAATTTTTTTGTAGGCCACCGGATTTTGTGGCTCTATGTCTGCCACCCAAGACATATATCCTATCGCTATGGATAAATTAGCGTGATTTTCTTCCAATAGCGCCATAACATAGAGCGGAGCGGAAGCAAAAGGAAGCGTATTTAACATCGCTAGTGCAGTATCTCTCGCTTCCCTCCACTCCTCCTTGAACTCCCTTTGCGCC
>DIZY01000008.1:6427-8139 GCA_002428055.1 Helicobacteraceae bacterium UBA6016
GCTCTATTTGCACTGTCGTTCAATTTTTGCATTGCATCGCCCCACCCTAGCCTCCCGCTCTCCAAGAAAACTATAGGCTCTTCATATTTTCTTACAGGTTGCTCTTTGGTATAGCGACCAACCATTGCCGCATCATTTTTGGCGCACCAAAAAAACCAAGACTTTCTAAGTATATCGCCAAAATATTCGGCGAAGACCCCCTCGCCCATCAGCGGACTCTTTATCATTAGTTGCCGCTGATTGAGCCTCGTCTTATTTAACAGCTCTATATTGTCGGCCATGCTACAAGCTATATCTATATACTCCACTTCACTCTTAGCTATCCACTCATTTTTTTCAAACGCCGTAAGTATACTGACCCCCATCCTTGAGCGAAAACTACTTCCGGCCATACTCACAAGAGGTACGCCCATCCATAGCGTATCAAATGTAGTTGTGCCCCCCGTAAGAGGGAATGGATCTAGAGCTATATCTATTTGGTGATAAGTCAGATACTGATTCTTGCTGCTGCGCGATATAAGTATAAGATTATCTCTCTCAACTCCACATCTTTCGCATTTGACAATAAAATCTTCTTTACTCTTATCATTATCAAGTCCCTTGCCCTCAATAAGCAACTTTGAACTAGGTATTTTTTTTAGTATCTTGCCCCATGCCGCAAGAGTTTTTTCGGTAAGTTTCGCTATATTATTGCAACTGCCAAATGTTATATACCCATTTGAAATAGCAGGAGTTGGTCTTATCTGGTAGTGCGGCATATACCTATTAAGAGGCTGCCTAATAGATGGACGGTATACGCAAAACGGCGGTGGCAAGGCCACCAGTTTCTCCGTGTATTGCTCTTTTAACGGCATCTCTCCGACCATCTCCACATCGGCTACCATATCCGTAATCCTATAATCAATCGCCTTTAGCCCAGTAGTGCCTGGGTATCCCATCCATGTCATCTGCACCGGAGCCGGCTTTCTAGCCATCGCCGTTATGGCACTCTTGGCTGTATGCCCCGCCAAATCTATGAGTATGTCTATATTTCGCTCTTTTATGGCGTCAACTTGCGCCTCTACACTCTTGCCGCCAAGATATACAAATTCGTCAGCATATAATTTTACTCTTTTGGTAATATGGTCATCACTACCCTCCGGATACATAAAAAAGCATACAATCTCAAACTCTTTCCTATTCAGTCTAGCCAAAAGCGGCTCAAAAAAATACATCACTGGGTGATCTGAAAAATCCGGAGAAGCAAAACCAACTTTCAATTTTCGATACGGATCTTTTGGCAAATGCTCAAATTTACCCCACTCATCCACAAATGGCTTTTCAAATATGCCGGCGAACTCCTTTGCAACTGTTACAATATCTTTTGCTGTTAAATTTTCATTGAATTGCATTGTTAGTAGAGTGTTTGTATAGCCAAAAAGCTCGCTTGGCGCCAACTGTATAACTTGGAGATGGGCTTCTATGGCTTCTTTAACTGCGCCATATTCCTTAAGTGCATTGCCAAGGCAGTTCCATCCTAAAAACCAACTCGGATCTAGCTTTATTACTCTATTGGCAGCATCTACGGCTTCACTGCATATGCCTAAGATATTTGCAGAAAATGAAAGATTAAGCCATGCCGACTTGTTGTGAGGGTCTATCTCGGTTGCTTTTTTGGCATGCCAATAAGCATCTTTATGATTTTTCAACTCCTGATAAGATCTAGAAATATT
>DIZY01000008.1:8231-11096 GCA_002428055.1 Helicobacteraceae bacterium UBA6016
TGTCATCTCTAAGTATTCCAATGCACAAATCGTAAAGAGCGGAACTATTGCCATTTTGAAACAGCTCTATTGCCTCTTGACGACTATATTTGCTATTCACACTCATTCGCCAAAACCCATTGCTTTATCTTTAATAAACACAACAATCAAAAACTGCCACACCTATTTTTGACTCATATTGTACATATCGACCATTTCAACAAAAGCCCTCTCCAAACTTCTAGAAAACAGCTGCTCGTTCATTAGGGGGCTTTCTTTCATTTTATCTCTTTGAACCATTCTCCACTCTTTTAGCCTATTTTGATCAGATGCTAAGTTGGCAGCAAGCCGTATGTAGTCTTCCTCATCATTGGCTACCCATTCATGACGACCCAAATTTGACAATATAGAATATCCCATACGAGATATAAAACATTCACCTTTTAATGTAATGAGCGGAACCCCCATCCATAGCAAATCGAAAGTAGTTGTACCACCATTTGCAGGAAATGGATCAAGCGCTATATCTATTTTATTATAGATAATATACTGATTTCTTGAATCTCTTTTTTGCAATACAAGTCTTTCATCCGACACTCCATAAAGCCTGAATCTATCTCGCACACTATTTTGATCTACATACTCGCCGAGCCCTTGTATTTCTAAAAATAATTTTGACCCATCTACTGCCTCAAGAACCTTAGACCACAACCTAACGGTAGAATCTGTCAGTTTAGCATAATTATTACAACTGCCAAAAGTAATATACCCATTGGCGGTACATGGCGGATTTTGTACAGCATACTCGGCAGACTCATGTTTTTCAGGAGATGTGATAAGTGGCCTATAAACACAGAAAATATCGGGTAGGCGATATAGTTTTTCACTACACAATACCTCTCCCTCCATAGGGTCGCAAAACTTATCTGTAAGCTTCCAGTCAATTGCCGTTAATCCACTTGTATTTGGATGACCAAGCCATGTTACCTGAATTGGTGCCGGTTTTTTTGATAATGCGATAAGTTTATTATGTCCTGTGTGTCCAGATAGGTCAACTAATATATGAATACCGTCATTTAAAATTTGAGATACCAACTGCTCATCCGCCAGAGTCGACATTTCAACAAAGGCATCAACCATGGATATAATTTTCTCTGTCACATTATCTCGTCGATTCGATGTATGATAACAATAAAAAGAAAATCTAGATTTACTATAATGCTCTAATAACGGTATTATAAAATAAGAAACTGGATGTGCGCAAAAGTCTCCTCCGATAAAACCAACGATAATCTTCTTTGAGTCTATCTTATTTTTATGCACCAAAAAAGTGTCTCTGTTTTCAAACATATTGCCATACTCGATATGAGCTTCGGCAACCTCGCGACACGACCAATTATCACTATACTGCATCGCAAATAGAATATTATCAAAAACAACAGGATCACGCTTAATTTCAAGGGCATTTCGAAATTCGGCGACCGCCTCTATCGGTTTACCCATAGCCAAAAGAATTCTTCCGTTANNTAATGGTTTTTGGATTACGAATATTTCTATTTACTTGATGTGAAATTTCATAAGCTTCCGCAAGTCTATTTAAGTTGAGAAGTGCAGTTGCCTTCGTGGATAAGATATCAAAGTCATTTGGCGCATAAAGCAAGCACTCATCTGTAATTTGCAAACACTCAAGATACATAGAACGCTTTAAATAGGAAGCACAAACAATTCTTGCTACTCTTTTATCTTTTTTCCAATCTTTGAAAGATTCCAGCAATTCAAATAACCTATTTGTATTTCCCGATGCATCCAAAAACACTAACTTTGCAAAGTAAATATCAGGTGAATTAATAGCAGACATTTTATCAAACCAAGCTCCAGCGTCTTCTATTCTTCCCATCAGTGACAAAGATATTAAGATATTTGACGCCGCCTTAAAATCAGAAGGATAGAGTTGTACGCATTTGATTGCATACTCTAATGCTGAACCATAGTCCTGAACGGCTATCAAGCCGCATACAAGATTATTCAAGGCCATTTGGTGTTTTGGTTCTAAAGCAAGTGCTTTTTGTGCAAACTTAATTACCGAATTAAAATCTTCTAAATCACAATATACGCAGGCAATATTACTCAGTATGTCTGTGTCATCTGGATATATTGACAATCCAATATTATATACGATCAGTGATTTATTAAGTTCGCTTTTATTTCTAAGGAGGGCGCCATAATTAATATAAAGAAAAGGATTTTTGTAGCGACTAGTGAACAATTTAGCATAAGCCCTCTCAGCCGTTTTTAAATCATTCTTTTGATGGCTTGAGCAAGCTTGCAAAAAAAGCAATTGTAAGTTCATTGGGATATCCAAAATAAAAAACCACCCTCTAAAGCTAGAGGGTGGCGAGTAAGATTCAAGAAAATAGAAAGATTAAGCGATAACGAAGTTATTTGTATTAAGGCTTGCAAGGTCTGTAAGANNATAGACCGCTTAATGTAGCCATAGTAACCTCATCACCAGTATCTGCAAGATCTATGTCATAGATAACTCTTACGGCATTGTCTGTCGTATTGAAATAAGTAACAACAACACCATCTGCTTCAGTTGCGCCCGCTGCTTGTAAAGCGGCATGTAGTGATGCATTATTAGCATAGCCAGTACCAGTAATAACCAAAACATTTATGTTAGCAGCGTCTAGTGCGGCAGCACCGACTGCAGCAGCCGTTCCAGATAGGAAACTTTTCGTTGCAGCGGCAGCTAATGCCAAGTTTGCAGTATCAACAAATTTCAATACATCGCCGCCAGTACCTACAGTAAAGCCCGTAATTGTATCCCCACCTACAGATGAAGCCCAACTTACAGTATCACTACCTGAGTTAAGATTAACAATATCG
>DIZY01000106.1 GCA_002428055.1 Helicobacteraceae bacterium UBA6016
GCCGCTTCGATAAGTGAGCCTGTTTTTTTATAGAGCATCTCTATGTATGTTGCCTCATCGGTATTGAGGGTATTTGACATCTGCACATCTTCTAGCTCACCGAGGCTTAGTAGCGTAACGGCGTTTGATACTTTGTAGGCGATATTTTGCTCAAAACTTACAAGTTTTGAAAATGCTTTTGAGTAGAGTATGTCGCCCATCATTACGGCTGTTCTGTCGCCCTCAGTTGCGTTTACGGTCGGTTTTTTGCGGCGCAAGAGCGAAGCGTCTATCACATCGTCGTGCAGAAGGCTTGCTATGTGTATCAGCTCAACGATTGCAGCAAGTTCGTAAATACACTCGTTTTGGCTTATCTTTAGCATGAGTCTAGGACGAAGCATTTTGCCGCCGCTTACTTGCGCAAAGAGTGATTTTACGCTTTCATTTTGTAGCTCGCTTACTATTTCGTCTATCTTCTCTGTTACTTTCTCTAACACCTAATCTACCTTTGGTAAAACTCTCTCCGCTTGCACGGGTCTAACATCGTCTTTCATCATTACGGTAATCGTCGCCTTTTTTGTCTTATCATCAAACTCTTTGAATAAGACTAATGCGTAAGGCTCTAAAAAAGCATTTGACGCTCTATTTTTGAGCTTTATTTTGAAGCTGTTTAATTTGTGGTCTTTGTATAGTATGTTTTGGTAAGGAAAACCGTTTGCTTTTGTGGTATCCGTGCCGTATTTATAGAGCATTACGAGCCCTTTATTTACATATAGAGTCCATCTAAAATCAAGTGTATAAAGCTTGCTGTCTATCGTTATCATATATCTTGCGAGCTGATCTTTTTTTAGCTCTACTTCATCCTTGTAGTTCCAAGTGATTGCACCGTCATCGGCCGCAAAAAGCGGCATCAAAATAAGGAGTAAAGGCGCAAAAAGCCTACTCATTTTGCGTAACTATATCCGCTGTTAATGTAAGCCCTAAAGAGTCAGCTTCGCTTTTGAGAGAATCTTGGTTTTGGAGGATAAAGCTCCTAATTTCGGCTTCGCTCACCCCTTTTTGCTCAAGAAGTGTCTCTGTTGCCGCCAAACGAGTAAGAACTCTTTCAATTTCGAGCTCCACAAGGTTTTTGTTCGCATTTCGCAGTATGTCTACAAGCTTGCTCATTACCGTTCCGCCGAAAAGCTCGTCGTCCATATCAAAATTCATCATTTAAAGCCTGCTATTTTTTTGTTTGAAAGCGGATTATAACACTAAGGTTTTAAAAAAAGAGGCTTTATTAGCATAATTAATGTAAACTCGTTCAAAGACAATTTTTTACACTTAGGCTGGCTAAATGAACTCAATAGACAGAACGACTGAGCTTCACAAAAACAACGAAGTACAATACCTGTGCTTTAGGCTGGAAGAGGGCGGGGAGCTTTTTGCAGTCAATGTATTTAAGGTGCAAGAGATAATAAAATACGACAAGCAGCCGACGCTTGTAGGATATGAGAATGATGCGCTTTTGGAAGGACTTATAACTGTTCGAGATATGACCGTGCCTTTGGTTGATCTCAAAAAGTGGTTCGGTTACCATGTGGGCGGCACCGTAAATTTAAGCAAAATGGGTCTTGACCCAAAAAACTCACAAGTTATGCTGTGCGACTTCTCCGGCGTTTTTGTCGGTATTAGAATCTATAGAGCGGATAGAATTCTTACCAAAAAGTGGGAAGATATTATGCCCTCTATGAGCATGGGTTCGGACTCCGATAAAAAAATCAACAACAATACATACTATACCGACGGCACACTGGTTCAGATAGTGGATATAGAAAAGATGGTTTCCGAGGTATTCCCGTTTATAGATGAAGAGATACGAAATGTTGCGTTGCAGACTACCGATGTGGATAGTTCAAAGTTTTTGCTAGTGGCGGAAGACTCCGTAGTGGCTACAAAAATCCTAAAGGATGTACTAAATAAACTCGGCGTTACCAGCAGATTTTTTGAAAACGGTAAAAAGTTGCTTGATTTTGTGGACTCCAACGAAGATGAGATGGCACGGTGCGGTCTTATAATAACCGACCTTGAGATGCCGGAGGTATCCGGTTTTGAGGTAATCAAGAAAATAAAAAGCAAACCTGCTTTTGAAAAAATACCGATAGCCGTCAACTCCTCCATGAGCGGCGACTCAAACAGAAATATGGCGCTCTCTTTGGGCGCTGATCACTTTATGGCAAAAACAAGTCCGACGGAGATTGCGGAGCTTGTCAATAAATATTTAGGGAAATAACGATGAAAAAGAGTAGCTTTTCCGCTTTGGCATTTGTTTTATTATTTGCAAACGGCTGTTCTTTTAAAAGCGATGCGGTCGAGTTTGCCGAGCCAAAATCAATATATATTGGTGAAAAAGCTTATGCAAAAGCTTATTTCGAGAGGGTCAGTGACGATAGGAGTGACAAAAAAAGCATAGGCGTCATTAAAGATAGAGATGGTGCAAAGCAGAGCATTGTGCTTGCGAGCCAAAATATGTCGGAGTGGATGGACGCGGCATTTGAAAAAGAGATGAGGGCGGCGGGGTTTGCTCCAGTGTCAAAAGAGGGCGATGCCGATTATTCATACTCTTTTTCGCTTACAAAGTTAAATGCCCAGTATGCCAAACATGAGTTAACCGGCAAAAATCTAAGACTCGAAATGGATATAGTCGTAAAAGTAAAAAGCAAAACCGGCTTAATCACAAAAACATACAGATATGATGAACAAAAATGGGTAAAACCGCTCTTTGATAATGAGGGAGTCAAAAAAGAGCTTGAGCCGTTTATGGCTCAAAGCATCGCCGCAACCGTAAAAAGTCTAGTTGATTTGTCAAAAACTAGGCAACCTTAGCGATAGAGAGTACAAAGGCTTTTGGCTCCTCTATCGTTATTTGACCGCCATGTGCCGCCGCTATTTGGAGAGAGAGGGCGAGGCCTAGCCCGTTACCTTTTGTTTTTGTCGTTTTGAACGGGTCAAAAAGCATACTTTTGTCGCTTATCGGCGCCCCGCTATCTTCTACCTTCAAAAAATAAAACTGCTCATCCTCAAATAGAGATATGCGCACAACTCCATTTTCCTCTTTTGCATCTTCTATTGCATCTATTGCATTAAAAAGCAGATTTTGCATAACCATTGATATAAGCTCCAAATCCCCGATAATGGATATATCCGGAAATAAAAATATAAACTCTACATCTTTTGAGTATGAGTAGTGGCTAATGGAGCTTCGTATCTCCTCTTCCAGTCTCTTAAGTTCAAATGGACTTTTTTTGATTGCTACGCCTTTGGTAAATAAAAGTGTAGCTTTTATGATTCGCTCCACGCGCCAAATTGATTTTTTAATCTCTTCGACTACAGGCTTGATGTTGTCGGCCACGACCCCTTGGAGCGTCGATGCCAAAATCGCTACGCTTCCTACGGGATTTCTAATCTCATGCGCCAAATGCGCCGCCATCTGCCCCATGGAGGCAAGTCTTTGTGTCCTTTTTTGCTCCGTGATGTCTGTTGCAGAGACTATGGTTTTTGCGCCTAGCTTTACGGATTTTATTAAGTATGAGCGGTCGTCTATCTCCGCCTCTCCGTTATTTCTGAAGCTTTGATAGTCAAAGCCGAGCGTCTTTGCCGTGGAGTTTTGCAAAAATATCTTTCCATGCTCATCAAGCACCCAAATGGCAGTCGGCAAAAACTCTATGATTTCGCTAAGTATTTTGTGCAATGCTTCATATGAGGCTTTCAAATCTTTATATTCATTTTCAACGACATATGTTTGATTGATGAGCGTATCGAGCGTATCGAGAAATAGTTTTTTATCCTCTGTCGAGAGCTGGTCCAGTAGTTTTTTATCTATCATCTTGAGCCATATTTTTCTTTTATTTTACTATGAAAATGATTGTTTTTTGTAAGGCGCAAAAATTAAACCCAAATAAAATATTGAATTGTTACAATAGTGTTACGATAAAAAAAGGGTGCAAAATGGATAGATTTGAGTCGCAAAAAATAAGACTGCAGGAGCTGGTAAAAAACCACCATTCGGCAGAAGCGCACCAAAAAGATATGGACGATATGCTAAGAGAGCACCCAGAGGCCGCAAATCTAGGAGTTTGTCATGAAAGCTTTAGTGATAAAGAGCACGACGATAGCGAGATGAGTATGAAAAAATGGGGTATACCGAAGTAGCTAATGCACTATCGCATCGTGCCATTTGACAAGCGTCGCCCTGTGTCCGCTTGTCACTTTGAGTACCTCGTGGGCAAAATACGGATTGCTTGGGAATACAAGCATAAAACCCTGCTTTGGTTTGTAGCAAAACGGTACGCCGTCTATATCGCGAAGATGGCTAAACACAAGCTCTCCGCCCTCAAAATCATCACCTCCGTTATTCAAAAACAGTACGGTCGTAATAATGCGATACGGAGCAACTAGCTTATAATCTACCGCTGCACCTTGGCTATCCACGATTTCACTGGAGTCGTCGGCGTGACGCACATAAAAACTCCCCTCGCCGTAACTAAGTAGCTGCGCATCGCTTGCATTTAGCAAAGAGAGATTAAAAAATTTCTCGATTTGCGCCCTATGAGAGTCAAATACAACTTCAAAGCGCTCATCTTGGCTTGCGGATAGCGAGTAAATATCCGTTTTGCGTATAGATTGGTCTATTATCGGTAGCGTTGAGGCTATAGTGAGAGCCGCTTTGATTCTTGCTTTTTCGCACTCATCCGTGCTTTTGATATGCTCCAAAACGCCATCGCACTCATCCACAGAAAAGAAATCACCGATAATCAAAAAAGGGTAGTCG
>DIZY01000110.1 GCA_002428055.1 Helicobacteraceae bacterium UBA6016
TTATTTTGGATTAAGTTTAGTTTATTAGAATATTTTAAGAGCAGACTATGGTCTGCATATGGAGGCGTAAATGAAGATAATCGGTATTTTGTTTTTGGTGGCAGGTGTGATTCTTGCAATTTATGGAATGATGATGGATACTAGCTTACCATATTCAAATGTATACAATCTATCGTTGGGTGCTAGACAGCAAAATTTAATAATAGCGTCAGGCTTTTTGGGGCTTATTGGACTAATTGCTTTTATTAAGGCCCCGACAGCTGATAAAATCGAGAACTCTAAGAAATGCAAATTTTGTGCGGAAACTATAAACACCAAAGCCAGCATATGCAAGCATTGTGGCAAAGAACAGCCTATTGCGGAGGAAAAAAAGCTGATGATATGGTTAAAAAAATAAAAGCAGAGTGTCCAAAATGCTCTACGATAACTTATATAGACGATGAGCTATCTGAAGCGGTATGCTTGAGTTGTGATTTTAAATTTCAGGTTACCAAGTAGCCATTTACTTTTAAAATGCTACAACAACAGTGGAGATATGAGAGTGTGCCTCTGCCGATTTGCAAAAAGCGGATAAAGCGTTAAACGCTACATATAAAAAGCCGATGGCAAAGCTGGATGACAAAATCGCAAAAGAGAAGCTCAAAAAGGAGCGGAGGGCTTGGATATCTTATCGTGATGCAAACGCCGAATTTAGCGCCGATGAAATGCGTGGCGGCACTGGCGAGGGGTTGCTGTATATGGGTACGATTACACAGATGACGGAGCAGAGAGAAAAAGAGCTAGCCCAGTACCTAAAATAAATTAAGCCCCCTCTAAACTTGTTTATATAAAGATAAAGTAGTTTATATAAAAGGATAAGTTTATGAGGGCGGTATCTATCGGTGAAATCCAAAAAAATATCTCCATTATTGCGAATCTTACGGATTCTACTTTGGTAATAGAAGGTCGCAAAAAAGAGCATATTGCCACCATTGCTCCGACTAGGCAGGGCGTGTCGCTTGCTGGGCTTGGCGTTAAATATGAAAACTGAGCTAATTGACATAAATTTAGTTTTGATAAAGATATTAACAAATGCTTAAAATATCGCTCTTGGCTATATGCGCTTTGCTGTTTACCGCTTGCTCAAATAAACCAAAATGCGATAGCGGTGAAAGTCAAAGGCTGGTGATGGAGTCTGTTGAAAAGACGGTTAAAAAACAGCTCGCCACGAAACTCAACCCATCTATTGCCGGAGATGAGTGGCAAAACGGACTTTCACCGGAGAATAAAGAGATGGTTGAGTTTAACTATAAAGAGTATGGGCCTGTTCTGGAGAATATCGTGACGATCAAGCAGACGGATAATAGCTCCGCACTTCAGTGTACGGCAGAGCTTCGGTTTCGCAATGCGCAAAAATTCAATCTATATTATGTACTCCAAAAAGACACAACCGGCAAACTCCACGCCACGGTTGAGTGGCGTTAAAAAAGAGAAGCTTGAAGTTTTTTCGGCTTGAAGCTCTCTCTGTGCACTTCGCTAAGCCCGTACTTTTGTATGGCCTCTATATGTGCCGCCGTGCCGTATCCCTTGTGTGAGGCAAATCCATAGTTTGGATATTGGGCGTCAAGCTCTATCATTAGCCTATCCCTGCTTACTTTGGCAAGTATGCTAGCCGCCATCACTTCCTGTATTTGCGTATCCGCTTTTACCATCGTCTCCAGCCCGTCTACTCCAAATCTGCTATTGCCGTCAAATATATAGCTATCCGCAGCAAGTGTCTTTTTAATCTCCAAAAGAGAGCGTTTGATGCACGCCGACAACCCAAGTTCGTCTATCTCTTTTGCGCTATGCCATACGATGTGGTATATTGAGCCTTTGAGCAGTTCGTCAAATAGTGCCTCCCTTTTTGCCTCCGTGAGTTTTTTGGAGTCATTTAGTCCTTTTATCTCTTTAGTCAGTATACATCCGGCAAAGCATAGAGGTCCCGCAAGAGGCCCCCGTCCTGCTTCATCTATTCCACATAAGCCACTCAAAAGCTAAGCGCCCATTGCCAAAACGGCGTTGAATGTATCCGTATTCCGCTCATATCTTTCTCATCCTCTTTGTTTATAGTTATTATTTCCACCTCTTTTATTCCAAGCTCCCCCGCTTTTTTTGAGAGTTTCAGCATTAGCTTCTCCTCCTCCGAGGGCGGAAACGGCTTTGCCACTATCGCTCTTTCAAGCTCAGGCACAAAAAGACCCGCTTCCTCTGTATAATATATCTCATACCCTCTGGACTTTAGCTCCAAAAACACCATATTTTCAAAAATACCAGGAAAATCTTTTTTGAACTCCGTAGCTGTTTTGAGTGAAAAGTCGTATGAGTATATTTTTTTCGGAGAATTTTTTTGATGTAGTTTTTCGACAAAAAAAAGCACCCCCATGCTCTCCAATCTTTGAGCGTACGAGTAGAAAAAATCTTTTGATATTTTTGTTTTTGACTTTAGCGCATCAAAAACTTGCAAAAGCGAAAACTTCATAGACCCTCGGCGCAAAAATTCACAGAGTACTGTCTCCTCCGTTTTCCCTCTTGCCGCATCTTTTATCCTTGCCGTTTTGTATCTATGCTTTTCAAATTCGCTCAGTTCGGAAATTTTAGGTAGCGAGCCGTCTTTTAAAAACTCCGCAAAAATGTGCGCCACCGCCTCTTCTTCATTTGCCCTTTGCCCTTTGCTTTCATAAAGACTAAGATACTCCTCGAAGTCAACGCCAAACAGACGAAAAGAGCTAAAACCGTCCATTTGAAGCTCACTCGCAGAGATTAAAATAGTCTGAATACCATCTTTTGCCTCCGGCATCTCCTCTTCGGTGTACCCGTCTATTATCATCGTAGATATTTTTTTTGCCTTTGCAAATTCGTACGCATCCTGCATAGCGAACCGCTCAATCCTAAAGTCTAAAAGATTTATATATAGATACGGCTCTTTTTTTTGGGCGGCATGGAACAGGGCTAGGCTTGTTTTTCCTGATTTTGGAGGCCCAAAAAGAACAGAGTTTGCGTTTTGCGGTAAAACAAGTTTTCTAGGGCTGTAAGAAATTTTTTTAGGAGTTTCGCTTAGTAGCTGTTCAAAAATTTCCAAAATTATACCTCCTTGCTACACTCTAATATTTTCGGATATTGTAGCACTTGTCCTTTTAAAAAGGATAGTATTTTATGGGTATACCCCAAAGAACCCCTGTTTTTACTTGACTCTTTCATAATTATTTAGTACAATTGCGCTCTCAAATTGTAAGTCCTCACAGACTTATAAGTTCTTTAAACAAGGGTATACCGCAATGGAAAAACTGAGACTAAAGCTTAGAGCTTATGACAACAGAGTTCTTGATAAATCTGTATCGGCTATCATCGATGCAGTAAAAAGAACTGGTTCGGAACTGATCGGACCAATCCCGCTTCCTACAAAAATCAGAAAATATACTGTTCTTAGATCTCCTCATGTCAACAAAGACTCGAGAGAGCAATTCGAAATCAGAATTCACGCAAGACTTATAGATATTATAGCTGCATCGCCGGATACGGTTGACGCTCTTATGAAGCTTGACCTTGCTCCTGAAGTGGATGTCGAAGTAAGATCAATGGCTAACTAAGGAAAAGTGAAGATGGAATTTTTGGTTGAAAAAATCGGCATGAGCAGAACGCTCGGCGAAGTATCGAATGCGGTAACTCTTTTAAAAGTGTTGCCTGCGAAAGTTGTTAAAGTTAACAACGAAGGTAAATCTTTGGTTGCATACTCAAGAGGCAAAGCAATAAACAAACCGATAGAAGGTCAGCAAAAAGCTTACGGACTATCGAAAGAGTTTAACAAGTTCGCATCTCTTGTAGTCGACAACAAAGAAGCCGGAGAACAAGAAACAGCATCTTTGGAAGCTGCTATAGAGTTGAAAGCTACTTTTAGAACTAAAGGTAGAGGTTTTACAGGTGTAATGAAACGATGGAACTTTGCCGGCGGCCCAGGTGCGCACGGTCATAGATTCCACAGAACGGGCGGTTCAATCGGTAATAGAGAGTGGCCGGGTCGTGTTCAAAGAGGCAAAAAAATGTCTGGACAATACGGAGACGAAACAGTTACCGTAAAGTGTGAAGTTTTGAGCTTTGATAAAAATGCCGGAGTATTGGTAGTAAAGGGAAGCGTTCCTGGAGCTAACGGCGGATTCGGAAAAGTGAAGGTCGTAAAATGAGTTTTGCAATAACATTAGATAAAAATTGTAAAGAGAGCGGGAAGATAGCTCTTCCTGCAAGCTATGCAGACATCAACCCGCACAATCTATATTTGTATGTAAAAGCTTATCTTTCTAACATTAGAACAGCTAACGCTCATACAAAAACTAGAAGTGCGGTATCAGGCGGCGGTAAAAAGCCATGGGCACAAAAAGGCGGCGGTAGAGCTAGAGCAGGTTCGATAACATCTCCTGTATTCGTAGGCGGTGGTGTTGCTTGGGGTCCAAAAAACACTATTAACTATTTCCAAAAAATCAATGTAAAACAAAAAAGACTTGCTCTTAAATGCGCCATAGCTGAACAAGCTGCCGCAGGCAAACTTTTCGTTGTTGATTCTCTAGCCGTAGAAAACGGTAAAACTAAAGATGCTGCTACTTTTCTAAAAGCCCTAGGCCAAAGAGATGCACTTCTTATAGCAAACAATTTTGATGAAAAAACATACCTAGCATATAGAAATATTCAAAATTGCTATCTAATAGATTTTACAGAAGTTAATGCGTATTTCGTAAGTACATATAGATCGGTAGTAATCGAAAAAGATGCTTATGACAAAATCGTAAAAGAGGGCTAAGATGGCTGATATTACAGATATAAAAACAATACTCTATACAGAGAAATCACTAGGTCTTCAAGAAACAGGCGTGATAGTCGTACAGACTTCCCCTAGAATGACCAAAAATAGTCTTAAAAAAGTTTTCCAAGAGTACTTCGGATTGGTTCCTGAAAAAGTGAACTCCCTTAGAATGGAAGGCAAAACTAAAAGATTTAAAGGCGTAATAGGCCATAGAGACTCTTTCAAGAAGTTTTATGTAAAGCTTCCTGACGGTGCAAGAATAGAAAGCTTAGCGGTATAAGGATAGAAGATGGCAATAAAAACCTATAAACCATATACCCCTAGTCGAAGGTCTATGTCAAACCTGGATAGTAGCGATATAACTTCAAAACCAAAAGTTAGAGGTCTCCTACTAAGAATTTCGGCAAAAGCGGGTAGAAACAACCAAGGTAGAATCACTTCTAGACATAAAGAAGCTGGTGCTAAAAAACTTTATAGAATCATAGATTTTAAAAGAAACAAATTTGATATTCAAGGCGTTGTTGCGTCTATCGAGTATGATCCATACAGAAACTGCCGTATCGCTCTAATCAACTATGTTGACGGAGAAAAAAGATACATTCTTCAACCAAGTGGAATGAAAGTCGGCGATAAGGTAATGGCTGCAGAGGCTGGACTAGACATCGTAGCGGGTAACGCTATGAAACTAAAAAGCATTCCTGTCGGTACCGTAATACACAATATTGAGCTAAAACCGGGCAAAGGTGGCCAAATGGCTAGATCTGCTGGTAACTACGCTCAACTAATGGGTAGAGAAGGTAAATATACGATTCTTAGACTTCCAAGCACGGAAGTTAGATATGTATTGTCTGAGTGTATAGCAACTATCGGTACTGTTGGAAATGAAGATTTCTCAAACATCAGTATAGGTAAAGCAGGTCGTGCAAGACACATGGGTATTAGACCACAAACCAGAGGTTCTGCGATGAACCCTATCGATCACCCGCACGGTGGTGGTGAAGGTAAATCAAACGGACACAGACACCCGGTATCTCCGTGGGGTCAAAAGTGTAAAGGTCTGAAAACTAGAAAACCTAATAAGCAATCAAACAAATACATTATCTCAAAAAGAAAAAAAGGCGTGAGGTAAGATAATGGCAAGATCAGTAAAAAAAGGCCCATTTATCGATGACCATCTACAAAAGAAGGTTACGAAAGCTAAGGCTGAAAATTCAAACAAACCAATTAAAACTTGGTCAAGAAGAAGTATGGTATCTCCTGAGATGATAGGCCTTACTTTCAATGTTCACAACGGCAGACAATTTGTACCTGTGCATATCTCTGAAGCGCATGTAGGTTACAAACTTGGCGAGTTCGCCCCTACGAGAACCTTCAAAGGTCACAAGGGCTCCGTTCAAAAGAAAATAGGTAAGTAAGGAGGAAATGATGAGCAAAACAGCACTTAAATTTATCAGACTTTCCCCTACGAAAGCTAGACTAATCGCAAGAGAAGTCCAAGGTATGAATGCAGAGGCAGCAATCGCCGCTCTTGACTTTATGCCGAACAAAGGCGCCAAATTTATTTCAAAAGCTATCGCGACTGCAGTTGCTAACGGTAATTTTGAAGCAAATGAGGTAACGGTACTGTCTTGTAGAGTAGATGCGGGTCCTGTTCTAAAGAGATTTACTCCTAGAGCAAGAGGTAGAGCTACGCCTATCAGAAAACCGACAGCGCATATTTTTGTCGAAGTAACAGAAGCGAAGGGTAAGTAATATGGGTCAAAAAGTAAATCCTATCGGGCTTAGACTTGGTATCAATACAGGATGGAGATCAAGATGGTTTCCTTCAATCAAAGAGATGCCGGGCAATATAGCCGAAGATTATAAAATCAGAAAGTATCTAAAACAAAAACTTTACTTTTCAGGTGTTTCCGACATTATTATCGAAAGAACAGCAAAAAAAGTAAAAGTAACGGTTGTTTCCGCTAGACCCGGTATCATTATCGGCAAAAAAGGTGCGGAAATCGAGAAGCTGAAAGTTGACATCTCTAAGATGACTAACAAAGAGGTTCTTATCAACATAAAAGAAGAGAAAAAACCTCAAACTTCAGCAGTTCTTTGCGCTGAAAATGTAGCTACTCAACTTGAAAAAAGGGTTGCATTTAGAAGGGCGATGAAAAAAGTTATGCAAGCTGCTCTAAAATCTGGCGCTAAGGGAATCAAAGTAATGGTTGCCGGAAGACTAGGCGGAGCTGAAATGGCTAGAACCGAGTGGTATCTTGAGGGAAGAGTTCCTCTTCATACTATAAGAGCAAATATCGACTACGGTACGGCTGAAGCACATACTACTTACGGGATCATCGGCGTAAAAGTATGGATATTCAAAGGTGAGGTACTTAAAAAAGGCGCTAAAGGCGAAGGACAAGAAGAGTCTGCTGAAGCCGCTGAAGATACTAAACCGAGAAGAAGACCAGCAAGAAGAGGGCAATAATCATGTTGATGCCAAAACGAACTAAATACAGAAAACAAATGAAAGGCCGAAACAGAGGTAAAACTTATGTCGGTTGTAACCTTGCTTTCGGAAGCATCGGCTTAAAAGCCGTTGAGGCCGGAAGAATCAACTCTAGACAAATAGAAGCCGGAAGGATTGCTATTACTAGAAATGTTAAAAGAACTGGTAAGCTCTGGATAAGAGTATTCCCGGATAAGCCGCTTACTGCTAAGCCACTTGAAACAAGGATGGGTAAAGGTAAAGGCTCTGTTGAAGAATGGGTTATGAATATTCACCCGGGAAGAATCATTTTTGAGATGACCGGTGTTGAGGAATCTCTTGCAAAAGAGTCTTTGACAAGAGCAATGCACAAACTCCCTTTCAAAACGAAAATCGTTACTATAGAGAGTGAAAATGAAGTATACTGATATAAGCTCAAAAACGCTTGAAGAGCTAAAAGCGCTTTTGAAAGAAAAAAAAGTTTCCCTTTTTGAGCTCAAAATGAAATTAAAAACTATGCAGCTTACAAATCCAAACGAGATTAGAGCGGCAAAAAAAGATATCGCTAGAATCCAGACGGCGATTAGCGCCCAAGTCGCAGAGTAAGGAATAAGTTATGAACAGCCATAAAAGAGAAATTCAAGGTGTCGTAGTTCAAAAGTCTGGGGACAAGACTTATTCTATTCTTGTCGAAAGAAAAATGATGCACCCAAGATACCACAAATTCGTGAAAAGACACAAAAAATATCTTATTCACGATGAGAGCAACGGACTAAATATAGGCGATTTTGTATCTGCATTAGAGTGCAGACCGCTTTCTAAAACAAAATCATTTAGGCTTAATGCAGTTTTGAAAGCAGGAGCTGAGATATGATCCAAAGTTTTACAAGAATGAATGTCGCTGACAACAGCGGCGCAAAAGAACTTATGTGTATCAAAGTTTTGGGTGGCTCAAAAAGAAGATATGCGACTGTTGGCGACATCATCGTAGCATCTGTTAAAAAAGCTATTCCAAACGGTAAAGTAAAAAAAGGTCAAGTGGTTAAAGCGGTTATCGTTAGAACTAGAAAAGAACTTCAAAGAGATAACGGAAGTCTTATCAGATTCGACGATAATGCTGCAGTTATTCTTGACAATAAAAGAGAGCCAGTCGGAACAAGGATTTTTGGTCCTGTTGGCAGAGAAATCAGATATGCGAACTTTATGAAAATAGTTTCGCTTGCGCCGGAGGTTCTATAATGACTAAGCTAAAAATCAAAAAAGGCGACATGGTAGAAATCATCGCCGGTGACGATAAAGGCAAAAAAGCAAAAGTTTTGGCCGTATTTCCTAAGACTTCACAAGTGTTAGTCGAGGGTTGCAAACTTGCTAAAAAAGCGGTTAAGCCAAGCGAACAAAATCAAAACGGCGGTTTTCAGAATATCGAGATGCCTATACACATTTCTAATGTTCGAATAGCCGAGGGAGCGTAACGATGGCACTAAAAGAATACTATTTACAAAATGTAAAAGAGAAACTTGTTAGCGAGTTTGACATCAAAAATGCGATGTTAACCCCAAAACTAGAAAAAGTTACTATATCTGTTGGTTGCGGAGAAGGGTCGAAAGATGCAAAACTTCTTCAAAACATCGCTGATACTATTTCTATGATCTCTGGTCAAAAAGCTGTTATTACAACTGCTAAAAAATCAGTATCAGGTTTCAAACTTAGAGAAGGTATGAATGTCGGTGTTAAAGTTACCCTTAGGGGAGCTAGTATGTATAACTTCCTTGAGAAGCTTATATCTATGTCTTTGCCGAAAGTAAAAGACTTCAAAGGTCTTTCGAGAACAGGTTTTGACGGAAGAGGAAACTATAGCTTCGGTCTATCCGAGCAGCTTATATTCCCTGAAGTTAAATATGACAACATCGTAAAAATTCACGGAATGAACATCAGCATCTCTACATCTACCGACAGCGATAAGATGGCCTTCAGACTGCTAGAGCTTATGGGAATTCCATTTGCAAAAGGAAAAGTTAATGGCTAAGAAATCGATGATCGCAAAATGCGCAAGAGAGCCGAAGTTCAAAGTAAGAGCATACACGAGATGTTCTATTTGCGGCAGACCGCACTCTGTTTATAAAGACTTTGGTCTATGCAGAGTATGCCTTAGAAAAATGGCTAACGAGGGTTTAATCCCCGGCCTTAAAAAATCAAGCTGGTAGGAGGTAAGACATGAATGATATTATAGCTGACACGCTGACTAGAATCAGAAATGCCTCTATGAGAAGAATAGAAGTAACGCATGTTTTGTATTCAAAAATCGTAGAGTCTATTCTGAAAATTTTTCAAGAAAAAGGTTA
>DIZY01000026.1 GCA_002428055.1 Helicobacteraceae bacterium UBA6016
GGCGGTAAAAAAATCATTATGCTTGTCGGACCGACAGGGGTCGGCAAAACGACAACACTGGCAAAATTGGCAGCAAGATATGCCTTCAAACAAGATGTCAAATACAAAGTCGGTATTATCACCTTAGACACCTACAGGATAGGTGCAGTAGAGCAGTTGATGCAGTATGCCAAAATGATGAAACTCTCCATTGAGGCGGTCGTAGACCCATCAGAGTTCAAATCGGCGCTCTCATCGCTCAGAGGGTGCGACTACATTCTGATAGATACCGTTGGAAGTTCTCACTACGACAAGAAAAAAATCAACAAAATAACAAATTTCGTAAAAGCCGAGAGCTCTTTGTCGATAGATATTTCACTAGTTTTGCCTGCAAATACCAAATTCGAAGATTTAAAAGAGATATATGCCAACTTCTCATCCGAACTTGATATTGATACACTTATTATTACCAAGATAGACGAAACAAAATGCTTCGGAAATATGTTTAGCCTGCTTTACGACATTAAAAAACCGGTTAGCTATTTTTCAACCGGGCAAGAGGTGCCGGAAGATCTTATTGTCGCCTCTTCTGAGTTTTTTGTAGATTGTCTACTTGACGGATATAGGGCCAAACATGCAAAGTAGAGTAAATATAGAAAATACGCAAGCAAAAAAACTCCAAGAGCTTGTCGGCAAAACAACCCCCCTAAAAAATGCAAGCACAAAATTTATCACGGTAACAAGCGGAAAAGGTGGCGTTGGCAAAAGCACGATGAGTGCAAATATGGCTTATATACTCTCAAAAATGGGGTTTAAAGTCGGACTGTTCGATGCAGACATAGGGCTCGCCAATCTAGATGTGCTTTTAAATGTCAAGACGACAAAAAATATTCTCCATGTCCTAAAAGGCGAAGCATCACTTGCGGAAACAATCGTCAAAATAGACGAAAACCTAACGCTTATCCCCGGAGAAAGCGGCAATGAAATACTTAAATATACTACCGAAGAGGTTCTTGATAAGTTCATTGAAGATAGCGTCCAACTTGAAAATTTTGATTTTGTTATTATCGACACTGGTGCCGGAATAGGCGATATGGTCCAAAAATTTGTAAACGCCTCTGATATGACTGTCGTCATAACGACGCCAGATCCTACGGCAATTACCGATGCGTATGCGATGGTTAAGGTAATAAGCGCAAAAAAAGATAGAGTTCTTATGATTTTCAATCAAGTGGGCAGCGAAAAAGAGGCTACTTTGAACTTTGAAAAAATAGAAAAAGTCGCCAAAAGCAAACTGAAACCTGATTTTTCTCTTGAATTTATAGGTCACATTTCAAAAGATACCGACATTCAAAAAAGCGTCAAAGGAAGATTTTTGTTTACAAAAAACTATCCAAATGCAAAGTGCACATCTGAGATAGAGGTTATATGTAGAAAACTTGCGGAAAAAATGGAACGAAAAATGCTTGATGCCAACAGAGAGAACGGTCTGTCTGGCTTCTTTAAGCGCCTGATTAAACAGTTTTAAGCCGCCAAAAAACCTTTATAAAAAGTCTGATATATGGTAAATGTAAATAATTTTATATCTTTTTTGACTATAAACGGTTTTTTCGTGGGGTTGCTATTTGGGGTTCTTAAGCTAAATGATCCGTTGCAGATAGTGGTTGCCGTAGTATTTATTACTGCGCTTTTTTATATGATTGCTATAGCTGCGGCTGCATTTTTCATCAAAAACCTAACATTCACGCCAAGATATAGAATCAAAAAAGAGAAGTATGAAACTGCGATAGACACTGCTATAATGGAGCTTGAAAAACGAGAAGTGCTTATACGGGATATGTATGAATTTATAAAGCAACTCGAGGAAGAAGAGTATGAAGATATGAAACGAGATAGCGTTCAAAATCAGCAAACCGCAAGAAGGCGCTTTTAGATGATGCAAAAAAAGGGCGTTGGTAGTTACGGCGAAAATCTAAAATTTACACAAGATGATCTTGCGGTCAAATTTTTGCCTGCCGTAAAAGCGCTGGCCTTTAAGCTTAAAGAGAGGCTACCCTCCAGCATAGAGGTTGCCGACCTCATCTCTATCGGCACGGAAGAGCTTGTAAAACTAGCTCGCAAATACGATGAAAACCAAAACGACTCCTTTTGGGGATACGCCAGAAAAAGAGTATACGGCGCAATGCTTGACTATCTCAGAAGCCTTGACACGGTAAGCCGCTCAGATAGAAAACTCATCAAAGATGTCGATAGAATAGTCTCAAAACAATTTGGGGATAGCGGAGAGGAACCAAGCGACGAGGAGATATCAAAAGAGCTCGGCATAGAGATAGGCAAGGTAAGAGAAGCGAGAAGCTCTATAGGCGTATTCAATGTACTACCGCTTGGGGATCAAATGCAAGTCTACAAGGACTCCGATACACTGGAAGGCTTGGAGGGCGAAGAGCTAATGAGAAGAGTCAAAAGCGTTCTCGATTGTTTTACGCAACGAGAGCAGACGGTAATACAGCTGTACTATTTTGAAGAGCTAAAACTAGAAGAGATAAGCGAAATACTAGGCATTACAACCTCTAGAATTTCTCAAATCCATAGGCATGTTTTAACAAGAATTAGAGAAGCGCTGGAAGACTGATATGGCAGATATTCTAAGTCAAGAAGAGATTGACGCCCTCCTTGAGGTCGTAGACGACGATACCGATGTCGATACGCTCACGACTGCCAAAGAGATATTAGACCAAAAACATATCACGCTTTATGACTTCAAGCGACCGAACAGGGTTTCCAAAGAGCAGCTCCGTGCTTTCCGCGGTATCCACGACAAAATGGTTCGTTCGATGTCGAGCCAAATATCTTCGGTTATGCGTTCAATCGTCGAGATACAGCTACACTCCATCGACCAGATGACTTACGGCGAGTTTTTGATGAGTCTCCCGTCGCCTACGAGCTTCAATGTCTTTTCAATGAAGCCGCTTGAAGGTAACGGCGTATTAGAGCTCAATCCATCCATCGCATTTCCGATGATAGACAGACTTCTAGGCGGTAACGGTGAAGGGTATGAGGCAAACAGGGACTTTACGGATATTGAGCTAAACCTACTGGATACGATGCTAAGAGTCATCATGCAAAACCTCAAAGAGGCGTGGTCGGCAATTACCGATATGTACCCCGTAGTCGAAGCTAAAGAGTCAAGCCCAAATGTCGTGCAAATCGTCGCACAAAACGAAATCGTTATTATGGTTGTTATGGAGCTAATTATCGGGCACACGAGCGGCATGATGAATATTTGCTATCCGGTTATCAGCCTTGAGCCACTCTTACCGAAGCTTGCAAACAGAGATATTATGCTCTCAGAGACATCTTCTAGAAAAAGTAGAAATAGAGAGCTTAGGGCGTTACTTGGAGGCGCAAAAGTTGAGCTTGAGGCGGTACTAGGCACTACGGAACTACACCTAAAAACCGTCCTAGATATAGGAGTAGGCGATATTATCAGGCTTGACCAACCGGCAAACGATATGTCTACGCTGACCGTCAACGGCAAGCCGAAGTTTGCGGCGGAGTTCGGCGTGCAGAGATTTAGAAAAACCGTTAAAGTTGAAGAGATTATAAGAACAGAACATGACGATGTTAAAGATATGCTACAAAATCTAGAAAACGATAGAATGAAGCGACTAGCGCAATTTAAAGAAGAGGCTGCAAATGGATAATTTTCTCGAACTTTTAGAAAAAGAGATAGTAGCAACAATAGAGGGACTTATCGGGCAAAAGCCGGATGTTGGCGTAAAAAGCAAAGAGGCGTTATCTGAATTTTCAAACATTATAGCGCCGCTCGTAGTAGCAGATATAACAACAAACGGCGACGCTCACGCCAAACTAAAAGTCATGCTCTCTCCAAAACTTGCCACCGCACTCTCCGACATGATACTCGGCGGCGAAGGAGCCTCCAAAGATGAAGCGGATGCCGATGATCTTGATGCAAACAAAGAAATTATCTCAAATATTCTTGGCGCACTCTCTACCTCTCTGGGCGCACAAAAAGTATTGCCAAAACTTAGTTTTAGCATAGATAATATCGTATTTATCGCTCCTGGCGGAGATGTAGATATATCGGCATTTTCCAGACTTGTCGTTTTTAACTTCTCGGTTGGCGAGATAAAAGATGTAATTATGTTTGTACTGGATCGCTCTTTTGAGAGTGTTTTTGATAAAAAAGAGCCTGTGCAGACATTTGAAGCGGCAGTAGAGCAAAAAATAATAGCCCCGGAAAAAGTGCCGCTAAACAACGAAGAGATGAAAAACATCGGTCTTTTGATGGATGTCAAACTCCCTGTAAAAGTCCGTATCGGAAGCAAAAAAATGCTTCTAAGGGATGTTATAAATATGGACATAGGCTCCGTCGTAGAGCTCAACCAGCTTGCAAACGAACCGCTAGATATACTGGTGGATAACAAAAAAATAGCAGAGGGTGAAGTCGTCATTGTAGACGGAAACTTTGGCGTACAAATCACCTCTATAGGAAGCAAAAAAGAGAGACTGGAGCAGCTAAGAAGCTAAAGCAAAAAAGGCTAAAATAGTGTCCCTAAACAAGCCTAAAAGAAGCCTTTAATGATAGATTTTGACAAGTTCGTAAAATACTCAAAAGCGGGTCCTCGCTACACTAGCTATCCGACCGCCGTTGAGTTCACTGAAAAATTCACGGAAATAGATTTTTTAAAACAATTAGAAGCCTCCAACGACAAAAGTAGACCGATGTCTCTATATTTCCATCTCCCTTTCTGCCGTTCTGCATGCTACTTTTGCGGCTGTAATGTCGTATTTACAAGCAAAGATGACAAAAAAACAAGATACATCGAATACCTCAAAAAAGAGATGGCGATACTCGCAAAGCACCTGAATGTAAAAAGAGCAGTAAGTCAGTTGCATTTTGGCGGCGGAACACCGACATTCTTTAGCGCTGAGGAGCTAAGAGAGATAATTGCGCTTATCCGCTCGTACTTTACAAACTTTGAAACGGACGCAGAAGTTTCTTGCGAAATAGACCCCAGATTTTTAAACGAAGAGCAGATGAAAGTCCTTGCGGATGGTGGCTTCAACAGAATTAGCTTTGGTGTACAGGATTTTGATGAAAAGGTACAGGCGGCAGTACATAGGACGCAAAGCTTTGAACTAACAAAGGCGGCCGTAGACCTAGCTAGAAGATACGGGATACAAAGCATCAATATGGACCTCATATACGGCCTACCGCACCAGTCGCTAGAGACCTTCAAAGAGACACTCAAAAAATCGGTCAGCCTTGATGTCGATAGATTCGCCGTATTTAACTACGCACATGTGCCTTGGCTCAAAAAGACGATGAGAAAACTAGACGAAACAACAATGCCGCACCCAAGCGAGAAGCTCTCCATTCTGAAGTTTACGATTGATTATATGAGCGAGATGGGCTACAAGATGATAGGAATGGACCACTTCGCAAAGCCGACCGACGAGCTATTTTTGGCGATAGACAAGGGCGAACTCAACAGAAACTTTCAAGGCTACACGACCAAAGGCGGCTCCGACCTCATCGGTGTAGGGCTAACCAGCATATCGGAGCTAGATGGGTGCTATAGCCAAAACCATAAAGAGATGGATGAATACGAAGCGATGATAGATGACGGAAAACTTCCGGTACACAGAGGTGTGGCGCTAAGCGAAGACGACAAGATACGCAAAAAAGCGATTATGGATTTGATGGGCGGCTTTAGGCTATCTTTTGCCTCTCTTGACAAAGAGTTTGGGATAAATTCAAAAGAGTATTTCAAAGAGGCTCTAAGCAAGCTTGGCGAATTTGAGGCTGATGAGTTGTTGCGGCTAACAAGTGAGGGTATAGAAATATCGCCGACAGGCAGAATGGTGGTACGAAATATAGCCATGTCGTTTGACGCCTACCTAAGCGCAGATGATGCGAATAAAAACAAGTTTTCTAAAACCGTATGAAACAAGAGTTAATAGACCTAATCAAAACCGGCGACGACTGCGTCAAATGCGGCAAGTGTATCCCCGTATGCACGATACACGCCATCAGCCCCGATGAGACGACCAGCCCTAGAGGCTTTCTTGACCTGCTTGCCGCCCACAAAAGAGGCGATTTACCCCTCGACAAGGATGTAAAACGAATATTTGAGTCTTGCTTTTTGTGCACCAACTGCGTTGATGTCTGCCCGTCAAAGATTCCGACAGACACCGCCATTGAAGAGGTGCGCGCCGAAATAGCACAAGAGTTTGGTATTACATGGTATAAACGGGCTTTTTTCTGGCTTTTACGACACCGCACGGTGATGGATGTGATGGCAAAGCTTGGGTATGTATTCAAAACTTGCGCATTCGCGGACAAAAAAGAGCAAAACTCCATGCTACCTCGCTTTTATCTGCCTATCGTAAAAAGCGGCAGACTACTTCCCTCCGTATCAAAAACAAGTTTTCTAAATAGCCACGAAGAGCATATAGTCACCAAAAACCCAAAGCAAAAAGTAGCCGTATTTATCGGTTGTATGGCGAACTACTCGTATACAAATATCGGCGATTCACTAGTGCGAATACTTGAGAAGCTGGGCGTAGATATTTTGATACCCAAAAAACAACTCTGCTGCGGCGCTCCAGCATATTTTACCGGGGATTTGGATACCGTGCGCTACCTAATCAAAAAAAATGTGGAGTACTTTGAAGGCTTTATCGACAGCGTTGACGCTATCGTAGTACCGGAGGCGACATGCTCTTCCATGATGGTACATGACTGGGAGAAGGCCCTAAAAGATGAGCCGGAGTGGCTAGAGAGATGCGAAAAGATAATATCCAAAGTAAGCCTCGCCACAAAATGGCTAAATGACAACACAAAACTAAAAGAACTACTTGCAAAAGATGGTAAGCAGATGGGGCACTCCGTCACTTATCACGACCCATGCCATGCAAGAAAGACACAGGGCGTATGGAGGGAGCCAAGGGCGCTGCTATCCAAAAGTTACTCGCTCATAGAGATGGAAAACCCGAACCGATGTTGCGGATTTGGCGGCGTGACAATCCAGACGGAAAGATTCGAGCTGGCGCAAATGGCCGGAGCGCCAAAGGCAAAGATGATAGAAGAGAGCGGCGCCGATATAGTGAGCGCAGAGTGCTCCGCTTGCAGAATGCAACTAACAAATGCAATGCATCAAAACGGCGTCAAAACGCTCTTTAAAAACCCAATAGAACTGATAGACGAAGCTCTGAAACAATGATGGAGAACTGGCAACATATCTACTCAGCCTTCAATCCGGTCGCTTTCAAAATTTTTGCTCTTTCGGTGCACTGGTACGGGCTTATGTATGTATCAGCGCTTCTTGGTGTATACGCATTTGCAAGATGGCTTGCCGCCAAAGACGGCTACCCTTTTACAAAAGAGGATGTGGACAACTATTTCTTTTGGGCGGAAGTCGGGGTAATACTCGGCGCAAGGCTTGGCTATATACTTTTTTATGATACGCACACAGCATGGTATATCATGCATCCGTGGCAGATATTTAACCCGTTTATGGACGGCACATTCGTCGGCATAAGGGGATTTAGCTACCATGGCGGACTTCTCGGCTTTCTACTGGCCTCATATCTATGGTGCAAAAAAAATAAAAAAAGCTTTTGGCTACTAATGGATTTAACCGCAGTCAGCGCAGGCGTCGGATATACATTCGGGCGAATCGGAAACTTTCTCAATCAAGAGCTTGTCGGTAGACCGACCGATAGTCCTTTTGGCATCTGGGTCGGAGCAACACTTAGACACCCTTCTCAGCTGTATGAGGCGTTTTTTGAAGGAGTAGTCGTATTTGCGATACTCTACTCAATCCGTCTCAAAAAAACATTTGACGGACAACTTGCAATGGTTTACGGAATTTTATATGGATTATTGCGAGCATTTTGCGAATTCTTCCGTGAGCCTGACCCGCAGATAGGTTATCTACTCGGCTCATGGCTAACAATGGGGATGCTTCTATCGTTTATGACGGCGGTAGTTTCGGCGGTAGGATACGCATATATCAGGAGTAAAAAATGAATAAAGCCAGATTTGACGCCGCCGCAAAAGATTGGGACAAGAATCACACTAGAATCACGATGGCAACGAAGATAACATCGCAGATAATAAAAAACATACCGCTTCAAAACGAGCACACCGTAATGGATTTCGGGTGCGGAACTGGGCTTGTCGGGCTAAACATCGCTCCGCTTGTGGGCAAACTCATAGGAGCCGACCTTTCAAGCGAAATGCTTCAAAGCTTTGAGGCAAAAGCAAAAGAGCAGGAGCTAGAAAATGTGCATACGATGCAACTTGCCGAAAGCGCCGATTTTGGAGAGCATAAGTTTGATGCGATAGTAAGCGCTATGACTATGCATCACGTCAAAGAGCCGCACGATATATTCGCCAAATTTGCCGCTTGCATCAAAACAGGTGGCTTTGTCGGCATAGCGGACCTAGCAAAAGAGGACGGCAGTTTTCACTCCGACAATACGGGAGTGTATCATTTTGGATTTTCAGAAAATGAATTTGAAGAATTTTTTACTAAAAACGGTTTTGAAAAGCCTACCATTACGGTCGCGCATACAATAGAAAAACCGCACGCAAATTTTGATATATTATTTTGCTTTGCAAGGAAAATCAAATGAAAATTATTTTAGTAGCCATACTCGGTGCATTTTTATTCACTGGATGTATCGGCAAAATAGTCTCAGCGCCATTTAAGGTAGCCGGAGAGGTTATTGACATAGTATTACCATAGCAACTAAGCTCGTTAGTCAATTGCTATATTAAAAAAATTAAAGGAATAAAATGAGCGATAAACTACCAAATTGCCCAAAATGTAACTCTGAATATACATACGAAGACGGCGCCCTGCTAATATGTCCGGAGTGCGCTCACGAGTGGAGTAAAGACGCCAAGAGCGAGAGTGACGAACTAATAGTAAAAGACGCCAACGGCAATGTACTCAAAGAGGGCGACATGGTCACGGTCATCAAAGACCTAAAAGTAAAAGGCTCTTCGAGCGGTATCAAAATAGGCACAAAAATTAAAATAATGCGCTTGACTGAGGGCGACCACAATATCGACTGCAAAGTGGATGGTATAGGAGCTATGGGGCTAAAATCGGAGTTTGTGAAGAAGGTCTAAATAAAACTTTGCGAGAAAGGAAGCTTCTAATTTCCTATCTCGTCCCGACGACCTCTATCTCGCCTACATAAAACGACTTATCATTTGTGGCTATCAAATCGCACCTGTTTTGCAAGGCGCAGACATATTGGAGCACATCTTCCATATCGCAAGGTTGTGTGCTTTTGGTAATTACAAGAGCCTCTTTTATGGTGTTCATATCTATCGGTAGCACACTTACAAATGTCAAAATTTTTTCCAGTTCGCCTACTATTCTTTCTTTGGATAGTTTTTTGGCGCCCACATAATACACGGTGGTAAAAATATCGCAACTAGTAAATAGCTCGTCACCGTTTTTGATATACCCCGCAATAACTGATTTTGTACGCTCGACGCTCCCTCTGTCATTGTCTATTAAATCCAAAATGATATTCGCATCCAAAAACACTTTACGCATCAGATAGTTCCGCTTTTATTTGTCCATAAGAGTTGCCGCCTAGTTCATAGCTACCGAGAAGCTCCAATGCTTTTAGTTTTTTATCTATTTGTATCTTTTTATTTTCGCCGATTAGCTCATTGTATCTGTCGATACTGATGATTACCGCAAAAGGTTTATCCCTTTTTGTGAGAAGCAACTCTTCCTCATTTACCCTGTCAAGTAGGTGAATTTGTTGTTTTATTTGTGTGGATGTAATGGTTAGCATGGCATACTCTCCAAATTGTCTATTTGTACAATTGTATCATTATCCCATTGTAGAGTCAACGCATATAAGCCTAAAATGATTTTTTGGAGACCCCGATAGCGGCTTGGTGTCTTGATGGTGTTCTGTCGGATTCTGGGCTATTTCGTCAAAAGCATCAAGCGCTCTTTTTGCAAAAATCCCTGTTTTGCTTTTGCAAAAATTTGATTACAACCTTGTGATACCTGACCTCATACGCCAAGTATGCTTCTCGCTTCTTTTGATGAGAGCGTGTTCTTATCGTCTAGTTCTTTAATAGCCGTTTTGTATTGTTTTTCGTTTTCGGCTGTATAGATAGTGTCGTCTTTTACAAACCTCTCCAAAAACTCTTTTAGCTTATCGGCAGAGTTTGAAAAGTAGCTCTCTACCTGCGGATTGTCTATAGTTATAGCCAACATTTCAAAATCCTTTTTTGCCAAAATTATAACACAAAAACAAAATCGTATTTTGAAGCTTTTATTAGATGATAGACTGGCAGTTTATTTACCAATACCTTACCTCTCTCGCAATAGTGGCTAGAAAAATAGCCTATCCCCGTTTTCAACACAACAGAGTAAGGGAAAGCAAAAGATTATTTTTTGCGAGAACTAAGCATTATGTGAAGTGGAAGAGAAATAGAGAAATTAAGGAAAAAATAAGGAAAGACCCATTTTGGGGTCTTTTTAAATCCAATCAGCTATTTTCCAATGTCTTTTAACGGCTAAAAAACCTATAATAGCAGCAAATACAAAACCTAATGGTATTATTAAAATTCCTATTTCACTCATCGGATATCCTTTCAAGATTTCTCGTCCATAGATTCATCTTTACATAGGTCACAAAGATTGCTATAGAAACGAATATAAAAATAGCGGCAAATACATATCCAACAATATTTGAATCTGCTATGTACTTTAGTGCATATGTACCAAACGCCCCACCAATTGCTAGCAAAATAATCAACTTCTTATAAAGTGAGTCAATAAGTTTGGCAACAATATCGGCTTTGTCTTTTCGTTCTTGTAATGTCATGCATGGATTATAGCAGATGTCTGTTTGTAAGGCAAGATAAGAAAATAGCATGATTTTTAAAGAGAATGGGCATTATGTGAAGTGGAAGAGAAATAGAGAAATTAAGGAAAAAGTAAGAAAAGTTTCAGAAGGGTGCCTGACACCCTTTTCCTAACGCTGAAACTCTTCCTTCCACGGTTGGGCAATCCAAAACAATACAACAATACAACAAGCACCAACTGCTATTGCTATAGCTTCAATCATAATACACCATCCATTTCTTGAATAATTTTTTTTATTTCCCGCTCAAGAGATTTAAGCTTATATCCAATGCCACCTATTGCAATTGCGCCAATCAAAAGCAACCATAAAACAACAAACGGCTTCTCTCCAGAAATAACAGCATAAACAAGAGCCGCCATTCCAGTCAACAGTGCAAGCAGGGCGGTAAAATACCTATCTTGTAATGTTTTTAAATAACTATACTCATACTCTAATTTATCTTTTTTGCTCATGAGGAAATTATAACACAAAAGAAGAAAACGCAAGATTGTTTTTTAAAGAGAATGGGCACTATGTTATTGAAAGAAAATATTAAGGAAAAGCATAAAATAGTGCCTGACACCCTTTTCTCTCTTTATATTTTTTTCCAACCTGTAGCGTCATGTTTTGCCACCCATACAAGTATTCCCAATGCTGCAGTAGCAACCAAAACTGCGACTATATCTACCATTTTAGAGCTCCTTTTCTAAATCATCTAGTTTTGTTTCTAAATCAGATTCAATTTTTTTATAATATAGTGCTATCGGCATAGTAGCAAGTAGCCCTATGATTGCAATAAAAAGTATATACAATGGTTTATCGCCAGTAATAACTGCATATACCAAAATAATAATAGCCGATACCAAACTAAGTAGAACATAAAACCAATCTTTTCGTTTCTCACGAAGTAAATCTATCTCTTTGTTTAGCCTATCTTTTTTGCTCATAGCGAAATTATATCAAAAAATGAAAGAATAAAAACAAAAAGAGGTATTTATTTTTTGAGAATGGGCATTATGTGAAGTGGAAGAGAAATAGAGAAATTAAGGAAAAAGTAAGAAAAGTTTCAAAAAGGTGCCTGACACCCCCTTTTTTATTTTTGTATTCTTTGACCCTGGGTCTTAAGGCAAAAACTTAATCGCAGCAATAACGATACCGCCAACACTTATTGTAGTTGCAAATGACCATATCATAAAACGATCCAT
>DIZY01000123.1:0-10155 GCA_002428055.1 Helicobacteraceae bacterium UBA6016
GGGGGTTTAAGGTGGCAACTGACACCCTATTATACCTATTCTCAAGGACGGGTGGTCCAAGCCACCCTTTTTTATATTAACGAAAGAAAAATTTAAGAAAATGTATCAAAAGTGCCTAGTGCTCTTTTCTAAGCAATGAAAATAGTATGCGCTCCAATATTAGAAGTACNNTACCGTGTTGTCGTCATCTGCTGTGGTAGCGCCCTCTCCAAACAGATATATACCGCCTGAATAGTCAAAGACTACAACTTCTCCTACTGCACCTGTTGCCGACTTAAAGGCATCATAAAAAGCAGAGGCATCAGCACCTGTTTTTGTGGCTACCCCACTGTTAATTGTCCAGCCATCAACAGCTGTAGCCCAAACTGCAGCTGTGCCACCAGTAACAATTTTTTCATCAGTTAGATTGAATGTATAATCCATGATTGTATTATGCTTACCGAATGAATAATCTCCACCAGCCAATAGGGTAAATGTATCAGCCCCTCCAAAACCTTCCATCAGATCGTAATTTGTGGTTGCATCTAAAGACTCATTACTTGATGTGCCAAGGATTACCTTGCCGACATAGACTGATTCATTGCCTGCTATATCATACGCAGATATAGTATGAGCTGAAAGAGTAGTTTGCTCTGCTAAAGTAATATGATAAATGTATCCTTCAGTCTTATCAACATAAATGCTCGGAACTGTTTGTTTAATCACAACTCTTCCAGAACCAGCAAATACAGTCATTACATTGCTATTGCTTGGATGAAATCCGGCTGTTTGCAGCGTTATCGGCGTTGTATCTACAACCACATCTAAATCTACAGAAATAGCAGAAGCGTTATTCGCAGCATCTGTTTGAAATGCGTTAATATGATATACACCTTCAGTCAATGTAATATTATCTATAGTCCACACACCGCCTGCAACTGTTGCTGTTCCAAGAGATTCACCACTATCCATAACACCGTCATTATCAGCATCAGCAAATAGTGTAACCGTAGCACCATTCTCACCCGTACCGTCAAAAGTTAGTCCGGTTGCATTTTTTGTGATGTTGTCAGAAGTAGAACTACCCGTATCGTCCGAAGCTGCCAAGTTGAGCGCTGCTGGAGCATCTGGCGCTACAACATCCGCAATCGCAGGAACAGTAGAAGATGTTGTGCCAATCCATATTGTGTTAGTTGCTGCGCCTGTGCTTACCCCTGTAATTCCCGTAACCCCATTTAGCCAAACTGCATGGTTATCGTCGTGTCCATTGGTTGCTCCTTCGGCAAACACATAAGTACTTCCCGCATATTCAAATGCCGCTACTTCGCCGGCATTCGCACCTACCGCTCTAAACGCTTCAAGAAAATCATTTGCCGTAGCATCTGTTTTTGTAACAACACCGTTTGAAATTGTCCATCCTGCTACGGGAGTAGTCCATGCAGACACGGTTCCGCCAAATAATAGCTTATCGCCGCCAACATCTGCCGTGTAGTCGCCAATAGCATTAAGGTTTATTTGTTGCCCAACCGAAACATTAGTAGGGATATCAAAAACATCTGCTCCGCCAAAACCGTACATAGTTTCACCATATGTTGTAGCCGCTATATTGTCTGCATCGGTAGTGCCAAGAATAAGATGAAAACTACTCTCCGCAGTATTTCCTGCCGTATCAAACCCCGTTGATCTAACAACGGTTACCGAACTTTGAGCCTCTACACCGAGTGTTTTGCCCTGCCCTGCTGCATTAACTACAGCCCCAATATTCATGATTAAACTATCATCTGCTTTTCTAAGTCCTACATATCCCGTTTCGCTTAAAATCACCCCGACATGTGCAGCATCTATCGGGGATGCATTTGTAACAGTTGGTGCTGTCGTATCTACCACAAGACTTAACACACTAGATGCAACACTCGTATTATTTGCAGTATCTGTAGCTTTTGCCGCTAGTGTGTGCGTACCTGCGGCCAATGATACATCGATACTAAATGCGCCACCCGTAGCTGTGCCGCTACCCAAAAGTGTTGTACCATCAGTGTCGTAAATTTTGACCGTAGAGCCTGCTTCAGCGCTACCAGTAATTGTTAACCCAGATGTCTGACTAGTAATTCCATCTGTGTCTAAAAAACCTATATCATCTGCCACTTCCAAAGCCAAGCTCATAGGAGCATTTGGAGCAGTTGTGTCTGCTGTTCCACTGTCACCGCTCGGAGGCGTAGTTGATGTTGTTGGCGTTGTTGGCGTTATTGGCGTTGTCGGAACAACAGGTGTCGTAGAAATGACGATCCCCGGATCAATCCCCCCAATAGTAGCATTGGTTATTAGCGTATCCGCCGTACTCCCCGTAAAGCTACTAGTAATTGTCGCCATACTTGTGGTTCCACCGGCAATAGCAGTTCCCAGAGTATCTTGGACTACCTCTTGTATTCTGCCTATCTGACCCAATGAGGCATTAAGGGTGGACGGCGTAGCGCTACTTACTTGCGCATCTATCTTACCGTTATTTTCAGCCAGCATGTTTGCTATGCTTTGCGTATTTGTATTCATAGCTGTCATTATGGTGCTACTAGAGGCAGTACTTGCTACACCCGCTAGTACGGAGTTGATAAGCGAAGCGCTAGATAGGTTTACTGTAGTTCCTGCAGTAGCCGCAGCGCTAAACTGAGCCGCTATCGTAGTAGCCGCGCTCGACATAGCAGCCGCCATCTTTGTGTCATTCAGTGTTTCACCCGCACCGGTTAGAGCCGACACTGCATTTGAGAGGATATTATTTACCTGTACATTTGCCGCTTGAAGCTTTAGCGCTTCCGCCTTCTGAGCATCTGTTGCAGTAGATGAGCTCATGATAGTTAGAGGGTTTGTGGTAGCTAGGTCTATGTTGCTTGTGATACCTAATGCGCTTTTGATAGCTGTTTGCGCTGCTGCCACATTTGAACCGTCCGCTACTTTTTGAGCTATAAGTGTACTTATTGGAGATATGATAGTTGAGCCCATAGCGGATGTAAATATTGCTTTACTGGCTGCATTTGTAGTGACATCTGTGCCACCTGAGGCCACTAGCTGACCTATGCCTCCACGAAGCGTAAACTGTCCGGATGCATCTGTTGTTGTGCTTATCTCACCTGCGTCCAGTCTGCCGTTAAAGTTACCATCTAGAAATACTCTAGCGCCGCTGATATAGCCGTCCATTACAGTACCGTCAATAGTAGCGCTGTTAATAAGAGCTTTTGCAGTTGTTACGCTTGCAGCATCTGCGGTGACCACCTTAAGTATATTAATAGCCTGCGTTCCATCATTATTGCCACTATTTACAAACTCTATTCCAACCGATGCCCTGTTTGTTAGATATAGACCATCGTTTGACCCATTTGCGTGTGCCGCATCGATAATGTTTTGAATAAAACTCTCTTTTTTTGCATTTCCACTATCGATCGCATTAACCCAGAATGCTTTTCCTTCAGTATCCGATGATCTTCCTAAGACATTGTTATAAATGGCTTCCACAAAATCAGATGTTGACATACCCGTTGGATATTTTAGTGCAGTTTCAGCCTGTTTTGTCATCCAATCTGTTGCTATTTGTGTCATTGTCATTTTTCCAGAGTCTAGCTGCTCTAACCAAAATGCAGCTCCAGTAGCATCTGGTGCCCTATTGAAAACAGCNNATAAGCTCTGAAATTTGAGTTTGTTGTTGTAGTGTTGCCATTTAGTTCTCCAAAATTAAAATAAATAATACTTAAAGACCCTTCGCGATGTTGACGCAAAAAAGCTTTTTGTATCTATGTACAATATATCTTGCTTGCGTTACAAACTGCGTTATATTTTTGAAAATTTTTTGTTTTTTATTTACAGATTGGTACACTTTGCCCAAATAAGGACATATAATGTTTAGATATTTTTGGTTTTTAATATTTTGCGCATTTAGTCTTTGGGCTGCTCCTATTGAAATCTTGGAAGCAGACAACAATATATCCATACTAGAGCACTCAGAAGTATATGTAGAGCAAAATGCCAAAATACAGCATCCGGTCACCCCAAAGACGGAGGGGGTATATAAGCCATACGACTCAGACTTTATCTCAAGAGGATATACAACCGATGAGGCGGTTTGGGTACGCTTTGTGCTTCGTAATACATCAGACAAGCCGCTTGAGCGGATGCTGCATATCGACAACTCGATGCTGGATAGTATCACACTGTACGAAGAGGGTGGACAGCTCGTTCATGCGGGTGTGCTAAATTATGGCAAATTTGACGGGATAATTGACTTTCATCTGCCGCTACTACTTCAACCAAAAGAGACCAAAACATACTATCTGCGCATACTCTCCAACTCCTGCGCCACATACTTTCATCTGAATGTAGAGACCGAAAATAGCTTGTGGCTCAAAAACAACAAACGAGAGCTGATACTTACCTTTTTTGCCTCCGTCATGATAGCCCTTGCCATATACAACGGTTTTATATACGCTTTTACCAGAGAAAAGGTCTATCTCTATTATGTGATATTTTTGATATTTGCCACATACAACCATTTTTTCTCATATGCCGCAATGATTATGCCGTTTTATTATTTTTTCGGAGTTTCAGATGCTTTTATAGAATGGTTTACTGCAATAGACGCATATCTTGGCGTGTACTATATGCTTGTTATATCGTCGGCGTTTGTGCTATTTTTTATGGAGCTTATCGACTCAAAACGCTTTGGAGCGGCGCACAAGATACTCAAAAGCTTTTTGCTGATTTATGCGCTCATCGGGATAATCTCCGCCCTTGGTATACGCTACTCTTTGGACTGGGCGGCATACGGATGTTTTACTATGCTCCTTTTCATTATGGGGGTTGTCGGCTATCTCGTGTACAAAAAAGAGGAAAACTCCCTATATCTGCTCCTTGGACAGGGTGCACATATATCTGGGTATATTCTGTTTTTCTCATACAATATTGGTGCATACATACCGGATGGCGGCTACTGGTATTTTTATGAGATGAGTCTAGCGTCTGATGCCTTCTTGTTTTCTATAGTGCTATCCAAAAAGCTTAGCCGCACAAAAGCTCTTGAAACCGCTTTGGCTACGCAAAAAATCCTCATACGAGAGCTGCACCACAGGGTCAAAAACAATCTACAATTTATCGTCTCCTTGTACCGTCTCAAACTCAAAAAACATCTGAGCGAGAGCGGCAAAGAGATGCTAGGCGAAGCAGAGCAAAATATCCGCTCCATCGGCAAAATACACGAAATACTCTACAACCAACAAAATATCTCCGAGCTAAGCGCATACGAGTATTTCGGGGATTTGGTAAACGAGATACAAAGAGGGTATCCGGCGGAGGGTGTCAATATACGCATAGACGGCGAAATGCGACTAAGTATCGACCATGCGATTTATTGTGGGCTTATCGTCAATGAGCTTGTGACAAATGCACTGAAATACGCTTTTGCGGATAAGGGCGGAAATATCGATATTTCACTTGGCAAGACAGCGTCCATAAAGACACTGATAATAGCAGATAACGGAGTAGGATATGACCTCAAAAGCCACAAACACTCATTTGGCTTGTCTCTCGTCGAGAAACTGGCAAAAGATGAGCTAAAAGGGGAGTTAACCACTTCAATAAACGGTGGCACGAGCCATACTATAAAATGGGGCTAAGACTCCATTTTGTATCCGGCAGATTTGACGGCTACGAAGATAAGTCTTTGCAATTTGCCCCTTAATCTATGAAATAACTGTCTTCTAGTGGTGTCGCTCACCACCTCATCCATCCATATCACTTCGTCAATATACGAAAACGGAACCAACCTACCCCTAGAGTGCAGTAGTATTAAAAAAAGCTGCTGCTCTTTTGTAGTCAGAGCAATGCGATTACCGTCCAAAAATAGTAACTGCCTTTTTTTGTCATAGCTATATCCATTGCTTATGTCCACCATATAACACTCTCCGGCAATCTTCATGGCGCAAAGCTTTAGAGCGGCTACTAGCTCCTTTTCCCTAAAAGGTTTTATAATATATCTGGAAAAGTTGACATTTGAAACTCTTTGTAGTGTCGCATCATCGTTAAATGAAGTCAAAAATATTACCTGCAAGTTATAGATTTCTTGAAGCCTTTTTGTCGTTTCTATGCCGTCTGTATCGCCTTTTATTTGGATATCCGAGACAATAATATTTATATGATTTTTTGAAGCTACTTTTAGCGCACTTGACATATCGGAAGCCGTAAAAGCCGCAAACCCACTCATCTCATCAACTATACTTTTGATGTCCATAGCTATTATCGGGTCATCTTCCAATACAAGTACATGCAGCATCAAAATCCCTTCACTCTTTTTATAAAGTATATCTTGACGGCGTTATAATTTGCGTTATATTTTTACTCTTTTGCATCCGCAAGCGTAACCGCAAAAAGCACATCATGCCCGACTTTTTCGGCGCACGCTTTAGCTTCTAGTAGCGTCGTACCCGTAGTCACTATGTCGTCCACTAGCACAATGTCTTTGTGTCTTGCGCCTTTAAAATCAAAATCTCTTGGATTGTTTTTGCGAAATTCTAGTGTTTGGCCTGCATAGACTACGCCGTTTTTGGCTCTCATGGATTTGTACTCTGGGATAAAAATATCTGATTTTAGGGCGTTGGCGAGTATTGCTGAGTGCGAATAGCCGTTTTTGGTGTTGTCGTCTATCGGGATGGCTGAGATTTTGCTCTCATACTCGAAGTTTTGGGCGAATTTTTTGAAGCTGTTGTTTGCGAGTTGGCGCAATATAAAGCTTCCGGCTAGTTTGTGTTTGTAATGAATAAGTGATGAAATTTCGGAGTATTTGTAGAAGCTAAAAACCCTTAGGTCTTCAATATCTCTGGTAAAAAATGAGGGGGCAAGCGCCCCCTCCATGCAATTGCGGCATATATGCCTCAGGCTAAATGAGTTGCAGACTATGCAACCTAGCATTTATCTGCCTCTATATCCGCCTCTGCCTTCTCCGCCTTCTCTTGGAGCTCTTGGTGCGCTGTCTCTATCTCTTGGAGGTCTAGACGAGCCGCCTCTGTCGTCTCTTTTATATTCAGGTCTAGGCGCTCTGTCACCTTCAGGTCTTGGAGCTCTATCGCCGTCAGCTCTAGGTGCTCTATCACCCCTATACCCGCCGCCGCTAGAGCCGCCTCTGTCACTAGAACCTCTGTAGCCGCCGCCACCGCTTCTATTGCCAAATCTTCCTCTAGAGCCGCCTCTGTCGCCGCCTCTGTCGTTTGCTCTAGCTTCTAACATTTTTTCTAGGTTTTTACCTCTAATGCCTATATTTGCAGGACCTTCCGCTTTGTTTTTTGAAACGATTTTTGAAAGAAGTTTCATACAAAGAGTAGATATATCCATCTCATTAGTCATTTGCGCAAATAGCTCAGTCGCTTCGTCGCTAATCGCTTGGTGTTTGATTTTATCAACCAATTTAACAATTTTTTTGCTTTTTACATCTTCAAGAGTCGGAACTTCCATGTGATATATTTGAGCTTTTGTAACAAGCTTAATTCTGTTTAGCTCTCTAAATTCAAGAGGCTTAACAAGCGTTACGGCTTTTCCTGCTTTTCCGGCTCTTCCCGTTCTTCCGATTCTGTGAACATAGCTCTCAGGGTCAAGTGGAATATGGTAGTTAAACACATGGCTTACATCGTTGATGTCAAGACCTCTTGCCGCAACATCGGTCGCTACAAGGATAAGTACTTTTCCGGCTTTGAAGCTTTTTACGACCTCTTCTCTTTGTCTTTGCTCAAGGTCGCCGTGAAGCGCTTTTGCAGGATAGCCTCTTGCTACTAGCGTAGTCGATAGCTCGTCCGCATCTTTTTTTGTTCTACAAAATACGATAGCTCTTGACGGGTCTTCAAAGTCGATAAGTCTAACGATAGCGTCACTTCTCTCCCAATCTTCAACAACATAGAAGAACTGCTCGATATTTTCGCTTGTTACCTCTTTTGATTGTACGCTTACCGTTTTTGGCTCTTTCAGAATTTTTTCCGCAAGCGCCCTAATCTCTTTTGGCATTGTTGCCGAGAATAGAAGCGTCTGTCTTGACTTCGGTAGAAATTTGAATATCTCTTCAATGTCTTCCAAAAAGCCCATATCAAGCATCTCGTCCGCTTCGTCAAGAATGACATATTGCGGATTGAAATCTCTTAGTCTCTCGTTTAGCAAGTGGTCAAGAAGTCTTCCTGGAGTAGCTACAACAACTTGTGCGCCTCTGCCGATAAGGTCAACTTGTCTTGATATGCTCTGTCCACCGTAAACCGCTACGGTTTTGATGTTTGCAAATCTACCTAGTTTGTATAGCTCGTCGCTTACTTGCATACAAAGTTCTCTTGTCGGCGTAATGATAAGCACTTGCACGCCACCGTTCGGGTCTATTTTGCTCATAACCGGAAGACCAAACGCTGCCGTTTTGCCTGTACCTGTTTGCGCTTGCGCTACCATATCGTGACCCTCAAGTACTATCGGTATCGCTTGTAGTTGTATCGGGCTAGCTTCCGTGAAGCCTGCTTCCTTTACCCCTCTTAATATATTTTCATTTAATCCTAGATTGTCAAAACTCATGTAAAACCTTTTTATTACTTACGCTTTAACAAACCAAAGTCCGTCAAAGCTACGCTAAGCGCTGTGCTACTAAAGCTAGCCATCAAAGATGACAGAATTATTGTATGCTACGCCTACGCATTCATTTCCCATATACCCCATTAAAGGAGCGCCTATGTCAGAAATAGAGAAAAAAGAGGTCGCTAAACTAAAAAGCGATATTAAAGCGGATATAAAATCCGTCTTTGAAAATTATCTGTCGGTCTCAGGCTGGGATGTCCCCGAAAACGATGAAAATGTAAGCGCAAGTCTTATACTTGACGCTATAAAAGAGGCTGTGAGCGAACTCGAAAAAGACCTCTAATCTAGTTTTAGCACGGCTAGGAAAGCGTCTTGGCTGAGTTCTACTCTGCCTATCGCCTTCATCCGTTTTTTACCCTCTTTTTGTTTGTCAAGTAGTTTTCTTTTTCTACTTATGTCTCCGCCGTAACATTTGGCGGTCACATTTTTGCCCATAGACTTTACAGTCTCTCTGGCAATAACCCTATTTCCTATACTTGCCTGTATGGCAACCTCGAAAAGCTGTCTTGGAACCAGCTCTTTCATCTTTTTGACAAGCTCTCTGCCCTTGTATTCCGCTTTTAATCTCGGAACGATAAGGGAAAGTGCGTCGACGGCTTCACCCGCCACTTTAATATCCAGCTTTACGAGGTCGCCCATTTTATAGTCAAAGGGCTCATAATCAAAGCTAGCATAGCCTTTAGTGGCAGATTTTAATTTATCGTAAAAATCGATAACGATTTCGTTGAGCGGCACATCATACACGAGAAGAACCCTATCGAGACCGATATAATCCATCTTTTGCTGCGTACCCCTTCTGTCATTCATCAAGGTAATTATATTACCCAGAAAATCGTTCGGTACTATTACGGTCGCTTTGACATAAGGCTCGAAAATCGCCTCTATGCGCTGTACATCAGGAAGCTCACTTGGGTTTTGAACCCGCACAGACTCCCCGTTTGTCAGTTTCACATCATATACGACCGTAGGAGCGGTAGCTATGAGATCGAGCGAAAACTCTCTCTCTAACCGCTCCTTTACGACTTCCATATGGAGTAGGCCTAAAAAACCTACCCTAAATCCAAATCCTAGAGCGATTGATGTCTCAGGCTCAAAGGAGATGGATGCGTCGTTTAGCTTTAGCTTGTCGAGAGCATCCCTTAGATCTTCAAATCTATCCGTGTCTATTGGGTAAAAACCCGCAAATACGAACGGTCTAGGCTCTCTGAACTCACCCACAGCTTCGCTGCATGAGTTCTTAGGATCGGTCACCGTATCCCCGACTCTAAGCTCCTTCACATTTTTTACTCCGGTAACCAAAACACCTATCTCTCCGGGCTTAATGGAGTCTGTGCTTTCTGGATGTAAAGGATGGGGATAAGTAAGGCTTTGGACATTATATTCCTTGCCCGTACTCATCACCTTAATTGGGGAGCCTTTTTTCAGCTCTCCGTCAAATACTCTCACAATAGCAAGAGCGCCAAGGTAACTATCAAACCAGCTATCGTAAATTACTGCCTTCAAAGGAGCGTCAATCGACCCCTTAGGCGGCGGTATCACATC
>DIZY01000123.1:10269-12080 GCA_002428055.1 Helicobacteraceae bacterium UBA6016
ATAACGGGAAGTATCTCAAGATTGTGCTCTAACGCCGTATATACATTCGCAAGCGTTTGGGCTTCGATACCCTGAGATGCGTCAACAACAAGAAGCGCACCGTCAGATGACGCAAGAGACTTTGACACCTCATACGAGAAGTCAACGTGCCCCGGAGTGTCTATCAGGTTGAGGATATACTCTTGGCCGTTTTTGATGTATTTCAAACGGACACTTTGTGCTTTTATCGTAATACCACGCTCTTTTTCTATATCCATCGTATCAAGAAGCTGAGAGTGCATCTCTCTTGCGGTTATAGCGCCGCACTGCTCTATGATTCTGTCAGCCAGCGTGCTTTTGCCGTGGTCGATATGGGCTATTATAGAAAAATTTCGGATATTTTGCATTCAGTTCCTATTGATTTAACAGACTATCGTCTAGTTTTAACTCTTCGTTATCCATAACACCAATGCCTCTATCTAGCACCTTTGTTGCTATCTCTTTGGCCTCGTCAAGCGAGTGCATTGCACAAGTACCGCACTGATATATATTTAGCTCAGGTATGTCGCTCTCGCTTTTTACCCTCAAAATATCTTTCATAGCCTCTTGCCATGCAAAACCAACTCTTTTTTCGTCAGGCGTACCGATAAGACTCATATAAAAGCCTGTTCTGCAACCCATCGGGGAGACGTCTATTATCTCAACGTCAGAGCCGTTTAGATGGTCTCTAATGTATCCGGCAAAAAGATGCTCCAAAGTGTGCGCGCCACGCTCGCCCATCATCTCAACATTTGGCGCAAAAAACCTAAGATCGAAAACGCTAATTTTATCGCCGCCATGCGTNNGCCGGAGCTTTCATCTTCGTATGATCTACTTTAAAACTATCCAATAATGGCATTATTCATCATCCATTTCGTAAAAATCATCCTCGTCTTCTTCATCATCGTCGAGATCCTCAAACGATACATAGTCGTCATCGCCTATATCGTCTTCGTCGTCACTTTCAAAACCGCCTTCGCCTTCGTCGTCAATATCACTTCCGTATATATCATCTTCAAACTCGTCGTCGTACGCCATTGCCAGCTCTCCTAATTAGACTATAAAAAGACTGTTTACGCTTTCATTGTGGTAAACGCGTCTTATAACTTCGCCGAATATATTTGCCACGGGAAGCACCGTTACTTTTGGAGAGCTCACATCATGCGGTATTGTATCCGTAATCACAAGCTCGTCTAACGCGCCTTTTTCTATTCTTTCAAACGCCGGACCAGACAAAACGCCGTGCGTACAACACGCCGTAACGGATGTGGCGCCTTTTGCTTTTAGCGCCGCCGCCGCTTGTATAATTGTGCCGGCTGTATCTATTATATCGTCAACCAAGATAACGTCTTTACCCTCTACATCGCCGATGATATTCATAACTTCGCTTTTATTTGCCTGCTCTCGTCTTTTATCGACGATAACAAGATCAAAGCCCATTTTTTCAGCCATATTTCTAGCTCTCGCAACACCGCCCACATCCGGACTCGCCACTATAGGATTTTGCAAGTTTTTATTTTTGATATAATCCACAAATACGGTTGAACCGTAAAGATTATCGACCGGAATATCAAAAAAACCTTGTATTTGACCCGCGTGCAAATCCATTGTAACAACTCTCGTAATTCCGGCTGACTCCAAAAGGTTTGCCACCAGTTTTGAAGTAATCGGAACCCTAGGAGCCGCTTTTCTATCCTGTCTTGCATACCCAAAATACGGAATTACCGCAGTAATCGACTTTGCCGAACTTCTTCTAATGGCGTCTGTCATAATAAGAAGTTCCATCAAATTGT